>NZ_JBPPND010000243.1:0-3072 GCF_051306395.1 Methyloceanibacter sp.
TCTCCGTCGGATTCACCACCGCCGACGAGCTCGTACACGAGTTGATGGAGGCCCGCGACGAGCGCCGCCTCCTGCGTCTCCAGAAGCAGATGGACACTTCTAGGTTCGTCATCGCCCGCATGGTTGAGGCGGAGGTTGACGTCGTAGACGTTGGTTTGTCGCCGATCGGCGATGCGATCCGGCTCATGGGAGCCTCACTCGGTGTTTGGTTCAGGGCTTTGCCCTACGCGGCGGCGGCCTTGTTCTCCCAGAACAGATATCTTCTCAGATTGTAGGCGATATTTGCCAGGCCGATCCGGGTTCGGGCACGGGCCAGGCCGATGGATCGGATGAACAGCGCCATGCGATGCTTCTGGTCGGCGAAGATGTGCTCGACGCCGGAGCGTTCGCGCGAGCGGGCGGCGTTGGCGCGGCGCCGAGGTTCGGACATCTGCTTGCCGGGTGGCTTGCGGAAATGAACCTTCGAGACCAGTCCGGCCTTGGCGATGCGCCGCTCGTTCTTCGCCGAACGGTAGGCGGTGTCCGCCCAGACCGCCGATGCAGTGTTGGTCGGGTCGAGCACCCCCGCCAACTCGCGCCCGTCGTAACGGGCGGCATCGGTGACGGACCATTTGCGGATGAAGCGGTGACGGCGATCCGCGCCGATATGGGACTTGTAGCCGTAGATCGGCGTGGCGATCTCCATCATCAGCGTCCCGTCGGGCCGGCGCTTGCGCCGGCCGCGCTTCAGCGTCCAGCGGCCATCACGGTCTTTCTGGCGCAGCTTCGCCGGGTTCGCCGTCCAGTCCTCGGGGATGCGCCCGGCCTTCAGATCGTCCTTCTCGGCGTCGGTGTTGCGCTGGCGCGGCGCCGCAATGATCGACGCGTCGATCATCTGACCGCCCATTGCGAGATAGCCCTGCTCGCGCAGATGCGCATCGAACCGGGTGAACAGCGTTTCGACGGCCTTGGCTTTCGTCAGGTGCTCTCGAAACAGCCAGATCGTTCGAGCGTCGGGAACGCGGCCGTGCAGATCAAGCCCGAGGAACCGCATGAAACTCAGCCGGTCGCGAATCTGGAACTCGGTCTGCTCATCGGCGAGCCCGTAGAGCGACTGGATGACCAGAACCTTGAACATCAGCACCGCGTCCATTGGCGGTCGGCCGCCCCTCGCGCGGTCTGACCGCCGCAGCGCCGCGTCCAGATCGCCTCGGAACATCTCGAAATCCACCACCGACGCCAGACGTCCCAGCGGATCGCCGGTCTTGGAAAGCGCGGCGTAGCGCTCATCCAGATCAAAAAGCCCAGGCTGTCCCGACATCGATCCCTCCCGCGTGCGTCAGCAGGATTGAATCATCAAAACATTGGTATGGCGAGGTATTTAGTAGTGTCCACCTCTGTGCGAGCGTCTGCCTTCGGCCTATTCCGTTGAAAAAGTCCGGTTGTGAGGGGACGTAATTGCTGATTCAATCCTCGCGGGGTTTGCGGGAGTTGGGCGATGATGGGGTCACGGCAGCAGGCGCAGGGCGCATTCTTCTACGAATTTCGTCTCGAAGATCATGTGCCGGCCGACCACCTGCTGCGGTCGATTGACCGGTTCGTCGATCTCTCGCTCGTGCGCGCGCATCTGACGGCGTTCTACAGTTCCATCGGCCGGCCTTCGGTGGATCCCGAGTTGATGATCCGCATGCTGCTCCTTGGATACATCCACGGCATCCGTTCCGAACGGCGCCTCTGCGAGGAGGTGCACCTCAACTTGGCGTACAGGTGGTTCTGTCGCCTCGACTTGACCGATCGGGTACCGGATCACTCGACCTTCTCCAAGAACCGTCATGGTCGGTTCCGCGACAGCGATCTGCTTCGAAGGCTCTTCGAGGCCGTTGTCGCGCGATGCATCCGGGAGGGCGTGGTCGGCGGGGAGCGTTTTGCCGTGGACGCCAGCCTGATCCAGGCGGACGCCAACAAGCAGAACTCCACCGCCAAGGAAGACTGGAACGCTGGCGCGATCGATCCTGCCGCCGCGCCTCGAGCCGTGCGGGAATATCTGGACACTCTCGACGACGCCGCGTTTGGAGCGGCCACCGCCGTGGCGCCGAAGTTCACCTCCCATTCGGACCCGGCCAGCCAGTGGACGGCCGCGCGGCATGGACCTGCATTCTTCGCCTATTCCAACAATTACCTGATCGACACCGACCATGGGATCATCGTCGATGTGGAAGCGAGCCGGTCTATCCGCACCGCCGAAACGGGTGCGGCTCAGACCATGATAGATCGGGCCATGGATCGTTTTGGGCTCTACCCCGAGCGGCTGATTGCGGACACCGCATATGGCTCGGGTCCCGTGCTCGGATGGCTGGTCGAGGAGCATGGCATCGAGCCGCATGTCCCGGTGATCGACAAGTCTGACCGGGCTGACGGCACCTTCTCGGTACGCGAATTCGCCTATGACCACGAAACGGACGCGTACACGTGCCCGGCCGGACAAAAGCTCAAACCCTACTGGCGCGACATATCCCAATCCCGTCCCGAGTTCGGCAAGGATGGGTTCAAGCGCTACTTCGCCCGCCAGCAGGATTGCAGCGCATGTCCGATGAAGGCCCAATGTACGCCGAACCAGCCAGCCCGAAAGATCGCCCGCTCTGAGCATGAGGGTGCCCGCGATATGGCCCGGGATATCGCCAAGACTGAAGAGTACGGCGTCTCCCGCAGGCTCCGAAAGAAGGTCGAGATGCTGTTCGCGCACCTGAAGCGCATCCTGGGGCTCGGCCGGTTAAGGCTGAGGGGGCCATGCGGCGCCAGGGACGAATTCCTCCTCGCGGCCACCGCCCAAAATCTCAGGAAACTCGCAAAACTCTTCCCGGTCGGCCCAAAGTCAAAACCCGCATAACCAGACTGCGGACGCTTGTTCGTCAGAGCCAGGCCGGAGTGACTTTCCAGAACGACTTTTTCAACGGAATAGGCTCAGAGAGACGATTGGCGAGCGGCTCCAGCGCGATCTCGAGGTGATGGCGCCGCTGCCGGCTGTTCCGTTCGAGGCCTGCGACCAGGCGATGGGCCGGGTCAGCTCGCAGGCGCTGGTGCGCTACAGGACCA
>NZ_JBPPND010000244.1:0-4381 GCF_051306395.1 Methyloceanibacter sp.
GGCGGCGGCGGTGCGGCCTGGACCGGTGGAGGTGGTGGCGGTGGCGCCGCCATAGGTGGTGGCGGCGGTGGTGGTGGCGCGGGCTCGGGACGCGGAGGTGCAGCCTGAGGCGGAGGTGGCGGTGGTGGCGCCTTCGGGGCAGCAGCTGGCTGCGCGGCCGCGGCTTGCGCCTCGGCCCCCTCCGGCTGTGCCTGCCAGACATGGCCGCATTTGGCGCAACGAACCTTGCGCCCCTCAGGTGGGAATGCCGCCTTGATCTGGTAACGCGTTTCGCAAGCCGGACAGATAATTAGTGTTGCCATTTTGAATGCCGCAATCGCCCGCTACGCAACGATTGTGCGGGACGCCCCATGCCGTTGCCCTATTCCATTGATACCGGACGGAGAGTTCAGCATAAAGAGCCCGTGGTGGGCAATGTTAAGAGGCGCAAGGAAGACGGGTGATTCGCTTTGACAATGTCGGGCTGCGCTATGGCTCAGGCCCGGAAATCTTGCGCGATGTCACCTTTCACGTGCTTCCGGGGTCCTTTCACTTCCTGACCGGACCATCGGGGGCCGGAAAGACCTCGCTTCTGCGCCTTCTTTTCATGTCTCTTCGGCCCAGCCGGGGCCTAATCTTCGTTTTTGGCGAGAATATCGCGGATTTGCCAGCCAGCGGCCGGGCGGCGCTGCGGCGGCGGATCGGCATCGTTTTCCAGGATTTCCGTCTACTCGACCACCTCACCACTTGGGAGAACGTGGCCCTCCCCTTGCGCGTCATGGGAAAAAAAGAGAGCGACTACGCCGACGACGTGACCGACCTGCTGCACTGGGTGGGGCTCGGAAACCGCATCCATGCCTATCCCGAGGTCCTTTCCGGCGGCGAGAAGCAGCGCGCGGCCATCGCCCGGGCGGTCATCGGCCGGCCCGAGCTGCTCCTGGCCGACGAGCCCACCGGCAACGTGGACCCGGCCATCGGCAACCGGCTCCTCAGGCTTTTCGTCGAACTGAACCGGCTCGGCACCTCCGTGATCATCGCCACCCATGACTACGCCCTCATGGAGCAGCTGGAGGCGCCGCGCCTGATGCTCTACGAAGGCCAGCTCCAGGTCAGCGGCCCGTGACGGTCCTCAACGACATCAAGGATTATCCTTGGACCGGCCTCATCGCCGGCGTCCTGCCCCCGCGCCTTGCCGCAAAGCTGCCGCCAAAATTTCAGGCCAAGTCCTCCCAGATCGTCCCCGCCGCCTCCATCGCCGGCAACGCGCTCACCGTGGTGATCGCCATCATGACCTTCCTCGCCTGCCTCACCGCCGGCGGGGTCTACATGATCAACCAGTCGGCCAATGCCTGGGTGGACGACATCGCCAGCGAGATCACCATAGAGCTCGATCCGCTCAACACCGCCGACATTGAGAAGAAGATGACGCTGGTGGCGCTGTTCCTCGCCAAGCAGAAGGGCGTCACCAGGGTCAAACCCTTGAGCGCCGACGATTCGGCAAAACTGCTCGAGCCCTGGCTCGGCTCAACCGCGGCGCTTTCGGCGTTGCCGATCCCGCGCCTCATCGCCGTGGAGATCGACCGCTCCAGTCCCCCGGATATCGACCTCATCAAAAACGCGCTCAACCAGAACTTCGAGGGCGTGACGCTCGACGATCACCGCCGCTGGCAATCCGAGATCAAACTGATCACTCGCTCGACCGCGCTCGGCGGCATCGCCGTGCTCGGCCTTGTCGCCGCGGCCACCATCGCCGTCATCGTCTCGGCGACGCGCAGCGCCATGGCCACCAACCGGGCGGTCATCGAGGTGCTGCATTTCGTGGGCGCCACCGAGCGCTTCATTGCCAGCGAATTCGAGCGGCACTTTCTAGGGCTTGGCGTGCGCGCCGGCCTCGCGGGCGCCTTCGCCGCGGCCATTGCATTCTTGCTGCTGCCCTTCTTGATGTATCTGTTGGGCGGCGGTGCCGTGACCGAGGCCGAGACGAGGCGTCTGCTCGGCTCCGGCGAGCTCGACTTCGGCGGCTATATCCTGCTGGTGGGGATCGTCGTCGTGGTCGCGGCTCTGTGCATGATCACCTCGCGCTTCGGGGTCTTCCGCGTCCTCAAGAACTACGCATGATCTTCATGAAACCGGAGGTCGAAGCCGATATCGTGCGGCGGCGATTTTGCCTATTCTGCGCCGCGCGAGGCCAGTTTCGGGGTGCGCGGTGAGCGAGGACGTCGAGGTACCAGACCAAGAGGAGCCGCAAGACCGGCCGCGGCGCTTCCGCCGCTTCCGCGGCTTGATGGGCGGGGTCCGCCTGCTCTTCGACGGCACGATCCTGCTGCTCGTCATGCTCATTATCGGCTTTATCGTCTTCGCCAACGGCATGGACCGGGAGCGGCGCGAGCCGGCCTATGCCGCCGACGGCATTACCGTGCTCACTGGCGGCGTCGCGCGCATCGACGAGGCCATGAAGCTGCTCGCCAAGCGAAAGGCGAAGCGTGTGCTGATTACCGGCGTCAATCGCGGCACCACCTTGAAGCAACTGAAGGCGCTCTCGAGCCAGGGCGACCAGTATTTCGCCTGCTGTGTGGATATCGACAAGGAAGCGCGTAACACCATCGACAACGCCACCGAGACGGCTCAATGGGTGACACTGAACCAATACAGCTCGATCATCGTGGTGACGTCCAACTATCACATGCCCCGCGCGCTGGCCGAGCTCGAGCGCGCCATCCCCGGCGTGGCGCTCATCCCCTACCCCGTGGTGGACAACAACGTGCACGTGGAGCGCTGGTGGCACTATCCCGGCACTACGCGGCTCCTGTTGTCGGAATATCTGAAATACCTGCCGGCGCTCGGACGGCTCTGGGCCACCAACCTCGCCCGCATGACCTTGCAAGGCACCTCGGTGCCGCCCGAGGATGAGCCGGAACCGTAGGCAGGCCGGCAATGTTCCGCTCCATCCTCTTCGGCATATCGTTCTACCTCACCACGGTGGCGTTCGTGGTGCTGTGCTCGCCGCTGTTCTTTGCCCCGCGCAAATGGTCGATGGAGGCGCTGAAGCTGTACGCGCGCACACAACTTTGGCTCCTGAAGCACATTGTCGGCCTCGACTACGAGGTGCGCGGCCTGGACAAGTTGCCCGAGCCGCCGTTCCTGGTCGCCTCCAAGCACCAGTCCGCCTGGGAGACCTTCGCGCTCATCCCGCTGTTCCACGACCCGGCCCTGTTCATGAAGCGCGAGCTGTTCTGGATCCCGTTCCATGGCTGGTTCTCCTACAAGTTCAGCATGATTCCCGTGGACCGCGACAAGGGTCCGGCGGGGCTGCGCCGCATGCTCCAGGCGGCCAAGGAACGAATCGCGTCTGGGCGCGAAATCGTAATGTTCCCGGAAGGAACACGCCGCCCGCCGGGAGCGCCGCCTGAATACAAGACCGGCATCGTGCTGATCTACAACGCGCTCGGTGTGCCCTGCGTCCCCGTGGCGCTCAATTCCGGCGTCTTCTGGGCTCGGCGGAGTTGGGCGAGAAAACCCGGGAAAATCGTGGTCGAGATCCTCGATCCGCTGCCACCGGGACTTCCCAAGGCGGAATTTTTGAACCGCCTGCAAGAGGCCATCGAAACGGCCTCCGCCCGCCTTCTGGCCGAGGCGAAGGTCGCCGATCAAGCGCGTTAACCCCTTGGTAACACTTAAAAGCTTGACGCGCACCGATCACGAGTTCTATGTTTGTTCCATAGAAGAAACGTGATCGCGGGCGTCTTGTATTTGCCATCGGTCAACCCATTTCATCTAAGGTGACCAAAGTTAACGGGACGGGATTTTATGTGGACGAGCCAAGCAGACGCTTCTGAGACTGCCCTTATGGGGCCGGCGGAGGAGCCTGCGCTGGTCTGCGCGGAAGCCGCGTTCGACCAGGCGTTCCACTATTGGCGTGGCGCGTCGGGACGCCGCTATCTCCACAGCGTCTATTCGCTGGTGGGCTGCCCCGCCCTGCCCCAAGCCAACTACATTCTGGTCCGCCGCCACGAGGACGGCACACGCGAGGCGCTGGCCTTCGGCGACACCAAGGACGACGCGATCTCGCTCAACCTTGCCCATCTGCGTCACGCGGGCGCCAAGATCGGCGCCAACGAGGTGCATATCCACCTGCTGGCCGAGACCGCCCATGACCGCGCGCTGGTGGAGGCGGACCTGACGGCCGCGCATACGCGCCGGCACGCCGAGGCCGCGTAGCTCTCTAGATATTTTTCGGGTCTGTCATGCCCGGCCTTGTGCGGGGCATCCACGATTTCGGGACCAGTCAAAACGTGGATGGCCGGGACGAGCCCGGCCATGACGAATGTCTTGTGAAGAAATAATACCAGCGGCATTTAATTTTGACCGTCATGAGCCCATTTTCTCATTCCGATTGATTTGA
>NZ_JBPPND010000245.1:0-3791 GCF_051306395.1 Methyloceanibacter sp.
CACCGAGATGGTCTTGATGGCGTTTGCCATGTTGGTCACGGCGATCTTGATGAAGCCCTCGGCGATCTCGTCCGGGTTGCGACCGCCGCCGAGCTTGCGCGCCAGAGCTTTGAACGCCTTGGCGACGGCGGCGCGATCGAGCGGCTGGTCTTGGCCGGGCCCGAAGATATGCGGAAAGAAATCCGGCTGGAGCTTGCCGGTCATGACATTGGCGTCCGTGACGGTGAGCGGCCCGCCGCGCCGATAGGCCAGAGGACCCGGATCGGCGCCCGCGGAGTCCGGCCCGACGCGGAACCGCGTGCCGTCGTACTGCAGGATCGAGCCCCCGCCCGCCGCGACCGTATGGATCTGCATCATCGGTGCGCGCACCCGCGCGCCCGCCACCACGCTCTCGAAGGTGCGTTCATAAGCGCCGTCATAATGGCAGACATCCGTGGAGGTGCCGCCCATGTCGAAGCCGATCACCTTGGCGAAGCCCGCGCTGTGGGCGGTCTCCACCGCGCCGACCACGCCGCCGGCGGGGCCCGACAAAATTGCGTCCTTGCCGCGGAACAGATTCGCCGAGGTGAGTCCCCCGGACGACTGCATGAACAGCAGCCGTGGGCCATCGCCGCTCTCTGCGGAAAGCGCTCCGGCCACGCGATCCACGTAACGGCTGAGCAGCGGGGAGAGGTAGGCATCGACCACGGCGGTGTCGCCGCGCCCGACGAACTTCACCAGCGGGCTCACCTCGTGGCTCGCCGAGATTTGCGCGAAGCCGTGCTCTTGGGCGAGTTGCGCCGCCGCGTGCTCATGTTCGGGGTAGGCGTAGGCATGCATGAAGACGATGGCGACCGCGTCGATGCCATCCTTGCGTGCAGCTTCGAGCGCGGTACACGTGGCGTCGAGATCGAGCGGCATCTCGACCGTGCCGTCTGCGCGCACACGCTCTGGCACTTCAGCGACGCGCGCGTAGAGCATGGATGGCTTCTCGATCTGGCGGGCGAAAATTTTGGGCCGCGCCTGATAGCCGATCTCGAGCGCGTCCTTGAAACCTTGGCTGACGATCAGGAGCAGGGGATCGCCTTTGCGCTCGAGAAGCGCGTTGGTCGCGACGGTCGTGCCCATGCGCACGCTCCCAATCCGATCGGGCGGTAAGCGCTTCTTGCGCGGCACACCGATCAGGTCGGCGATGCCGGCAATGGCCGCGTCTTCGTAATTGTCCGGGTTTTCCGAAAGCAGCTTGGTGGTGACGAGACGGCCGTCAGGCGTCCGCGCGACGATATCGGTAAACGTGCCGCCGCGATCGATGAAGAATTGCCAGGTGGAGGAGCCGCTCATGCTGCGGAGTTACGCGCATCAGGCGATGCGCTTCAAGCCCGCCGCGTATTGTTTCCAGCGTTTCACATAGACATCGGCGCCCCGGGCGATCATGGCGCGTGCTTTATCGTCGACCTCGCGCACCGCTTTGGCCGGGGCGCCGAGGATCACCGAGTTGTCCGGAAACGCCTTGCCTTCGGTGATGAGCGCGTTGGCGCCCACCAGGCAATTGGCGCCGATCTTCGCCCCGTTGAGGATCGTCGTGCCCATGCCGATCAGCGTGTTGTCGCCGATGGCGCAGCCATGCAGCACGACATTATGGCCGATGACGCAGTCCTTGCCGATGGTGAGCGGAAAGCCCGGGTCGGTGTGGAGCGTGGCGTTGTCTTGGATCTGCGTGCGGGCGCCGATATCGATCCACTCATTGTCGCCGCGCAGCACCGCGCCCCACCAGATGCTCGCGTCCGAATGGAGCCGCACCCGGCCGACCACGGTTGCCGTCTCCGCCACCCAATAGAGCCCATCGGCCGGAAACTCAGGCGCCTGCCCGTCAAGCTCGTAGATCGCCATGCCTGCTCCTTTCACCCTTCAGAGCCGTGGATACCCTCCCCGCGCGCCCTTGTCATTCCCGCGGCGGCGGGAATCCAGTAAGGAGGGGTCGGATAAGGGGGGCGAATGGCCGAGGCGAAAGCAAAACCAACAGAGCCGCAAAGCGCAGTCGACCGGTTTTTCGGGCTCACCGCGCAAGGGACCAGCGTCGGGACGGAGCTGCGCGCCGGTCTCGCTACCTTCCTGACCATGGCCTACATCATGTTCGTCAACCCGGCGATCCTCCAGCAGGCGGGCATGGATCAGGGCGCGGTGTTCGTCGCCACCTGCCTCGCCGCGGCGGCGGGCTCGATCATCATGGGTCTTTACGCCAACTATCCCATCGCGCTTGCGCCGGGCATGGGGCTCAACGCCTATTTTGCCTTCACCATGGTGCCTGAGCTCCGCGGCGACTGGCGGCTCGCGCTTGGCGTCGTATTCGTCTCGGGTCTGTTGTTTCTGGCCATGTCGCTCACGCCAATCCGCGCTTGGCTGGTCGACTCGATCCCCATGAATTTGAAGATCGGCATCGCCGCCGGCATCGGCCTGTTCCTCGCGCTGATTGCCTTGCAGAACGCCGGCATCGTCGCTCACGATCCTTTGACGCTCGTCACGCTGGGCGATCTGTCCCAGCCCCAGGCGCTGCTTGCCGCGGGCGGTTTTCTTGTCATCGCGGCGCTGGCGGTGCGCAAGGTCCCAGGCGCGATCATCATTGGCGTGCTGGCGGTGACGGTGATCGCCGTCCTGTCGGGCCTTGAGCCGTGGCACGGCTTGGCCTCCATGCCGCCGTCACTGGCGCCGACCTTCCTCGCCATGGACCTTTCGGGGATGTTTCAGCTCACCACCATGGCCATGGTGCTCGCGCTGCTGCTCGTCATGGTCTTGGATGCGGCCGGCACGCTGATCGGTGTCGCCCGCCAGGCAGGTTTTCTCGATAAGGATGGCCGCCTGCCGCGTCTGCGCCAAGCGCTGCTGGCGGACTCCGGCGCCGCCTCTCTCGGCGCCGTGCTCGGCACCTCGACCACCACCGCCTACATCGAGAGCGCCGCCGGCGTGGAGGAGGGCGGCCGCACGGGGCTCACGGCGGTTGTCGTGGCCGTTCTGTTCCTGCTCGCGCTGTTTTTCGCACCGCTCGCCGACACCGTTCCGGTCTACGCCACCGCGCCGGCGATCCTGTTCGTCGCCTGCCTTATGGCGGCGAGTTTCGGCGCCATTCACTGGGAGGACGCGACCGAGTATATCCCTGCGCTCATCATCGCCTTGATGATGCCGCTCGCCTACTCGATTGCCACCGGCATTGGGCTCGGCTTTATCGCCTATGTGGTCCTGAAAGCGCTCACGGGAAGATTTCGCGACATCAACGCTGCGGTGGCCGTCATCGCGTTCGCCTTCCTGCTAAAGCTTGTCTTTGCTTGAGGGGGTGTCGCGTCCTTGGATGACGCTCAGCGACCCGTCTGTCTCCAAGACGACGCAAGCGGCCTGAGAGACCTCCGAAGTTCCATTCTCGCGCAGGGCGGCTTCGACTTCTTCTTTCGTCACGCGCTGCGCCCGCATCGCCTCCATGAGGTAGTTGCCGTCGCGCACGAGCAGCGTCGGCTCGCCCTTGACCAGGTCCTGTACCGGCTCGAAGCGCACGGAGAGCCAGGTGATGACGAACTGCAGACAGATCAGAAGGGCTAGCGCTAGGACGCCTTCTGCCAACGGAATTGAATTATTCAGGATCACGGTCGCGAAGGTCGAACCCAGCGCCACGGTCACCACGAGGTCGAACGCATTCATCTTGCTCAAGGACCGCTTTCCCGAGATGCGGAGCAGGGCGATCAGGGCCGCGTAGGACAGCGTCCCGACGACCAGGACGCGTAGCAGTCCGAACCACGTATCGAAAAACATTGGACCCTGTCTCT
>NZ_JBPPND010000246.1:0-18840 GCF_051306395.1 Methyloceanibacter sp.
CCGCACGCCGTCCAAGCCTGCGGCTCTCGCCCCCGAGAAGCTCGCCTTCGTCGGCAGCGAGACCTGCATCTCCTGCCACCAGGACGCGGGGAAGCTCTGGCATCCCTCGCAGCACGCCCACGCCATGGCGCATGCGCGCGCGGACACGGTGCTCGGGGATTTCGACGACGCCCGTTTCGACTATAACGGCACGACGTCCCGCTTCTTCCGCAAGGACAACAAGTTCTACGTCGAGACCGACGGGCCCGACGGCACGCTTCAGACCTTCGAGGTGAAATACACCTTCGGGCTCGAGCCCTTGCAGCAATATCTCATCGAATTCCCTGACGGACGCCTGCAGGCGCTGTCCATCGCCTGGGACAGCCGCGCCAAGAGTGAGGGCGGCCAGCGCTGGTTCCACCTCTATCCGGACGAGCATATCGGCCACGACGATCCGCTGCACTGGACCAAGCTCAATCAGAACTGGAACTTCATGTGCGCCGAGTGCCACTCGACCGGCGTGGCCAAGAATTACGACCCCAAGACGGATCGCTTCGCGACCACGTGGAAGGAGATCAGCGTCGGCTGCGAGGCCTGTCATGGGCAAGGCTCGGCCCATGTCGCCTGGGCCAGGGATTCCTCGCCTCTTGGCAATAACGACCCGGCCATGGGCCTGCTCGCGCGCTTCGATGAGCGGTCCGGCATCACTTGGACGCGCGATTCCGAAACAGGCCAGCCGCGGCGCAGCGCATCACCGGCGGGTTTGCGCAAAGACGTCGAGATGTGCGGGCGCTGCCATGCGCGGCGCGGGCAGATCTCCGAAGACTTTCTGCCCGGGCGCCCGCTCTCCGACAGCCACGTCGTATCGCTGCTCTCGCGCGGGCTCTATCAGCCGGACGGGCAGATGCTGGACGAGGTCTATAATTATGGCTCGTTCAAGCAGTCCAAGATGTTCGCCGCGGGCGTGACCTGCAGCGACTGCCACGATCCCCATAGCGCAAAATTGCGGGCCAAGGGCGATCAGGTCTGCCTGCAATGCCACGCCGGACGCTACGAGACGGCCTCCCACACCCATCACCAAGGCGAAGCGGCGCCGACTTGCGTCGCCTGCCACATGCCGGCGCGGACCTTCATGGTCGTCGACAAGCGCCACGATCACTCTTTCCGCGTGCCGCGTCCCGATCTCTCCGCCGAACTCGGCACCAACAATGCCTGCACCGATTGCCATACGGACAAATCGGCCGCATGGGCCGCCGCCGCCATCGAGGACTGGTACGGGCCGGACCGCAAAGGCTTTCAGACCTTCGGGCCGGCCTTCCACGCGGCCTGGACCGGCGCGCCGGATGCGGCTTCCGTGCTGGCCGCTGTCGCCGGCGATACGGACACCCCCGCCTTCGTTCGCGCCAGCGCGCTTGAAGAGCTTGTCGCCTTTCCGTCTGCGGCGACCGCCTCCCTGGTGAGGGAGGGGCTCGCCGATCCCGATCCCTTAGTCCGCATCGCCGCGCTCGATCATCTGGATGCGGCGTCCCCGGCGCAGCTTTGGCCGCTTGTGGCGCCGCTCCTCGACGATCCCGTGCGTGGCGTGCGCATCAAGGCGGGCTTCCTGCTGGGTGGCATTGCGAGCCAGAACCTGTCCCGCCACGACCGCGCGCGCCTGGCGACGGCCGAGGCGGAGTTCGTCGCAGCCCAAACCCTCAACGCCGACCGGCCTGAAGCGCGCGCGCTGCTCGGCCGCTACCATGCAAGGCGCGGGGACATGGCGCAGGCGGAAGCCGAGTATCGTGCCGGGCTCGCCTTGAGCCCGCAATTCGCGCCGGCCGCGGTCAACCTCGCCGACCTCTACCGGCAGCTCGGCAAGGATGACGATGGCGTGGCGATCCTGCGGGAGGCGCTTGAAGCCTCGCCGGAGGACGGCGGGCTTCACCACGCGCTCGGGCTCGCGCTGGTGCGCCTCAAGAAATCGGACGAGGCCATCGAGGCGTTGCGCCGCGCCGCGGAGCTTGAGCCGGATCGCGCGCGCTACGCCTATGTCTATGCAGTGCGGCTTGAGTCGGTGGGGCGGCGGCCCGAGGCGATCGCGGTGCTGGAGGAAAGCCTGAAGCGCCATCCGGGCGACCGCGAGAGTTTAAGCGCGCTCATTGCCTTCGCGCGGGCCGAAGGCGATGCGGCAAGCGCGCTCCGCTATGCCGAGCAGCTGGTGAAGATCGAGCCGGACAATCGCGACCTGAAACAGCTGATCGACACCCTGAAGGGCAGGCTCCCCGCGCCAGACGGCGAGTAGGCCGAAGCCGCGGGCATGTTCATGGGGACATGTCATGAGGACGTCACGGCGCGGGTCAGGCCCGTCCGTTCGTCGGCACGATGACGATGGATGGTGCGAAGCCTAGCGGACCCAGGCCGGCGACGGCAGGGTAACACCCGGCCCAGGGATTGGAATCGCATTGCCGTAATCCGAGACGTGGCCAGCGCCCTCGCTGGTGCTGTTATACGGCATGGCCAGCGAATAGCCCTCGAACTGCGGCAGGCTGTAGACCGGGCCGAGACCGTGGAACTCGGCCGCGCTGTCCGGGATATCCTGGTCTTTGCCTTGAATCTCGAACGCATTGACGCCGACCGGCGCCAAAGCCAGTCCGGCGGCGCCGCACAGCGCCAGGACGAGACCGAGATATTTCATGTGTTCCCTCTAAGCCGCTTTTCTCAGCGACCCAATTCTAACGCGATTTGGCGCAAGCCGTCCAGCCGGGGATCGCCCTTCTCCCCGCTGGAGGGCGAAGCGTGGCCGGTCCGCAACACTGGGCCCACACAGGGCTGTTTTCAGGCGATTCAGCGCGGGCGACGCTGTCAGGTTCCGCTCGAGGCCGGGCGCTGATACAAGCGTCGCCTCATGGCACCGCGCATTCTCTATGTCGTCACCGAGGATTGGTATTTCCTCTCGCACCGTCTGCCCATGGCCCGGGCCGCCAAGGCGGCGGGCTTCGAGGTTCATGTCGCCGCCCGCATCAAGGACGGGCGTGCGGGCATCGAGAAGGAAGGCTTCGTGGCGCATCCCCTTGCCTGGAGCCGCGGCAGCCTCTCTTTGCGCGACAGTCTCGCCGCCGTCCGCGAACTGAGGCGGCTGTTCGGGAGCCTAAAACCCGCCATCGTCCACAACGTCGCCTTGAAGCCGGTCCTGCTCGGCACGATGGCAAGCCTGCGCTTAGGGGGCACCGCGGTGGTCAACAGCCTGACCGGTCTCGGCGCGCTGTTCGTCGACGGCGGCGGCTCGAGCAAGCTGACCCGCTGGGTGGTGGAGTTCGCGCTCCGTCATCTCCTCAAACGCGCGCGGAGCTGCACCATCGTGCAGAATCCCGACGACCGAAGCTTTCTCATCGGTCTCGGCGTGCCGGCGGACACGATCGAGATCATTCCCGGCTCCGGCGTCGACATCGGCAACTATCAAGCTCTCCCCGAACCGCCGCCGCCCGTCACGGCCGCCTTTGTCGGACGCATGCTGCGCCACAAGGGCGTCATGACCCTGATCGAGGCTTATCGGCGCGCGACCGGCCGCGGCGTGAAGTTTCGCCTGCTCTTGGCCGGCGATTGCGATCCGGAAAACCCGGGGTCGCTTGCGCCCGAGCAACTGCGCGAATTCGCATCCGCCTACGGCATCGTCTGGCTCGGCCATGTCACCGACATCGGCGAGGTCTGGCGCCAGGCGCATTTTGCCGTTCAGCCGTCGCGCGGCGGCGAAGGCTTGCCCAAGAGCCTGCTTGAGGCAGCGGCTTGCGGCCGCGCCATGGTGGCGACCGACGTGCCCGGCTGCCGGGAGATCGCGATTCCCGACGAGACCGGCATTCTCGTGCCGGTGGACGATGCGGATGCGCTGGCAAAAGCGATGCTGCGTCTCGCCGAAGACGAGAGCTTGCGCGAGCGCTTCGGCAAGGCGGCCCGCCACCTCACCGAGACGAAGTTTTCGTCCCGTGCCATCGGCCAGGAGACCGTGGCCCTCTATAACCGTCTGATCGGGCGCTAGGCGCCTGCGCCGTTCTCCGCGCGCATCATGCGCACGATGCCGGCATGGGTTTCGATGCTTGGCTGCCAGCCGGTCGCCATCAGCTTCGACGCATCGATCACGAAACGGCCGGAGACCCGCTCCCAATCGGCTTCGCGGCCAAACGACTTCATCATGCGCTTGACCGCGCCTTGCGGCACCTTCACGAGGTGAGGGGGCTTGCCGAGCCCCTCGCGCATGGCGCTCACCATGTCCGCGACGCTGATCGGCTTGGCGTCGGCCACGAGATAGGTCTCGCCTTCCGCTTGCGGCGCCTCCAGTACATGCGCCACCGCCGAGACCAGGTTCTCCAGCGCCAGCAGGGAACGTTCGTTGTCGAGCCCGCCGAAAGGAAGTGGCATTGGCGTCTTGGCGATGGTGGCGAGCGCGGCGATGTTGCCTTTCACGCCCTTGCCGTAGACCACGGCCGGGCGCAGCACCGTGTAGCCCACCCCGCTCGCGGCCAGCAGCCGCTCTGCCTCAAGTTTGGAGCGGCCGTAAACGTCGGTCGGTTCCGGGGCGTCCGCCTCGGTGATGGTGTGCTCCGCCGAAATCCCCACTTGGGCGCGCACCGACGACATCAGCACGAGCCGCTCGACCTTGCCCTTGGCTTGCTGCGCCAGTGTGCCGACGGCCTCCGTGTTGATTTGCGTGTAGACGTCGTCGGGAAGGGCGCCAGGCGCGTGCGCGATTCCGGCGAGATGGACGACGTGACTCACGTTGGCCAGCAGCGGCGACCAGTCGAGGGAGCCGACGAGATCGGGTATCGCCACCCGTTCCACGTCGCTTGCGGCGATGATGCGGGCGGGGTCGCGCGCCGCCGCCCGCACCGCGTGACCTTGTTTGGCCAGCGCCGTGACGAGCGCCTTACCGATGAAGCCAGAGGCTCCGGTGATGAGAACGCGTTTCGTCATTCAGCGCCCTCGTGAGAAGTTGAACAGAACGAACCACACGCCGGCGAGACCCATCAAGAACGCGCTGATATCCACGGCTAGCGTTCGCGCCAGGGCCGCCGCAATTGCCAGCGTCATTAGCCACAGCCCGAGCCAGAACACCCTTGTGGTGACCTGCGGCACGCGCAAACCTTGCGTCACCGCACGCTGGTAGAAATGCGAGCGATGCGCCGAGAACACCCGCTCGCCGTTCCGCAAGCGGCGAAAAAGAGTCACCGTGGCGTCGGCGAGCGTATAGAGCGCCAGCAGGATGGCGGAAACGATATGCGCCTCCGCCACGTAGATAAGCACGTAGGCGAGCACCAGGCCGATCGGCAGGCTGCCCGCGTCGCCGAGGAATATCTGCGCCGGGTGCTTGTTGAACACCGCGAAGCCGAGCATCGCGCCGAGCAGGGCCAGCGCCAAGACCCCGATGCTGACCGGTACCACCCCGAGCCCGCACAGGATCGCCGCGCCGAGCGTCATGGGCACGACCTGGGCGACGGTCATCCAATCGAGGCCGTCCAGAAAGTTGATGGCGTTCACGAAGCCGACCACGCCGATCACCAACAGCGCGCGCTCCACGCCGAGCGGCAAGAGATCCGGCAGCAAGCGGAAGTCTGGCGACAGCAGCAGCACGACACCGAGGGCAACGAGCGCTTGTGCCAGCAGGCGCGACGACACGGCGAGCGCATGGGCGTCGTCCAGCCCGCCGACCGCGGTCAGCACGGCCGCGCCCACCAGTACGGGGATCAGGCTGGGCGGCGGCATCGTGGCGAACAGCAGGAGAGCCACGCACACCGCAAGCAGCGCGCCCATCACCCCGTACCCTGCGCCTTCCGGCGTGGCGGTCTTATGCGAGGAGCGTTCGTTGGGATGAGACAGCAGGTGACGGCCGAGCAGGGGCTTCAGCAGGAAGATCAGTCCCGCGCTCAAGGCGGCGCTGGCGGTCACGACGGCGACGCAGGAAACGAAATCGGCCTCGAACATAGGCTCAGTGCAGCGTCCGTGATGCCGGCTGCCACTCGTCCTTGCCGGCCGCGACGGCGTGAACCGCGCCTGCCGGCACGTAGCCTTCCACGGTGGTGCGCAGCATGTCCTGGAGTTCGGCGATGTCCACCTGCTGTATGGCGTCCTCGACCCGCTCTAACGCCGCGAGCAATTCCTCGTAGGGCAGGATGGGCTCCGAGGTCTTGAAGATGCGCGGGTGGTTGGTGCCGGTGGCATTCTCGCCGATGAGCAGCTCCTCGAAGAGCTTCTCGCCGGGCCTCAAGCCCACATATTCGATATCCACGTCGCCGTCGGGGTGGCCTTCGTCCCGCACGTCGAGCCCGGAGAGACGGATCATGGTGCGGGCGAGATCGTCGATTTTCACCGGGATGCCCATCTCCAGCACGAACACCTCGCCGCCGGCCGCCATGGCGCCGGCCTGAATGACAAGTTGTGCGGCTTCCGGGATCGACATGAAGTAGCGGATCACCTCGGGGTGGGTCACGGTCACCGGGCCGCCGGCCCGGATTTGGTTGCGGAACAACCGGACCACGGAGCCCGACGAGTCGAGCACATTGCCGAACCGCACCATGGTGAAGATGGTGCCGCCATTGTCCACGGCGAGCGCCTGCAAGATCAGCTCGGCGAGACGCTTGCTCGCGCCCATGATGTTGGTCGGCCGCACCGCCTTGTCGCTCGAGATCAGCACGAAGCGCTCGACCCCAAGCTCCTTGGCGGCTTCCGCCACCACCAGCGTGCCGAAAGTGTTGTTCTGCAATCCGGCGAACGGGTTCAGCTCGACGATCGGAACGTGCTTGTAGGCGGCGGCGTGATAGATCACCTCAACACCGTAAGTCTCGATCGTGCGCGTCACGAGCTTGCGGTCGAGCACCGAGCCAAGGATTTGCATCACGGTCGTCACGGCCCCGGCGCCATCGCCCTCTTTTTGCAGGCGCCGCTGTATGTCCTCGATCTCCAGCGAGATTTCGTACAGAGCCGCTTCCGAGACGTCGAACAGGACGAGCGTCTTTGGGCCGAGCCGCAGTAGCTGGCGGCTAAGCTCCGAGCCGATGGAGCCGCCCGCGCCGGTGATCATCACGGCCTTGCCGTGGACTTGCGCGGTCAGCAGCTCCAGGTCGGGAGCCACCGGATCGCGGCCGAGAAGGTCCTCGACGTCGATCGGCCGCAGATCGCTCACCTCCACCCGGCCCGAGGCGATCTCCTCTAGCGCCGGCAGCGTCTTGACCGTCACCGGGAAGGCTTCGAGCGCCTTCAAGGCAACGCGGCGTTCGCCGCGCAATGCCGAGGGCGTCGCGAGCAGAACCTCATCCACGCTTTCATCGGCGATGACCTTGCCGATCTTCTCGGGTCGCAGCACCTTGACGCCGTGCACCACCTGGCCGGCCAGCGAAGTGTTGGAGTCGATGAAGGCGACGGGGCGGTAGCCACCCGTCTCGTTCAGTGCGCGGAGCAGTTGGATGCCGATTGGGCCGGCGCCGTAGATGATGACGTTCTTCCGCTGATCGGAACGGATGGGCTTGAATTGGGGCGCGGCCTTGAGCAGCGACGAGGCAGCCCATTGCCGGCTGAGGCGGATGAGGCCGGCGGCGATCAAGGCATAGATCACGACGACGGAACGCGGCTGCCCCTTGATGCCGCTCATCAGGACGATGAGCGCCCAAAGCACTGCGGCGATGAACACCGCCGCATAGATCTGGGTGGTGCCTTCAGGACCGATGAAGCGGGTCACGAGCTTGTAGAGCCCGCGCCAATAGAACACGAGGACGCCGACCACGGGCGCGGCCAGCATGAGCAGGAAAACTTCCCAGGTCTCGGGCACGTAAAACTGGCTAAGGCGCAAGGAATAGGCGCCCCACAACGCAATGGCGAGCATCGCGAAGTCGTTCACGATCAGAAGCGTCCGCTTGAACCAGCGGTGGCGCTCGATCAGCCAAACGGCGAGATTCATACGGCCGACCCCGTACCAGGCCCTGGGCCTAGTCTAAGAACTTCATGCACATTGGGAAAGTGCGCTGAACCATAGCCGAAGGCTTACCCAAACGGAAGCAAGGGGATGGACCCGGGCCTCAAGACTTTCCCACACGGGCTTGAGGTCGCTAGGCCTTCCGGTCAAGCTCCGGCCCGAGTTTCCAGGCACGACGAGGGCATGACAAAGCTGGCAGCCATAAGCATTCACGCGGGGATTCAGGCGGCGCTGCTCGCCGTCTTCCTTCACGCGAGCGTAGCCGCGGCGGACACCGTCACGCTGGTCACGCCCATGGTCTATGGAACGCACCTCCCGGGCCTGGGCGCGCCCGCGCGGCAGCTTGCCAAAGCGCTGGAGGAGCGGTCGAAAGGCACCCTGCGGCTCGATCTGAAAGAGCCGGGCGACGGCACGGTGCCCCACGAGATCCTCGACAAGGTCTCGGACGGCAAGGTCGATGCCGGCTTCGCCACGGCGGGCTTCTGGGCCGCGAAAGTGCCGGCGGCGAGCCTCTTCGGCGGCTATCCCTTCGGCCCGGACGCCCAGGGCTACCTCGCTTGGTTCAATCGGGGCAACGGCCGGGCGCTCTATCAAGAGATGTACGACCAGGCGAAGGTGAAGGTGCATGTCATTCCATGCGGCTTCGGCGGCGCCGAGGCGGGCGGCTGGTTCGCCAAGGAGATCACCTCCAAGGAGGACATCCAGGGCTTGCGCATGCGCATCTTCGGGCTGGGAGCGCGGGTAGTGTCGCGGCTCGGCGCCGTGCCGGTGCTCGTGCCGGGAAGCGGCCTCTTCCAAGCCTTCGACGACGGCAAGATCGATGCCGCCGAAGTCTATACGCCCGCGGTCGACCGCACGCTCGGCCTGCAAGACGTGGTCAAGCACCTTTACATGCCCGGCTGGCACCAGCCCGCCACCGTGTTCGAGCTTCTCATCAACCAGGAGCGTTGGGCGACGCTCGGGCCCGAGCGTCAGGCGCTGCTCGAGACCACGTGCGGCGAGAGGCTTCAGACGACGCTCTCCCAAAGCGCGAGCTTGCAAGCTTCGGCGCTTGCCGCCTTGACCAACCAGGACGGGGTGCGCGTGCTGCTCTGGCCGGACGGCGTGCTCGAAGCCTCGCGCGAGGCCTGGGGCGAGATCGCCCGGGAAGAGGGCGTGCGCGACTACTTTTTCAAGGAGGTGCTGGAAGACATCGAGAGGTTCGAGACGGGCGCCGAACAAACCCGGCTGGGGCCGGCGCCTCAAGCCGTGGAGCCGGCGGCTGCGGCCGGGAACCAGCCCGCCGCGCGCTGACCCGCTATTTCGGCGTCTTCAGATAGACGATAAGCTGCCCAGCCAGGAGTTTTTGCCCCTTTTGGGGCCCGTTCTTGTAAGGGTGCCGGGAGCCCGGAAGGGCCGCCTGGCAACACCGTAACTCGGAGCGCCATGAAGCGTTCCACATTGAGCCCTATTAGGGCGCGGCCGGCATGCCCGTATTGCCCGCATCCTGCGCCCATGCGAAAGACTAGCCGGAGCTCTTTGACCCAAATGGCCACTCTCGACGGCTTGGAGCCGCACACATGTCCCCACTGATCCTTCCCGATCCGGACCGCGGGGTTACCTCCCGGCGGAACGACATCGTGAAGCAGCTCAAAAGGTTGGTGCCGGAGGCGACTCTCATCGCCGACGAGGAGGGATGCCGCACATTCGAATGCGACGCGCTGACCGCCTATCGCTGCCTGCCGCTTGCCGTCGTCTTGCCGAGCAGCACCGAGGAAGTCTCGGCGATCTTGCGCTTCTGCCACGACAACCACGTCAAGGTGGTACCGCGCGGGGCGGGGACCTCGCTCGCCGGCGGCGCCCTGCCGCTGGAAGACGCGGTCGTGCTCTGCCTGTCGCGCATGAACAAGGTGATCGAGATCGACCCCTTGAACCGTGTGGCGCGGGTCGAGGCGGGCCTTACCAACATCGCCATCACCGAGGCCGCATCGAAATACGGCTTCTTCTACGCGCCCGACCCGTCGAGCCAGATCGCTTGCACCGTGGGCGGCAACATCGCCACAAATTCCGGCGGCGCGCATTGCCTGAAATACGGCGTCACCGTCAATAACCTGCTCGGTGTGCGCATGGTCATGATGGATGGCGAGATCGTCGACTTCGGCGGCAAGCATCTGGACGCGCCGGGCTACGACTTCTTGCCGTTGATCGCCGGCTCCGAAGGCCAGCTTGGCGTCGTCACCGAGGCCACTGTGCGTTTGCTCGCCGCCCCCGAAGGTTCAAAGCCCATCCTGATCGGCTTCGACTCAACCGAAGCCGCCGCGTCCTGCGTTGCGGCTATCATCGCCGCCGGCATCGTGCCCGTGGCCATCGAGTTCATGGATCGTCCGGCCATCCATGTCTGCGAACATTTCGTGCCCGCCGGCTATCCGCTCGACGCCGAGGCCGCGCTGATCGTCGAGGTGGAAGGCTCCGAGGACGAGATCGAATACCTCCTGGAGAAGGTCGAGGACATCGCCCGCGACTTCCTGCCGACGAGCCTGCGCCGTAGCCAGAGCGCGGAAGAGACCGCGCTGATCTGGAAGGGCCGCAAGGCGGCGTTCGGCGCCATCGGCCAGATCTCCGACTACATCTGCATGGACGGCGTCATCCCGCTGTCCCAATTGCCCAAGGCCCTGGACGAGATCGGCTGGATCTGCCGCAAATACCGCTTCGACGTGGCCAACATCTTCCACGCGGGCGACGGCAATCTCCATCCGCTCATTCTCTATAACGCCAACGATTCCGTGCAGCTCGAGCGCGTGGAGCTGTGCGGCGGCGAGATCTTGAAGCTCTGTGTCGAGCTTGGCGGCTGCCTGACCGGCGAGCACGGCGTCGGCATCGAAAAGCGCGAATTGATGTACGAGCAGTTCACCGACGAGGACATCGACCAGCAGGTGCGCATCAAGGAGGAGTTCGATCCTTCCTGGCTGCTCAACCCCGGCAAGGTGTTTCCCATCGAGGGCCGGGACGCGCAGAAGATGCGCAGCATCGAGCTGACCGATCTTGGCCCCGAGAGGGAGGCCGGCGTTGAGGTCGCGATCGAGGCCGAACTGGTGGAAGGACACGACGTCCCGTGACCGGTTCCATGCGCCTCGGCTTCCACGCTCCCGAAACCGAAGAGGAGCTTGCCGCCCTCGTCTTCGAGGCGGCCGAGACGCGCACCCCTTTGGAGATCATGGGCAAGGGCACCAAGCGCGAGCTGGGGCATCCGGTGGGGGCTGGCGCCGTGGTGAGCAGCGAGACCATGTCCGGCGTGTCGCTCTACGAGCCGACGGAGCTGGTAATGGTCGCCAAGGCCGGCACGCCGCTTGCCGAAATCGAGGCCAAGCTCGCCGAGAACGATCAGGAGCTTCCGTTCGAGCCCGTCGATCTTGCCCCGGTCCTGGGTTACGAGCCCGGTGACGGCACGATCGGCGGCGTGATCGCCACCAACATTTCCGGCAGCCGCCGCATCCTCAAAGGCGCCGCGCGCGACCATGTGCTCGGTATCCGGGCCGTCAACGGCCGCGGCGAGGTGATCAAGGCGGGCGGCCGCGTCATGAAGAACGTCACGGGTTACGACGTCGGCCGCACGCTGGCCGGCTCCTGGGGCACGCTCGCGATCATGACCGAGATCTCACTCAAAGTGTTGCCCGCCCAGCGCGAGACCCGCACGATTGTCTGCTTCGGCCTGACCGACCAGACGGCGGTCGAGGCGCTGTGCATCGCCATGGGCACGCCCTACGAGGTCTCCGGCGCGCTGCACATCCATGCGGACCTCGCCGCGCGTCTCTCCGACGAGGAGATCGCCGGCGCCGAAAACCCGGTCACCGCGATCCGGGTCGAGAATTTTCCGTCTTCGGCCCGCTATCGGGCAAACAGTCTGCGCCAGGCGCTGCTTGCCTATAGCCCGGCGCTGGAACTCGACGGCGAACGCAGCAAGACGTTCTGGAACGACATCCGCACGCTGAAGATGTTTCAGGACAAGCCCAACCCGCTGTGGCGCGTCTCCACCGCGCCGACCCAAGCCGCCAAGCTCGTCGGCAATCTGTCGCGCAAGATCGACGCCCGGGTGGTCTATGACTGGTCGGGTGGCCTGATCTGGATCGAGACGCCGCCCTTGACCGACGCCGGCGCGGTCGATATTCGCCGCCAGCTTGCCGAACTCGGCGGTCACGCCACCTTGATCCGCGCCGACGACGCGACCCGTGCCGGCATCGACGTGTTCCAGCCGCTCGAGCCGCAACACGCGATTCTCTCGGCCAAGCTGAAGCACGCCTTCGATCCGCTCGGCATTTTCAATCCGGGCCGTATGTATCGGGATATGTAGCAAGCGCCATGCAGACCAATTTCAACGCCCTCCAGCTTAGCGACCCGACGATCGAGCGCGCCGACGAGATTCTGCGCCGCTGCGTCCATTGCGGGCTGTGCACGGCGACTTGCCCCACCTACGTGCTGACGGGCGACGAGCGCGACAGCCCGCGCGGCCGCATCTATCTGATGAAGCAGATGTTCGAGGGCCGCGATGTGACCAACACGACGGTGCATCACATCGACCGCTGCCTCTCCTGTCTCGGCTGCATGACCACCTGCCCGAGCGGGGTCGACTATATGCATCTCGTCGATCTTGCCCGCGTGCGCATCGAGCAGCGTGGCCACCGCGGCGCCAACCAGCGCACCATGCGCTGGTTCCTGAGCCGCGTGCTGCCGAACCCCAACCGGTTCAAGGCCATGCTGGTGTTCGGCTGGTTCTTGAAGCCCTTCCGCAATCTCATCGCCAAGATGGGCATGCTCCGTATCGCGGCCGCCCTTGAGCTGGTGCCGCCGGGCGCGCTCAAGCTCAAGATCCTGAAGCCAAAATCCGCGCTCAATCCCAAGGCGCCGCAGCCCAAGCGCGTGGCGATCATGCTGGGCTGCGTGCAGGAGGTGCTGGCGCCGCAGATCAATCACGCGGCGATCCGGCTGCTCCGCCGGCACGGCATCGATGTCGTGGTGGTGAAGGATGAAGGCTGCTGCGGCGCGCTCTCGCATTCTCTCGGGCGGGAAGAGGAGGCGCGGTCCCATGCGCGCCACAATATCGATGCTTGGACCGCGGTGATGCGCGAGCGCCTGCTCGACGGCATCATTCTCACGGCCGGCGGCTGCGGCACCATGCTCAAGGACTACGGCAATCTGCTCGCGCGCGACCGCGGCTATGCGGAGCGTGCGGAATATGTCTCAGGCCTCGCCCGCGACGTCACCGAGTTCCTGGATGAGATCGGCCTCAATCCCCCGGTCATGTGGACCGGGCTGAAAGTGGCCTATCACTCCGCCTGTTCGCTTCAGCACGGGCAGAAGCTCGATGAGCTGCCGCGCGCGCTCCTGGAGCAGGCGGGCTACACGCTCACCGACATTCCTGAGGGCCATCTGTGCTGCGGCTCGGCCGGCGCCTACAACATCATGGAGCCGGAACTGGCAGGCCAGCTCCGCGACCGCAAGCTCAAGAACATCGACAGCATCAAGCCTGACGTCATCGTCACTGGCAATATCGGCTGCATGAGCCAGCTCAAGACCGGCACGGATGTGCCGTTCGTTCATACGGTGGAGTTGCTCGACTGGGCCACGGGCGGTCCGTGCCCGCCGGCGCTGTCCAAGATGAAGAACGCCGCCCATCCCATCGAGGCCCTTGTGGAGATGGCCAAGATGAGCGCCAAGGAACGCGAGCTGGCCGACTAGGCCGTCCCGCTTCAAGTTCTGCTGGATCCCGCTCGTCCCCGCGAAGGCGGGGACCCAGCATGTATTTTTTCTCTGGATTCCCGCTTCAGCGGGAATGAGCGGTGGTAACGAAGGGCCGCACTTATCCCCGCCTTATGCCCGCCCGCGAAACCTGCCGTACAATGCCTCCACCTCGTCCGTTGAAGGGCGCTTTCGCGAGGCGTGCGTTGAGGCGGGACGGGGTGCGGCGCCTGCGGGTCTCTTTCGCAAGGAGACCTCCGGGCGGCGCCGGAGCCACCCCCCGGGGCTACTACGAGCCCCCGCGAGAAGCTCGCTGGGATTTGGCTTCTTGGTGCGCTACCGCGCTTCGCGCTACTTGAGCGCGATTGCGGGATGCGCATCGAGGAACAATGAGAAGCGGGGCCCGGCGTCGTAACCGCCGCGATTGGCGCGCCGGAAGGCGCACGCGCGATCTTCGGATCGCGACACCGACTACGGACTGCGCTTTTCGGCGCGCCATCCCCCTTCGATCTCGAGGGGGAAGAAAGGAGCAAACCCCGGATGCATGCGCATCGCGGCAAGGACATCGCTTGCCCACTCACTTTCGTCACCCCCGGGCTTGTCCCGGGGGTCCAATTGGGCGGAGCATCGGGTGAGGACTCACTATTGGATGGCCACCCGGGTCCGGCTTCGCCGGCCCGGGCGCAGGCTCAAGACAAGCCCGGCCATGACGATGGAAAGGGGAGGCACGGCCCTGTCGTCGTCCCCCTTGCTTGCTGGGCCGGGATCGATGGGCTAGAACGCGGCGGCTGGAACCCCTCTAGACTCAGCCGAAATCCTCCATGACCAAGCAAGATGAAAGCCCTCGGCCAGAGGCCCGACTGCCGAAGGGTTTGCAGGACACAGCCGCGCCGGAAATCCGCGCCACGGAGTCGATGCTCGCCACCATCAAGTGCGTGTTCGAGCGTTACGGCTTCGAGCCGCTGGATACCCCGGCCATCGAATATACCGACGCACTCGGCAAGTTCTTGCCCGACCAGGACCGGCCTAATGAGGGCGTGTTCTCCTTCCAGGACGAAGACGAGCAATGGCTGTCGCTGCGCTACGACCTGACCGCGCCGCTCGCCCGCTACGTGGCGGAGAACTTTCAAAACCTGCCCAAGCCCTTCCGCCGCTATCAGGTGGGGCCGGTGTGGCGCAACGAAAAGCCGGGCCCAGGACGCTTCCGCCAATTCATGCAGTTCGACGCCGACACGGTGGGTGCGCCGTCGGTCGCGGCGGACGCGGAGCTGTGCATGCTCGCCGCCGACACGCTCGAGACGCTCGGCATCCCGCGCGGCGACTACGTGGTGAAGGTGAACAACCGCAAAGTTCTCGACGGCCTGTTGGAGAGTGCTGGTCTGAGCGTAGGGGATACACACACTCGGCTCGCCGTTCTGCGATCAATCGATAAGTATGATCGACTGGGAGATGAGGGAGTTCGTGCGCTTCTCGGGAAAGGACGCAAAGACGAGAGCGGTGACTTCACGAAGGGCGCCGGACTGCAAGAGAAGCAGATAGATCTAATCTGCGGGTTCCTTTTCGCAAAAGGCTTGCGTCGTTTCGAACAGGAAGGGGCGTATTCAAACATCAATACGATTGTTGGTCTCTCCGCCGCGCTGGGGTCTTCGTCAATTGCCGAGGAGGCAATCAGCGAGTTGGAAGGACTACTCAACCTGGTAGAAAGTGCGGGCTACGGTCCCGAACAAATACAGTTTGACGCTTCAGTCGTGCGCGGCCTCGAATACTACACCGGCCCCGTGTTCGAGGCGGAGCTGACGCCGTCCATCGTCGACGAGCGTGGGCAGACCATTCGCTTGGGCTCGGTTGTGAGCGGTGGCCGCTATGACGGCCTCGTCGAGCGCTTCACCGGCGAGAAGGTCCCGGCCACCGGAATCTCGGTCGGCGTGTCGCGGCTCCTGTTCGGCCTTCAGCTTCTTGGCAAGTTCAAGGGCGACGCGGTGCTAGGCCCCGTGGTCGTGCTCGTCTTCGACAAGGATCGCATGGCCGACTATCAGAAGATGGTGCAGGCGCTTCGCAACGCGAACATCCGCGCCGAGCTCTATCTCGGCTCGTCGGGCATGAAGGCGCAGATGAAATACGCCGACAGACGCGGTAGCCCCTGCGTCGTCATTCAGGGCGGCGACGAGAAGGAACGCGGCGAGGTGCAGATCAAGGATCTTGTGCTTGGGGCCGGTGTCACCCCTGTCGACGACCGCGAGGAATACCTCAAGCATCAGGCCGAGGCTCAGTTCCCGGCGCCCGAAGCAGACCTCGTCGCGGCTGTTAAGAAAGTCCTCGCCCGTCACGGGGCATAACCAGCCATGGTCGCTGAATCGGCAAAAGCATTCGAGGCTCTCGAAGCCCAGGCGCGGGCGTTGCTCGACCTGTTCGCGCGCGCGGGCTACGAGCCGGTCGCGCCGGCCATCATCCAGCCGGCAGGCGTGTTCCTCGACCAGGTCGGCGAGCAGGTGAGATCGCGCACCTATGTGTTCACCGACCTTGCCGGCGAGGAGCTGTGCCTCAGGCCGGACCTCACGGTGCCGGTGTCGCGGCTCTATTTGGAGCGCCACCCGGACGCAGGCGCCCAGGCCCGCTATTGTTACAACGGCCCCGCCTTCCGCTTTCAGCCCCTCGGCCCCAGCGCCACGCACCCGCGCGAGTTCCGCCAGGCCGGTATCGAGTGTTTCGGCGCGCCCGACAAGGAGAGCGCCGATGTCGAGGTGCTGCTGCTCGCGGTCGAGGCGGTGAAGAGCGCAGGCCTCAGAGAATATTGGCTGCGCTTCGGCGACATCGCGCTGTTCTACGCGCTGATCGATGCGCTGCAACTGCCCGAGCGCTGGCGTCTCAAGCTGCGTCACTATTTCTGGCGCCCGCCCGTGTTCCACGCGCTGCTCGCCCGTCTGGCAAAGGGCGAACGGCCCGACTCGGATGGTCTCGCTGGCGCGCTTGCCGAAAAGCTTGCGGGTGAAACGCAAGAGGCCGCCGAGGAGACCGTCGCCGCCTACCTCGATCGCAAAGGCATCCCCCTCGCGGGTAACCGCTCCTTGCGCGAGATCGCCACGCGGCTGCTGGATCACGCCGCCGACCTTCGCGCCGCCCCGCTGCCCAAAGAGGTGGCGACCGTGATCGACTATTACCTGGCCGTCTCCGCAGCCCCGCGCGAGGCAACCGAGAAGATCGCCATGATCGCTAAGGGGGCGGGCCTCGATATCGACCCCGGGCTCGATGCCGTCTTGCGCCGGTTCGACCGGCTGGAGCGGGACGGCATCGATCTCACCCGCGCCACCTTCGCCACCGAGTTCGGCCGCAAGCTCGAATATTACTCAGGCCTCGTGTTCCAGGTGGAGGCCGCGGGCCTGGACGAGAACGAGCCGGTCGCCGGCGGCGGGCGCTACGACAATCTTCTCGCCGCGCTCGGCGCGCCGCGCGACGTGCCGGCCGTGGGCTCGGCCATTCACACCGAGCGTCTGCTTGCCGCGGTGGAAAAGGTCTCGCCATGACCGCGCCAGCGCTCGTCATCGCCGTGCCATCCAAGGGACGGCTAAAGGAAAAGGCCGCCGAACTGTTCGAGCGGGCGGGCTACCCGTTGCGCGTGAAGGGGCACGAGCGCGGCTATCGCGGCCAGCTCGAAGGTTTCGGGGACGTGGAGGTGGAATACACCTCCGCCGCCGAGATCGTGCATCAGCTCAAGGCAGGCCGCGTGCATCTCGGTATCACCGGCGAGGACCTGGTGCGCGAAACGCTCACCGACGTTGACGGCACCATCGAGTTTCTTACGCCGCTGAGCTTCGGCTATGCGGACGTGATCGTCGCCGTGCCGGAATGCTGGCTCGACGTGTCGCGCATGGCGGACTTGGAAGATGTGGCCGAGCAGTTCGCCCGGGCCCACGGCCGCCGTCTGCGCGTCGCCACCAAATATATGAACCTGACGCGGCGCTTCTTCGCCAAGAAGGGCGTGACCGGCTACCGTATCGTCGAGAGTGTCGGCGCCACCGAGGCGACGCCCGCCACCGGCACGTCTGAGCTGATCGTCGATATCACCACCACCGGCACCACGCTGAGGGCGAACCACCTCAAAGTGCTGGACGACGGCCTGATCCTGAAGTCGCAGGCGCATCTGCTGGCGGCCAAAGGCGCCGCCTGGGAGCCACGGGCCACCGAACTGCGCGCGAAAATCGTTTCGGCTCTCTCAACCTAAAGAGACGTAAGTTCACCGCGAGGTGAATGGCGATCGAGCGCGCGAGCGGCTAGTCTCCGGCCGCCATGTGGATTCGTCTTGCCATCTCCGCGGCTCTGCTTGCCGCGTCCGTCACCGCCGCGTTCGCCGCCCCATCGCGCATCGTCATCCTGCGTGGGGGCGAAACGGCCGATGATTGGAAGCTCTGCGAGACCGGCCAACAGCGGGCGCAAGCGCTGAAATACAATTATCTCGGCAAAGACGCCGCCAAGTCGCTGTTCACCGAGGACGCGCCGCCCGCTTTCTTCTTCGCCATGACCCTCCATACGGCCGAACTCGCCGCGCCCGCAGTCCAGAGCTGGAACAAGCCGGTCATCTTCTATTCGGCGCTGCCCCAGGACAACGAAAAGGCCTTCACCGAGCTCTTGCACGACCGCACGCGTGAGGCGGCCGGGAACATCCTCAACAACCCGGCCCTCAAGGGGAAGACCGTCGTGATGGTCTGGGAGCACAAGCACATTGCCGACAAGGTGCTCGACGACAAATATCAGCGGGAGGCGGCGGTGACGCTGCGGCAGCTTTTCCATCTCGACATTCTGCCGGGCGTGCCGCGCCAATGGCCGGAGGATAACTACGACTATTTCTGGATCGTCGATTTTCCGAAGAACTCCAATGTCCCGTCCAAGTTCGAGATGGTGAAACAGGAGTTTGGCAAGTCCTTCCCCAACGTCCCGGCCAATGACTGGGGCGAACCGAATGGCCTCGACGCCAACAGCGGCTGCGAGAAGTGAGGTCCTAGGCCACGGCTTTCGGCGCCTGTTGCGCCTCGGCGAGACGGTGGCGCCCGTCCTCTTCCGGCGACAGCTTGAAGAACCGGCCGTGGAATTCGTTGAGGCTCGAACGGTGACCGATCGAGACGATGGCCGACTCCGGCAACCGTTCCAGCAGAAGCCGGTAAAGCGTGGCCTCGGAGTCCTCGTCCAGTGCGCTCGTCGCTTCGTCCAGGAACAGCCAT
>NZ_JBPPND010000247.1:0-2244 GCF_051306395.1 Methyloceanibacter sp.
CGCTTGAGCCCTTCCCGCCGGCAACCTTAATCCTTCCCTTCTCCTCGTTTAGCCCTGCGCCGTTCGGCGGTTCACCGCCGTGCCACGCGCGGGCTCTAAGCGGTTGACGGGCCCCACGCGTGACTTGACGCGCCGGGGCATTGGCGTAGGTATTTGATCAAGCGACGCAAAGGCTGGGCAAGCCTATGACTGGCAAAGAAAAGTCAGACAAGAAGAAGAAAGTCCTCGTGCTCGGCGGCGGCTTCGGCGGCGTATTCGCCGCGAAGTCTCTGGAGAAGTTCGGCCGCGGCACGGTCGAGGTCGAGCTCATCAACAACAACAACTACTTCGTGTTCCAGCCTTTGCTGGCCGAGGTGGCGTCCTCCAGCATCAACTCTTCCGACGCGGTGGTGCCGCTGCGGCAGCTCCTGACGCGCGTCCAGGTGCGCCAGGCGCGCGTCATGGGCATCGACTTCAAGAAGAAGTCGGTCATCGTCATGCAGGGCTCGCGGATGACACCCGTCGAGCTGAAATATGACGAGGTGGTGCTCGCGCTCGGGACCGGCGTCGATCTCGAGCGCATTCCCGGCATGGCCGACCACGCGCTGACCATGAAGGATCTCACGGACGCGCACATGCTGCGCACCCATGTGATCGGATGCTTGGAAACTGCCGACGTCACCACCGAGCGCGTGGTGAAGGAGCAGCTGCTTACCTTCATCGTGGTGGGCGCGGGCTTCTCCGGCGTGGAGACCGTGGCGGAAATGCGCCAGCTGATCCGCCGGGCATTGCCCTACTATCACAACATCTCGGTCGATGAGATCCGCACGTATCTCATCGAGTATGCGCCGCGCATCCTCCCGACCTTCCCGGCCGACCTCGCCACCTACGCGACGCAGCAGCTCAAGAAGCAAGGCATCGAGGTTCTGACCGGTGTCGGCACGAAGTCGGCAACATCGACAGGCGTTGCGCTCACCAATGGGGCCACTCTCAATGCGTCGACGGTCGTGGCGACGATCGGCAACGGGCCGCATCCGCTGGTGGAGATGCTCGGGCTCGATCTCCATTGGGGCCGCATCGTGACGGACCGCTTCATGCGCGTGCAAGGGCATGACCATGTCTGGGCGCTCGGCGACGCGGCGCTCATTCCGCTCAGCGACAATCCGCAAGAAGACCCGGCGGATTACGCTACGCAAACCGCGCAGTTCGCCGTGCGCGAGGGCTATCAGCTCGCGGCCAACATCATGGCCAAGCTCAAGGGCGAGAAGCTCAAGCCGTTCGCCTACACATCCAAGGGCTCGCTCGCCTCGCTCGGCATGAGCAAGGCCGTGGCCGACGTCTACGGGATCAAGCTGTCGGGCCTGCTGGCCTGGCTGTTGTGGCGCGGCTTCTATCTGTCGTTCCTGCCCGGCTTCGCCGCCAAGTTCCGCGTCGGCGTGAACTGGCTGCTCAACGCCATCATGCCGCCCAACCTCGTGCAGCTCAGGATGCGGCCACCGGCCACCCGCTACATTCATTTCTGGAAGGGCGACAGGGTGTTCGAACCGGGCATGCTGATCGACGGCTTCTATACCGTGATCCACGGCGCCTTCAGGCTGACCATCGACAATCCCGACACGGGCGAGCATTTCGAGAAGGTGTTCGGCCCCGGCGAGCATTTCGGCGAGCGGGTGCTGGTTAAGTCGGAGCTGCGGACCGGCCTCGTGGAGGCGCTGGAGGACGGGCTTCTGCTGTTCATTGCCCAGAAGGACTTCACGCGCTTCGCCCGGGCCTTCCCCTTCCTCGACAAGTACTTCACCGACTACATCGAGAAGACCTTCGGCGGCCCCGAAAAGGCCTTCGCGCCGGGCTCGACCAACCAGCGGCCGGGCAAAGCCGCCGAAGAGAAGCCCGAGCTGGCCAAGACCCGCTAGACGTCAGAGGGCCGTGGATGAGGCCGCGAAGCGACTCCCTTGAAGGGGTCGCAGTCCCTATATTCGCCGCATCATGACAAGCCAAAAGACCACCCAATCCGCCGCCGGCAAGCCCGTGGCGCGCGGCGACCACGTCTACCTGATCGACGCCTCCGGCTATATCTTCCGGGCCTATCACGCGCTGCCGCCGCTAACACGGCCCTCCGACGGCCTGCCCGTCGGCGCGGTGCACGGCTTCTGCGGCATGCTGTGGAAGCTGCTCCGCGAGACGGGCGAGCTCGACCCGCCGACGCATCTGGCCGCCATCTTCGACCTATCCGAGCACACGTTTCGCAACGATCTGTTCTCGGGC
>NZ_JBPPND010000248.1:0-7350 GCF_051306395.1 Methyloceanibacter sp.
TGACGGCAACCGCATCTCTCCCGGATGTGGACTACCTGATGATGCTCGATAAGATTTTCCTGCTCGCCTATCCGTTCATCATCATCGCGCTCGCCCGCGTGGTCGCCACGTCGTGGCGCGGGGCCGATGCGGACTCCGAAGCCGAGATCAAGCAGGCCGACCGGCGTTGGGCCGCAGGCGTGCTCGCACTCTATTTGGTGGCGAACATCGCGGTGGTGTGGACCACGCTCGCTTGAGCGTGGGGATAGCTCCATTGCCACCACGCCGCCGCTCTCCTAAGCTGGCCTTCCACCCAGACGGAGGTTCGGCATCGGCCAACTCGTCGTCATTTCCCCGTACATCAAGAGTGAGAAGACGCCAATGCCGAGAACCTTCTTCCTCGCAGCCGCGCTGCTCACCGTCGCCTTGACCTGTCAGGCCAAACCCGCTGCGGCCCAAGAAGGCGACATGCAGTGGCAGTTCTACGAGAGCAACGACCCCGACAACAAAGGCGCGATGACGGCGCGTCTCGTCTATGGCGTGCCGGAGACCGACAATGTCCAGGTGATGGGCGTATGCGATGCACGCCCCAGCACGGGCGCTCAATTTGCCAACCTCACCTTCGGCGCCGATATCGGCGGTCTTGCCAATGGCGCGGATGCGGCCTTGCGCTTCTCGGGCGGCGGTTTCGAGCAGACGCTTGAGGGCCATATCGATCGCGCCGAGGGCGAAGGCTTGAGCGGCGTCAATCTCGACATCAAGAACGACGATCAGCTCTGGGCCGCGTTCGCCGAGAAGGAGACGCTCGACTATTCGGTGCCCGGCTATCGTGCCGCCACGCTCAATCTCGCGGAGGGCCGCGACAACCTCAAGAAATTCATGGAGGCCTGCCGCACATACGAGCAAGCGGTGCTCGGCGACGGCGCGAGCGCAGAGGCCGAGGTTGCGGAGGCGAGCGCAAGCCCCGAGAAAGACGCCTTTGACAGCGCCAAGGAGCTCGGCACGGCCGCGGGCTTCGAGGCGTTTCTGGCGAACTATCCCAGCGGCTTCTATGCCGATCTCGCCCGCGCCTATATCGAAAAGCTCAAGAAGGCCGAGACACCGCCCGCACCGGCCCCACAGACCCCTCCACCGTCCGCACCGGCCCCGCAGCCGGTCGCCGCGCCCAGTCCGGGCTCCGATCCTTCGTGCAAAGACCTGTTCAGCGTGAAGTCCCAAGGCAGCGACGCGCCGGCCAAGATCACCTTCGTCAACAAGTCCGGCATGTACCGCAGCATTCTGTGGCTCGACTTCAGCGGCCAGCCAAAGGACTACGCGGGCCTCAACAGCGGCGAGGAAGTGACCCTCGACACGTTCTTGACGCATCCCTGGATGATTGCCGACGGGCCCGGCGATTGCATCGAGATCGTCATGCCGCATGCAGGCACGCGCGTCGTAACGCTGAAAGCCCCCGATGGCTCGGTGAAGGCCGCGGCACCACCGCCGCCTCCGCCGCCCGCCAAGAAGGCGTCTCCGCCGCCGGCGTCGAAGAAGGCCGCAGCACCAAAATGCCGTTCACGTTCGGTTCTGATCGACGGCAAGTGCATCCTGAAGCGCAACGCCGCGAGCTATTGCGGCCCCGGCTATCGGCTCCAAGGCAACAAATGCGTGCAGGGCTACGTGAAGCCGAAGCCTCAGCTACGACTGCCCACCTGGCAGCTTGAAGCGATCAGGAAAGGCTGCAAACCCGGCCTGGGCTGGAACGCACAGGAAGGCTGTCACGAGAACGACTGAGGTTACGCGGCCTTCCGGACGCGCTCCGCGTTCAGCCGCACCGGCAGCGCGGTGACGCCGCGCAACCCGAAGCGCTTGATCCATTGAATATCGTCCGGCGCCGCCAGCGCTAGATCGGGATAGCGCGCGTAGAGACGCGCGAGCGCCGCTTGGACCTCCACGCGGGCAAGCTGCATGCCCAGACAAAAGTGAATGCCCGAGCTGAACACGAGATGCGGGTTCGGAAGACGGTCGAGCTTGAGTCGGTCGGGCTCGTCGAATGCGGCCGGATCGTAATTCGCGCCGGCGAGCTGCCCCATGACAATGTCGCCGCGCCTTAGAGCCTGCCCGAAAAACTCGCAGTCCCGCGAGGCATAGCGGGGCTTCGTGCTTTGGACCGGCGTGTTGTAGCGCGCCAGCTCTTCGACCGCGCGCTCCATGCGGGCGTCCGGATCGGCGAAAAGATAAGCCTTCTGTGCCGGGTTCTGCTCAAGCGCGATGATGCTGTCGCTGATGAGATGCGTGGTGGTTTCGAAGCCGGCAAAGAGCAGCAAGAAGACCATGGAGATCAGCTCGTCCTCGCTGAGCTTGTCCCCGTCCTCTTCGGCGCGCACCAGCTCGCTGATTACGCCCTCGCGCGGATGCCTCCGGCATTCCTCGATCTGCCCGCGCACATAGTCGATCACGCCCCGCATCGACAAAAAGGCGCGGAAGATACCGAAGCTGCTCCGCATCGAGGTCGCGGCGTTGGCCCAGCCCGAGAAGGCCTCCCGATTGTCATCCGGCAGACCGAGCAGCGCGCAGATCACCTCGAGCGGTAGGCGGCGTGAGAAGTCGGTCGCCAGGTCCACCTCCTCGCGCCCCTTGAAGCCGTCGAGAAGTTTGTCCGCCATGCCCTCGATCTCGCCGCGCATATCCCGCACCCGGCGGCGCTGAAACGCTTGGTCGACGAGCTTCCGCAGTCGCCGGTGGTCCGGCTCGTCCTTGAGCAGCATGTTGTTGGTAATGAGCTTCAGCGAGGACGGCATCCACCATGCCATGCCGGCCACGCCAGTCTTGCCGGCATGGCGCGCCTCCTGCACGAACAAGGCACTGTCCTTGACCATCGCCGACGTGGCTTCGTGGGTCGTGGTGATCCAGACCTTGCCGACGAGCGGAAGTTTCACGGGAATGACCGGCCCAGCCTCCCGCAAGCTTGCGAAAAATGCGAAGGGGTCGGCCTTGCTCGCTGTGCCATCGAAGTCGAAACGCAGCGGCGCGCGCAAGGAATAGGGGTCTCTGTGACCGTGAATCATCGGACAAGCTTGCCCCCTTGACGAAAGCTTTGCCAGAAAAAGCGGTCATCGTCGTGACGCCGATGCGGCCCCGGAACAGAACGCCAGGGCCGCCTCAAGCGTCGACAGTTCGCGGGGCGCTCAGCGGCCGAGCTCGCGCCAGCTGTTCTCGCGCACGTCCACCCCGTAATACGCGGCCGCCTTCTTGATGTTGGCGAAGGCCAGATCGCGGTCGGCGTCGGATACGCCTTCCACTTGGTCGAACCGCGCGAGCGCGTTGCGCACATGCGACGCGTCGGTCAGCGGTTCCTTGCGCTGCTCGGGAAAGGCAAACACGCTCTCCGGCAGCTCCGCGCGATTGTGAATCTTGACGTGCTCGGTATCCGGCATCCAAGTCGTCTGCATCGTCTCAGTCTCCTCGTGAATGGGCGTGGCAACAGGACGAACGGACACTTGGCGCGAAAGGTTTCGCCCCGATTAGCCGAAAGGCTGCGAGCTTCGCGCGGTTTTTCGAAAACTTTGAGCGGTCCCAGGCGCCCGCTGTGCCAGGAGGCGTCTCCCTTGCCTTCAATGCACACATCCGCGATCATTCGCCATGCGATTCTAAGCGCTGGAGGGCCCAATGCAGAATCTCATCTCCGCCTTCCCCGCCCTCTGTTATGCCGCTGCGCTCGTCCTTGGATTTCTTGACGTCGATCAGCCCTTCGGCAGTTCTGAGCTGTCGCCGCTGCTTCAATGGATGCTCTCCCTTGGGCTTGGCGTGATGAGCCTTTGGTCGGCATTCTCGCACGCGGTCTTCAGCAAGCGCGTTGCTGAATCCATCGGCTGGGCGCCGAGCCCGTTTCAGAAGGAGATCGCCGGCGCCAATCTCGGCATAGGCCTTGGCGCCGTGGCCGCCTCGGTCCTCGGGCCGGAAGCGGCCTGGGCGATGACCTTCATGGCGGCGGGCTTCCTGTGGAGCGCGGCGGCCGTACACGCCACAGACATGGTGCGGCGGAAGAACTTCGCCATCAACAATGCGGGCCCCATCTTCTGGTGGGACATCCTCACCCCGCTGACATTGTTCATTCTGCTTCTGCTTCGCGGCGGCTGAGCGCACCCTCGTGGTGGATCGCCAGCCAGACGGCCGGCGGCGCAGTTTGTGTCCAGGTCACGCGATGGCGGCAATGCGCCGGGAGCAAGACCCAGTCGCCGGCTTCAAGCGCGCGGTCCTCGTCCTCGCCCTCGATCCGCAAGCGCGCGGCGCCGGACACGAGAACCACGAACTCGTCCCAAGCTAGGTCGTACCAATCGTCCTCCGGAGTCGCCTGACCTGTCGAGACGATGCGCTCCAGGCGCAGGCCCCGCCCCTCCATCAAGATCTCGACCAGCTCTTCGGCCTGCGGCTCTTCGGGCAGGGCGTCTCGCAAGCTCCCCGACTTTACCGGGCCGTCCGATCTAAGGCGCAAGGCGCGTGACCTGATAGAACCGCTCCAGCCACTTGCCGTCCTGCCTGAGCAGGATCGCGGTGATGAAGACCTTGTAGGAGAACGGCTCACCCTTGAACGTTCCGTCAACCTTCGCGATCACGGTCCGCATGGCCGCATCGGAGCCGAGCAGGACCACTTTGGGCTCGCTTAAGTCGGTTTGTTCGTATTTCAGATCAGGCAATGAGGCGAGAGCCTCGTCGACCGATTTGGGCGCGCCATAATAAGGCGTCACCGATACATGGTCGGACGTCATCAAAGCCTTGACTGCCTTGGCGTCCTGCGCCTCGAAAGCCTCGTCCAGTTCCGCCACCACATTGTCGACGGCCTCGAGCGTGGCGACATCGTCTTGCGTGCAAGACGCGAGCGCGACAAAGATCAGTGCGGAGAGGGCTGCCAGAAGCTTCGACATGTTAGTCTCCATTCGCCGTTGACGGTTTGCTGCTGGTTGCATTTCACTCTGTCCCCCGCGATAGCACAACAACCCACCGATGCCATGACAGCACCTAAAGCAAGCCCCCGCGATCGTCCCATCACCAGGGGAACCGCAGCCCTACTCGTCATCGACGTGCAGAACGGAACCTGCGGACCCAAGGAAGCGAACATACGGCCCGAGTTCTACAAGGCCACGGCGCTACGCGTGATCCCGAACATCGCCGCGCTCATCGAGGCCTTCCGCGGGGCGCGGCTCGAAGTGATCTATACGGTGATCGAGAACTTGACCGCGGACGGTCGCGACCGCAGCCTCGACTACAAGCTTTCCAATATGGGCTTCGCCAAAGGGTCTCACGAGGCGCAAGTGGTCCCGGAACTCGCGCCGGTCCCCGGCGAGATCGTCCTCCCCAAGACCTCCTCGTCGGTATTCAACTCTACCAATCTCGACTACCTCTTGCGCAATATCGGCATCGAGGACGTGTTCGTGACGGGCTATCTCACCGATCAATGCATCGACCATGCGGTGAAGGACGGCGCCGATCGTGGCTACTACATGACCTGCGTGCACGATGCTTGCGCGGCGGAAACCGAAGCGCGCCACGCGGCCGCCCTCGAGTGTTTCAAGGGCTATTGCCGGATGCTACCCACCGAGGACGTTCTCGACCTCGTTCCGGTGCGCTGAGCTCCGCTATTTCGGCGCGTTCAAGACCTTGATGTCGTACGGCTTGAGCTCACTGGTGGTCTTGAGGAAATCCGTAAGCTGATTCGCGCCCTTCACCGTCGCCGACGACCACAGATCCGTGGTGCAGGTCGAGTCGGTATAGGTGTCGGTCACCACCAGGTATGGCCCCTCGTTCTTGGTCACCGTGCAAGCGCAAGACGCCTTGGTCGGGTCGTCCTTATCGACGACGCACGGCTTGTCGAGACACCAGGCCCAGGGCCGATCGTTGTCGCAGGCCGCATAACTCTTGATAGGGTAGTACCGCGAGCTGATCTCGGTGCCCTTGTCGGTCTTGGCCTCTCCCGTGCAGGGCTTCTCACCCGCGGAATAGCCGGTCTTCACGTCGCAAGCGCAGGACACCGTATCCGTGCTGCCGTCGGCCGGCTCGCACTTGGCCGTCGTGCACAGCGCATAGGTGCTTTCGCAGACGACGAAGCTGCTCTTCGACTCGTCGTCGCTACACCCCGCAAGCGTCAGAGCGCCAAGCGATAGAAACGAGACTGCAAGGATCGTCTTCCACATGAGTCCGGTACCTCCCGCGCTGAGCTTAGCAAGCGCATGCATAGCCGAGGGACCCTATAGGCTACACCGTTAGCGAGCGGTTATCACCCGCTTCGTCTCAATAGACTTCGGCATAGCGCGCGCAGAGGTCCGCTGGAGACAGATCGGCGACATTGGCCACTTCGGACCGCTTGTGGCGCATATAGGCCTCGAAGAACACGGGCCCGAACCAGCTCTTGAGCGTGTCGCTCGCCTCCATGACGTCCAGAGCCTCGCCCAGTGAATGGGGAAGGTTCGCGGCTGTGTCGGGCAGTGAAAGCTCACGTGCGATGCCGTCGGCGCCGGCGAAGATCAGCGAACCGAGCGCCATGTAAGGGCTTGCCGCCGCATCGCACACGCGGAACTCCAGATTGAACTGAGCGGCTCTCTCTTTCTCGTCGTGCACGGCGAAGGCCGGACATATGCGCAACGCCGCGCCGCGATCCTGAGCCTGGAGGTCGGCAACGGTCGGCGCCCAGCGGTTCGGTGTCAGCCGCAAGTAAGAGACCGGAGACGGCGCGGTGATCGCACAAAGCGCCGGCAGGTGGTGCAGCACCCCGGCGGCGAAATGCGTTGCCGCGGCGCTCAGGCCGAACGGCCCGTCGGTTGCGTAGGTCACCGGCGCGCCCGACGCATCGTGCAGGCTGAAATGGATATGCACCCCGTTGCCCGCACCGTCGGCCACGGGCATGGGCGAGAAGATGGCGCGGTTTTCGAGCCGGAAGGCGACGGCGCGCGCCATCTCCCGGGCGATCACGGCTTGGTCGGCGGCGACAAGTGCCGTCTCGGGCGCCACCGTCATCTCGTATTGACGGGGGCCGTATTCGGCGAGGAAGGAGTCCGGCTTGGCGCTCGCGGCGCGGATCGCGGCCATCAGCATCTCGCCGAACACGCCTTGACGCCGGAACGCGCTCAGGCTGTAAGCGTGGCCTGGCAGATCCTCGACGCCGGTATAGATAAACTCCTGCTCGAGAGCCGCGATCAGATGGAGACCGCTTACGGCCTCGAGCGCGGCAACGGCGCGGCGCAAGAACGCACGGACGCAGCACTCCCACGGGCTGCCGTCGGTGTTGCGGACATCGCCGAGGAAGAAATGCTCGGAGGCGGAGCCGTCGCGAAAATCCACATGCACTTCGGCGGAAGGATCGGGCACGATCATCAAATCCCCGCCGGTACCGAACGG
>NZ_JBPPND010000249.1:0-34198 GCF_051306395.1 Methyloceanibacter sp.
ATCGGAAGCCTTCCGAAAGGCCCATGCGCGCGCCGGTGAGGGCAAGCCGCTCTATCTCGGCCATCCCGAGTTCGAGGGCTTTACCGCCCTCCAGGAGATCTCTGCCAAGGCCGCCCCCGCGGCCGAGTAGCTGCCCTAGTTCACCCGCATAACCTGAACGAGGTTGTCGGAGAAGGTAGGCGCCCGGCCAAGGCTGCAGAACTCCGCGGAAGAGATCGAATTCACCGAGCCGTCCGAGCGGTTGAGGCTCCGCCAATAGCCGAGCGTCGCCACGATCACCCCCTCGCCCACATCGTCGGTGACGCGCGCAAGCCCCTCGAAGTCGCCTCTTCCGTTGAACACCCGGACCGGATCGCCTTCGCGGATCGACCGTGCCTCGGCATCCTTCGGGCTGATCAGCACGAACTGCTCTCCCTGGCCTTTGATCTTGTGCGGCTCATTGGCGTAGCACGAGTTCAGGAAGCCGTGGCTCTTCGGTGAGATGATGTTAAGCGGATAGTGCTCGGCGAGATTGGGATTGGTCTCCACGCTCTCCCGCGGCGGCACATAACCCGGCAGCGGATCAACATCCTCGCCCGACTGGTTGTCCTCGTACATCATGCGGAATGGTGGCGCGACGAAGTTCTTGGCATCCTCGACCATGAACTCCACCTTGCCGGACGGCGTCGGGAAGTTGCCGTTCGCGTGCGGCAGCCGGTCGTCGGGCGTGCCCACGGCGAGATGGAAATAGCCGTGCTTGCGGAAATATCCCATGCCGATGCCCCCCATCTGTGGCGCATCCCATTGGATGTAGTGTTCGGCGAGCTCCATGTCGCTCATGGTGAAGCGCGGGTCGTCATCGAAGCCGAACGCCTTGGAGAGCAGACGGAAGATCTCGGCGTTGGACTTCGCCTCGCCACGCGGCTCGATCGCCTTCTCGTTGAGCGTCAAATAGAAGTGCCCCCACGAGAACATCATGTCGTCGTGCTCGCCCGCCATGGTCGCCGGCAGGATGATGTCGGCATAGGCGGCCGTGTCTGTCACGAAATGCTCGGCGGCCACGAAGAACAAATCCTCCCGGGATAGTCCGTCGACGATCCGGTTGGTCTCAGGTGCCTGGCTCACCGGATTGGTGTTGTACACATAGAGCCCCATGATCGGCGGATCGAGCTGCATACCGCCCGTGAGCGCGCGGCCGAGCTGCAGGTTGTTCACCACCCGAGTTCCGGGGCGGATGTAGTCGGGGCGCGAGACCTTCGCCCAGTCCACCGGGAACTCCCATAACGGCATTTGCAACAGCCCGCCGCCCACGTGACGCCACGAGCCGGCGAGTGCCGGGATCGCGCAGACGGCGCGGATGGTCTGGCCGCCGCCTGCGTGCCGCTCGAGCGCCACGCCCATGCGGATCACCGAAGGCTGAACGGTGGCGAACTCGCGGGCAAACTTGGCGACGTCTTCGGCCGGCACACCGGTCACAGCCTCCACATAGTCCGGCGTGAAGTCGAGCGAGCGCTTGGCCAGCTCCGGAAAGCCGACCGTATGCGCGTTGACCCATTCGTCGTCCACATAGCCACCACTGATCAGTGCGGCGATGATGCCCATGGCCAACGCGCCGTCCGTGCCGGGTTTCGGCGCGATGTGCCAGTCAGCGGCCTTCGCCGTACGCGAACGATACGAGTCGATTACCACGACCTTGGCGCCCTTCTTCTGCGCCTCGAGCACGAACGGCCAGTGATGTAAATTGGTGGAGATCGAGTTGCAGGCCCAGATCACGATGTATTTGGAGTGAGTGAAGCTCTCCGGATCGACGCCGCCCGTGGGCCCGACCGTGAGTAGCCACGCGGTCGAGGACCCTGAGGCGCAGAACGTCTTCTCGTTCACCGTGGAGCCGAGCCGGTTGAAGAAGGCGTCGCCGCAGGTGAGCCCCTGCACCAAGCCCTCATTGCCGAGATAGCTGTAGGGCATGATCGCCTGAGAGCCGTGCTTGGCGATGATGTCTTTCCACCGCGTGGTGATCTCGGCGATCGCATCGTCCCAGGAGATGCGCTCGAACCGGCGGGAGCCTTTCGGGCCGACGCGCCGCAAGGGATGGAGCAAACGGTCCGGGTTGTAATGATGGTCGTGGTAGTCCTTGAGCTTCACGCAGAGCCCACCCCTCGTCATGGGGTGCTCTTTGTTGCCCCTGACCTCGACGAGCTTGCCGTCCTCGACCTCGTAGATCATGGCGCAAGTGTCGGGGCAGTCGTGGGGACACCCCCCGAAAAAGGTCTCGCGTCTCGGCTGTTCGTTCATACCCGGCTCTCCCTCATCCTCGGAGCGGCTCTTAACGGCCGCTGATGGAGGCCAGCCTACGTGGGGTGCGGCATCTTGTCGATCTGGAAGGCGCACGGATCGACGCCGGTTGAGTCACCCCGGGAACGCTCGAAAAACGCGAAAAGGCGCCGGATCGTCTAAAGTTCGATTTACATTTCTAGGCCCTTGCCGCTACGCTTCGCCCGGATTTCGACGGGAGAGATCGTGGACAATTTCACACCTCGGACGCTCACCAAAGCGATTGCCAGAAATCCGCGCGCCAGCTTGCAGGATGCACTGCTCATGTTCGTCCTGATGCTCGCGGCGCTTCTGCTCGCGCTTCAGTACGATCTCTTCTATTTCATGGAGAGCTTGAGCGAGGCGCAGCTCCAGGTTTCGCTGGCCGAGGCGATCCTCCTGACGACGCTGCTGACCGCCTGCCTGTTCGCCTTTGTCTTGCGCCGCTTTAGCGATCAGCGCAGCGACGCCTCGCTAAGGTCGGTCGCAGAGATCGAGTTACGGCAGCTCACCGCGCTGGCAGTGCAGGACCCCCTCACCGGCTTGCTCAATCGCCGCGCGCTAATGGAGACGCTGACAGCGGCGGTCAAAGCGCCGCCCACCGACGGCACCGAGCACGCGCTCTACCTCATGGATTTGAATGGCTTCAAGCCGGTCAACGACGCGCACGGCCACACGGTCGGAGATCAGGTTCTGGAGATCGTCGCCGACCGGTTCCGTTCGGCCTCCCGGCCGAGCGATCTCCTTGCCCGTATCGGCGGCGACGAATTTGCCGTGCTCGCCTACAACGTGACCCGCGAGTCCGCCCGCACCATCGGCATGCGTTTCGTGCAGAGCCTCACCGCCCCAATCCGCGCCGGCAAGCACACACATGAAATCGGCATGGCCGCCGGTATCGCGCTGATCCCCGAAGATGGTGGAACGGCCGAGGATGCGCTGCGCAACGCCGACGCCGCCATGTATCGGGCCAAGGCGATGGGCAAAGCGCTTGTGTTCTTCGCCTCGGACATGGAAGCTCGAAAGCGCATCGCCTAGCGCTTTCCGCCCCCCTCGCGTACCGTCGCAAGGGCCCACGCCCGACCCAGACACCTCCACCATGGGCCGCGTCGCGTAGCTCAAGAAAGAGCGATTGGTGCGGACGGCGGGAGTCGAACCCGCACGGGGGTTGCCCCCCTCAGGATTTTAAGTCCTGTGTGTCTACCAGTTCCACCACGTCCGCATCCCCGCGCGCGGAGCGCGTCACTAGAGCGCTATCGCGACAGAAAGTCTAACGATAGCGCCCTAGCATTTTGTTGATGCGAGCTTTTTCCTAGGACCGAGGCTAGGCGGGAGAGGACGGCTTCTTCTTTCCCCTGCCCTTCTTGGGCGCCGGGGCTTCCTCCTCGGCTTTAGGCTCCAGCTCATCTTCCGGGTCTAGCTCGGGCGTGTCGTCTGCCTCCAACTTCTCGTCCTCAAGTTCCGGCTCAGGCTCCGGTTCGGCCTCAGGCTCAGGCTCCGGCTCGGGCTGGGGTTCAGGCTCTGCCGCCTTCACCACCGCTTCCTCGCCGGCTGAGGCCACTTCCGGGCTCTCCTTGAGCTCGTTCTTCGCGGGGACCGCTTCCACGGGCGCAGGTACTGGCGCGGGCGCCCACTCGGTCTCGGCCGTCACCTCTTTGACCCCAGTCTCGAGGCTTGCCCTGAGCAGTAGGAAGAGCACCACGGCGTTGAGCAGATGCCAGATGAAATGGGTGCCGACCTTCCGCCCGTGGATCACCAACTGCTCGCAGAGCGCGAGATCCACCGAACGCAGGATGATCGAGACCGCGAAGACGACAGCCGCCGCCAAGATGTAGGGCGCCGCCTTGCGATGCCGCTCCGCGGCCACCATGCCGACGATTATGAGCGCACCGAGCGCCGGCACATAGGCCATGCTGCCATTGAGGCAGGGCTTGGCGTCCGGAGCCGCCCCCGGCAGGCCGATGCCGCCGTCCGAGCAATAGACCTGCATGGCCGCGCCCACGAGGCCGGTGAAGACCACGACGAGTAACACCGTCCAACCCGGCGGCACGCTCAAAAAGCGGTTCAGCGCAAAGCCGAGATAGACCAGCATAAACAGGCCGATCGGGATCACGTCGGCCATCGCCGTCCCCTCGTCGGCAAAAAGATGGAACGCGAGGCTGCCAAAGCCGATGAGGAAGGCGAGAGCCACGAGGAGATAGTGGTCGGCGTTGCGCTCCTCTCGGGGCCGCCACAAAACGAGCTGCCAGAAGATTAACGCAGCGAGAAGAAAGCCGGCATTCGATATGGCGTTGATCGGCTCGGCCCAGAGCGCCTCGTTCGTTCCGCGCTCGCAATAGAGAAAAACGTGCTCGCCAAATGTCATGGTCCCTTGTCCTTTCGACCCGTCAAACAGGAAAGAGGCCCTCCCTCTCCGGCGAGCCGCACGCCGGAAGCTTGCAGTCTTTTGATTTGGAACGTCCCACCGTCCATTTGCCCTAGGCGCATGTTAAACGCGAAACGCGTGCTGCGTCAGTGGTGTCATGCATTTGACGCGAATCTTTGCGCCGCCAGAGACCGCGCTCACGGAAACTCGCCGAACCCTAGCCGGGCCTTGCCGCTTGCCTTAAGACTGACGCTCAGACGGATTTTGGACTCCGTTTCGTCACAAGGCGTTGGGCATGTTTACGCGGCTTTTCAAGATTTGGCATGACGTGCGGTCGAGCCTTTGGGCGCTGCCGATTCTCATAATGGCGCTGGCCGCGGCCGCCGCAATCCTCGCCGTGAACATCCGGGTCCGTCAGGGCGACGATCCGGTGTGGTTCCTCTATAGCGGTGACGCGGAGGCGGCCCCGCAGTTCCTCTCCAATCTCGTCACCGCCATGATCACCATGGCGACCTTGGTGGTCTCCATCACCATGGTCGTGCTGACGCTCGCGGCGCAGCAACTTGGACCCCGCCTCATCCGCGGCTTCATGGACGACCGCCGCACGCAAGCAACTCTCGGCCTGTTTATCGGAACGGTCGTCTATCTGCTGCTCGTGCTGCGCTCGGCCTATGGCGGAACGGACTCCGTACCCAACCTCGCGGTGACGGGCGGCACCGTGCTGGCGCTGCTTTGCCTCGTCGCGCTGCTGATGTTCGTGCATCACCTCGCCAGATCGATCATCGCCGACAACACCATCGACCGTGTCGGCGACGCGCTTGATTCGGACATCGCGCGGCTCCTCCCCGACGCCGATTTCGAGCAAGCCAGTGCCCCCGACAAGCGTCCCATGAAGACCGGCGCGCTGCTCACGCTTCATCGCAGTGGCTACGTTCAGGCGCTCGATCATCATGGGCTCGTCGAGATCGCAAAGGAGGCCGATGTGGTGATCGAGATTTCCTTCAAGCCGGGACGCCACGTCATCGAAGGCACTGCCTTCGCCTGGATCGCGCCCGCGGATGCCGCGACCGAAGAGACACAAGAGCGCATCCAGAACTGCCTCGTGCTGGGCGGCGAGCGGGCCTCCGTTCAGGAGTTGGAAACTTCGATCCGCCAGCTCGTCGAGGTAGCGCTGCGCGCGCTCTCCCCCAGCATCAGCGATCCTTTCACCGCCACGGCCGTGATCGACCGACTCAGCGTGTCGCTGGCAAAGATTATGCAGCGTGGCCCGGCCCAATCGGTGTGGACGGACGAGGACGACAATGTGCGCCTACTAGCGCCGCGCTCCACCTTTGCCGAGACAGTCGAGGAAGCCTTTCGCCAGATCCGCCAGCACGGACATGACGAGGCCGCCGTGCTCATCCGCCTGGTCGAAAGTCTCGGTCAGCTTCTGGCACAAGCCAACGAGACCCAGCGACCCGCACTCGAAGAGCAGATCGAGATGGTGCTGGAGACCGGGCGCCGCAACATAGCTCAGAAGCAGGATCTGCAAACGCTCGAGGAGCGGGCCAAGCTTGCGCTGGATCAGGTCCCAGCGAAAAGGCGAAAGAACAGCTAGCTCTTTGCCTTGGGCAACGCGATGCGGATGTTGAGCTCTTTGAGCTGCTCCGGCGACACCTCCGACGGTGCGCCCATGAGGAGATCCTCCGCCTGCTGATTCATCGGGAACATCACCACCTGGCGGAGATTGTCCTCGCCGCATAACAGCATGACCATGCGGTCGATACCCGGCGCGATGCCGCCGTGAGGCGGCGCACCGTATTGCAGCGCGCGCAGCATGCCGCCAAAACGCTGCTCCAGCTCTTCCTTCGGATAGCCGGCGATGGCGAAGGCCTTCTCCATGATCTCCGGCTTGTGGTTCCGGATGGCGCCGGACGAGAGCTCCACCCCGTTGCACACGAGGTCGTACTGATAGGCCAGGACCTCTTCGGGCCTCATCGTGTCGAGTGCTTCGAGCCCGCCTTGCGGCATTGAGAATGGATTATGGGAGAAGTCGATCTTCTTCTCCTCCTCGTTCCACTCGAACATCGGGAAGTCGACGATCCAGCAGAAGTCGAAGCAGTCCGTCTTAGTCAGCTTGAGCTCGTCGCCGATCCTGACCCGGGCGCGCGCGGCGAAGTCGCAGAACTCTTTCGGCAGGCCAGCGACGAAGAACACCGCATCGCCGTCGCCAAGTCCAAGTTGTTCGCGGATTGCCTCGGTGCGTTCGGCGCCGATATTCTTAGCTACGGGTCCGGCGCCCTCGCCGTCGCGGAAGAAAATATAGGCCATGCCCGGCTGGCCTTCGCCTTGGGCCCAAGAATTCATGCGGTCGCACACCGCGCGCGAGCCGCCGCCCTCGCCGGGGATCGCCCAGACGCGCGTATTCACGTCCATCTCGATCATGCCGGCGAAGATCTTGAAGCCCGAGCCCCGGAAATGCTCGGTCACGTCCTGCATCGCGATCGGATTGCGCAGGTCCGGCTTGTCGGTGCCGTATTTGTGCATCGCCTCCGCATAGGGGATGCGCGGGAACTTGGGGGTCACCGGCTTGCCGCCGCCGAATTCCTCGAATAATCCGCGGATGATCGGCTCGACCGTCTCAAACACGTCGTCTTGCGTAACGAAGCTCATCTCCAGGTCGAGCTGATAGAACTCGCCGGGCGACCGGTCGGCGCGCGCATCCTCGTCGCGGAAGCACGGCGCGATCTGGAAGTAGCGGTCGAAACCGCCCATCATGATGAGCTGCTTGAACTGCTGCGGTGCCTGCGGCAGAGCGTAGAACTTGCCGGGATGCACCCGGGAGGGCACCAGATAGTCGCGCGCGCCTTCCGGCGACGACGCGGTGAGGATCGGCGTCTGAAACTCGAAGAAGCCGGCGTCGCGCATGCGCTCGCGCAAGGACGTGATGATCGCCGCGCGCTTCATGATGTTGTTGTGCAAGCTCTCGCGCCGAAGATCGAGACAGCGGAATTTGAGACGCGTTTCTTCCGGATAGTCCGGCTCGCCGAACACCGGCAAAGGAAGTTCGGCGGATTCCGACAACACCTCGAGACCGTTCGCCCGCACCTCGACCTGGCCGGTCGGCAGGTTCGGGTTGATCGTGTCTTCCGTGCGCGCCACGACCTCGCCGTCGACGCGCACCACCCACTCAGGCTTCAACTTTTCCGCCGCGGCGAACACCGGAGAATCCGGATCGGCGACGATCTGGGTGATGCCGTAATGGTCGCGCAGGTCGACGAACAACAGCCCGCCATGGTCGCGGATGCGGTGCACCCAGCCCGAAAGACGGACGGTCTTGTCCACGTCGTCGCTACGGAGCGCGCCGCAAGTATGGGTGCGATAAGCGTGCATGGCTTTGAAAACGGCTCTGGCGGGAGTGGCGGGGGTCTCAGGTGCCGCGGAACACCGCACGGGAAGCGCACCCTTGTCAAGACGGGCGGGCTGCCCGCGCTCGCCCCGGAACGATGAGGCACGCCTGCGGGTTTTTCTCTCTCACAACTCGCAAAAGAGGAGCCTTGAGACATGACGTCCGCCATAAAAGTAGCCCTTAGAACCCGCGCCCTGCTTGCGGCGGCGGCGCTCGTGATCCCGCTGCCTGCTCTGGCCGAACAAGTCAGCGAGCCGGTTCCGGGCATCGATGAGGATCAAACCCTGAGCGAGCAACTTGACGAGAATAAAGGCGTAATAGAGCCGCCGCCTGTGGGCGACGCAGGCATCCACGCGCCGGCGCCGGACCCCCTTCCCGGCACCACGCCCGTGATTCCGCCGCCCGGAACGCCCGGCGGCGACCCCAGCGTGGTGCCCAAATAAGTTACGGTTAGCGCATCGTAAATAAACTGGCCTTTGAAAAACAAGAAATAACGCTGGCGTGGGGTGGCAAAATCAAAATTTCAAGACCTTGTTAGGAACCCTCGCCGGGGCGTCCACGTTGAATAGGTCAGATCGGGCACACAAACCGAGGGAGACTTGAAATGACGAAGATTCCCGTCAAGACGCGCATTCCCATCGAGGCGTGGACTATCGCTCTGCTTGTCACGCTCTTCTCGCTGATCTCGTCTGCCATCCATGGCCCGGCCAGTAACGACGCCTCTACCGTGTTCCATGCCAAGCTGATGCAAGCGGACCCGGTCGTGACCTCCGCGATCCGCTGAGCATCGGGATGCCACTAAGTTTCGCGTACGAAAGAGACGGCCAATTCGGCCGTAATAACGGCCTCCACGGGTCAGTCCGGCTCCGTCTGACGCCCCACAGCGGGCCTTCCTAAGCCCGCATGGGCCGCGGCAGCGCCGCCGGCCAACTCCCTTTTTCCCCTCATAGTTTGCATTTGCGACGTTCGCGCTCTTGGCCGCGTGCCAGGCGTTGGGCTATATCCGGCCCACCATGGAACTGATTACGCGTACCGAGGATCTCGCGGCGGCCTGCGCCAAACTCGCCACCGCCCCCTTCATCGCCGTCGATACCGAGTTCATGCGCGAGCAGACCTTCTGGCCGCGCCTGTGCCTCGTGCAGATCGCCGGCGGCGAGACCGAGGTCCTGATCGACAGCATGGCGCCGGATATCGACCTCAAGCCCCTCTTCGACCTCATGGTCGACGAGACCGTGCTCAAGGTCTTTCACTCGGCGCGCCAGGACGTCGAGATCGTGCATCATCTGGCAGGGGTAATCCCGCATCCGATCTTCGACACGCAAGTCGCCGCCATGGTCTGCGGCTTCGGCGAGGCAGTCAGCTACTCCATGCTGGTTAAGCGGCTGCTCGGCCGCAATCTCGACAAGAGCTCGCGGTTCACCGACTGGAGCCGCAGGCCTCTGTCGGAGCGGCAACTTACCTACGCGCTGGGCGACGTGACCTATCTGCGCGATCTCTATCCCAAGCTTCGTGCCCAGCTCGACCAGTCCGAGCGGGCGAGCTGGCTCAATGAAGAGATGGCGGTGCTGACGGACCCCGCGACCTACGAGCTGCATCCGGAGCACGCCTGGCGGCGGCTCAAGATGCGCATCAAGACGCCCAAGGCGCTGGCCATCCTCATGGAACTCGCCGCTTGGCGCGAGCGAGAGGCGCAGACTCAAGACGTGCCGCGCTCCCGCGTACTGAAAGACGAAGCGCTCTACGATATCGCCGGGCAGGCACCGCGCTCGGTCGAAGACCTCGGCTCGCTGCGGTCATTGCATAATGGCTTTGCCCGCTCCCAGCGCGGCCGCGCTGTTCTCGAGGCGGTGCAACGCGGCCGTGAGCGCGATCCGGCGACCGTGCCGCCGCTTCAGCGGGGCGAGCCGATGCCGCCGGAAGCCCAAGCGGTGGTCGATCTCCTGCGCGTGCTGTTGAAGGCAACCGCCGGACGCCACGGCGTGGCGCCGAAGCTGATCGCCACCTCCGAAGACCTGGAGCAGATCGCGCGATCCGATGATGCGGACGCGGCCGCGCTTAGAGGCTGGCGCCTCAAGCTGTTCGGCGAAGACGCACTCGCCCTAAAGCGCGGGGACCTGGCGCTCGCCATCAGAAGCGGTGCGGTGACGGTGCTGGCGCCGGAGGGCTCAGCGGCGGAAGAACCAGAAGACAACGCCTAGCAGCACAGCGACGATGATCGCGGTGGTGAACGGCAGATAGAAATAGATGCTACCGAGATCGACGACGATGTCGCCGGGCAGCCGCCCGAGCCCGTATTGCACGCTGGCCATCGTCAGCAAGATGACCAGCAGCAAATAGAAGACGACCGTTCCCCCGCGCATGGCTCAGCGCCGCCGCCGCTGTTCGATGCGCATGCGGACGGTGGTCCGCACATCCGGAGGCAGGTCCTCCATCGCCTCGAGAAGACCGCGCAACTCTGAACGCAGTCCGTGGATCTGATCGATGAGCGACAGCAACACGGGCACGTCTTCCTCGTCGAAGCCGAGCTCGTCCTCGAGGGTGCGGATCAGCGCAGCCCGGGCGATGTCGGCTTCGGAATAGCTTCGCTCCGCGTCGTCCTCCGGCTTGATGAGCCCCCGGCTTACCCAGACCCTGAGCCGGGTCACCGTGAGGCTCTGGACGCGGGCAATGACATCCTGCTCGCTCGGCATCATGCACGCTCCTTCAATTTGCCGCGCGGATCGTAGGGATGACTCTTGCGCCATTCCTCCGCGAAACTCTTGAGGTCGTCATCGACGGTCTCGGGCATCATCACCGTGAGCTTCACAAGCTGATCGCCCTTGCCCTTTACGCCCCGGCCCTTAAGCCGCAGCGTCTGCCCGGTGTTGGAACCCGCGGGCACGGTCACCGCCACGCGCCCGCCGATAGTCGGCACCTCGACCTTGCCGCCGAGCACCGCCTCATCGAAGCTGATGGGCAAATCGACCACGATGTCGTTGCCCTCGCGCTTGAACACGGGATGCGGTTTCACACCGACCTCGACCAGCGCGTCTCCCGCGGGGCCCTCGCCCAGGCCCGGCATGCCCTTGCCCTTGAGCCGCAGTACCTGGCCTTCGCTCACCCCGGCAGGGATGGTCACGTCGAGCGTGCCGCCGTCGGGCAGCGTAATGCGCTGCTTGGTGCCGTTCACCGCATCGAGAAAGCTGATATCGAGGTGGTATTGCGCGTCCTGGCCGCGCATGGAGAACTGCCCGCCGCCGCGCCTTCCACCGCGCATGCCAGCGCCGAACATGTCGCCGAACAGATCGCTGAACGCCCCGATATCCTCAAAGCCCGCCGAAGACTGATAGCGGGCGCCCTCCGGCCCCCCGGCATATTCGCGGTAATATTGCTGCTGCGGCCGCTCCTGCCCGCTCGCATCGATCTCGCCGCGGTCGTATTTTCCGCGTTGCTCGGGATCCTTGAGGATCGAGTAGGCGTGGGAGATCTGCTTGAACTTGTCCTCGGCCACCGTGTCACCAGGATTGAGGTCCGGGTGCAGCTTCTTGGCCAGCTTGCGGTAAGCCTTGGTGATCTCGCCGGCGCTCGCGGTCTTCTGAACGCCAAGTACGGAATAAAGGTCCTCTGCCATCGACCAATCTTGAATGAAGTGAGACCCCGGCTTAAGGTCTTGAACCGGCGAGGGCTAAGATCCCTTAAGTCGCGATGTGATTTGGGGAACGGCGCACGCGCCTCGCAAGTTGGACATGTAAGCCTCGGGAGCCCATTCCGGCCCCCGACAAGATCGAAGTAGAAGAAGATGATCTAAGATGCAACGCTTTGCCCATACCCTCGCGGTCTGTCTCGCGGGCGCTGTTCTCGGCCTCACCTCGTTGGCGGGCGCGGATTCCGCCGAATCCACCATGCGGGACCGGCCGGGCGCCACCGACCTCGGCATCTGGAAGTCCTACGCGCCTACCGATCTCAAAGGCGAGTTCAGCAATTACGACCCGATCGGGCTGATTTCCGGAGCTCTGATCAAGGCTGATTGCTCGATCAACTGGGCGGACCCCGATACCGGCAGGGTCTACTGTTTTGCCTCGGGAACTTCGCTAAATTACTTCCAGGATTGGCCGAAATCCTACAGCAGGCGTGCCGCGGAAGCCTTCGAGCGCCTCCGGAAGGCGGACGAAGTGCCGGGGTCCTAGCCGGCAGCAAGCTGGAATGGCGTCCCGACCCTGATCTCGGGCTCCCGCTCCAGCAGATTCGCGAGCGATTTGAAGCGCCGTTCCACCCGCTCGCCTTCGAGATTGGCGTAGGGCTCCGGCAGCTGCCAGATGAGGCGATTGCCCTCATAGCTGAGCGGCGTGTGGGGCAGCACGCCCGGCATCGCGGCGGCGACCATATGAGCGGCCCGGAAAGCCGCACCCAGAATGCGCGCCCGCTTTAGCGTCTCCTTGTCGACGAGCTCGATGAGCCGCTGACTGAGGTCGTCCTTCACGAGGCCCTCGTTGCGGTAATAGGCGGTGAGCGCCAAAAATGCGCGGCCCGGATGGTCCACCCCGACGAAGTCGCCATGGGCCACGAGGTTGAGGCTCTGGGCGCCGCGATAATCGGGATGCGCCCGCCAGCCGATATCCGACAGAAGGCAGGCCGCGTGCCGCAAGCGTGTCTGCTCCGGTGTCTCCACCGGCCCCGGCACGCGGAACAGCGCGTCCGTCCAATCACAAAGCTCGTAGGAATTCTCGATGGAGCGGGAGCGCTGCTCCGCCAGATGGACGCAAGCCTCAAGCAGCGGGTCCTTGGCGCGCTCTTCTTCGCTCAGCAGGCTGTAGAGCAGCCCTTCGCGTATGCCGAGCACGGAGATGACGATGGACCGCGGTTTCATCTGCTTGATCAGCCGCTCCAGCACGAGCGCACCGTAAGGCACCGTCTCGCGCCGGGCGCTGGAGAGATCGCGAATGCCAGCCAGCGAGCTTTGCGACTGATGATCGATCAGTGCGGCGAATTTCAGCGCCTCGTCCGCATCGATCCGGTAATTGTGCATCACGCTCAAGGGATAGCTGGTCTGGGCCATGTGCAGCCGCGCCAGCGCCCGCCAGGTGCCGCCGATGGCGTAGAAATCGCGGCCCCTGCCCTTCTCCAGCCAATCCACCTTGGAGAATTCTGCATCCACGATCTCGCGCGCTTTCTTCAGGCTGCCGCCAGAGGCATCGATCAGCCTTAGGCCTCCAAGCGGCATTGTCATGGCGTCGGAAAGCCGCCCGCCGCGCACGTCGATCAGCTCGAGGCTGCCGCCACCGAGATCGCCGGCGAACCCGTCCGCGGCGTAGATGCCGGAGACGACGCCGAGGGCTGCAAGCTCGGCTTCCATATTGCCGGATAACACCGTGACCTGGCGCCCGAGCACTTGTTCAGCCTGGGCGATGAAATCGGGGCCGTTCTCCGCCTCGCGCGCCGCAGCCGTGGCGATCACCTCGGTGCGGTCGACATGGAGCTGCTCGATCAGCGCGCGAAACCGCCTGAGCGCCCGCAGCGCCCGCGACACGCCGGAAGCCTCGAGCTTACCGGTGGTGGCAATAGAGCGCCCCAATCCACAGAGCACTTTTTCGTTGTAGACGGGGGCCGGGGCTCGGGTGGCGTCGTCATAGACGATGAGCCGCACCGAGTTCGAACCGATGTCGACAACGGCAACGGGGGCTCGATCGTTGCGCAAAGCCATACGGAGAGCCTAGACGCTCTCGACCAACCGCGTAAAGCGCGGCGGCATGCTCTCAGTTAGCGACGTGCCGCGGCCCGACAGGCTCGGATTGGTCATGAAGTAATTCTGGGCGCTGAAGGGCTCGTCCCCCTCTTCGACCGGGATGCGGGTCGAGCTTCCATCGGGCAGCACCCGCCAGCTTTGAAGATTGTCTTTGAGATTCGCCACCATGATCTGGTCGAGGATCTGCTCGTGCACCGTGGGATTCTTGATGGGTGTCATCGCCTCCACCCGGCGGTCCAGGTTGCGCGGCATCATGTCGGCGGAACTGATATAGATCACCGCCTTGCGATGCGGAAGCCCATGGCCGGCGCCGAAGCAGTAGATACGCGAGTGCTCCAGGAAGCGTCCGACAATGCTCTTGACGTGGATGTTCGCCGAGAGCCCCGGCACGCCCGGCCGCAGGCAACAGATTCCGCGCACCACGAGGTCGATCTCGACCCCTGCCTGGCTCGCTTCGTAGAGCGCATCGATGATCTCGGAATCCACAAGAGAGTTCATCTTCATCCAGATGGCGGCGGGGCGTCCTGCCTTGGCGTGGTACATCTCCTCGCGAATGTGATCGAGGATTCGCGCCCGAATGCCTCCGGGCGACACGGCCATGGCTTCCAGCTCCGCCGGCTCCGCGTAGCCCGTCACGTAGTTGAAGATGCGCGACAGGTCGTTGCCGATGGAGCGGTCCCCGGTGAAGAACGACAGATCCGTATAAATCTTGGCCGTCACCGAGTGATAGTTGCCGGTGCCGACGTGGCAATAGGTGGCAAGCGCGCCGCGCTCGCGCCGCACGATCAGGCTGAGCTTTGCGTGTGTCTTGAGCTCGAGGAACCCGTAGACCACCTGCACGCCCGCGCTTTCCAGATCGCGCGCCCATTTGATGTTGGCTTCTTCGTCGAAGCGCGCCTTCAGCTCGACCACGGCGGTCACCGACTTGCCGGCCTCGGCCGCGTCCTTCAGCGCCTCGATGATCGGCGAGGTCTTGCCCGTGCGGTAGAGCGTCCACTTGATCGCCACCACGTCAGGATCGGCGGCGGCCTGCTTCAGAAATTGGAGCACCACGTCGAAGGACTCATAGGGGTGGTGGACGACGATGTCCTTCTTGGCGATCGCCGCGAAGCAATCGCCCTGGTGCTCGCGGATACGCTCGGGGAACCGGCTGACAAAAGGCTGGAACTTGAGGTCCGGCCGGTCGGACACGATGAGCTGGTTGGTGTCGGCAAGGCCGATCTGCCCCTTTTGCACGAAGCTCTCGCGCTCGGAGACTTTCAGTTCCTGCATGACGAAGCGCTGGAGCCGCGAGGGCATGGTGGCCTCCATCTCGAGACGGATGACCGAGCCGCGTTTACGGCGCTTGAGCGCCGATTCGAACACGCGCACCAGATCCTCGGCCTCTTCCTGAACCTCGATATCGCTGTCGCGCACCACCCGGAAAGCGCCCTGGCTTCTCACCCGGTAGCCCGGGAACAGCCGCGCCACGAAGATGCCGACCACCGTCTCCAGCCTGACGAAACGGATGTCGTCCTTCGCCCCGGCCTGGCCCGGTAGGCGGATGAAGCGATCGAGCTGCGGCGGGATCGGAAGAAGCGCGTGCATGGTGCGGAACGAGCCTTCGCGCACCAGCTCGAGGCCAAGGGTAAAGCCGAAATTGGGAATGAACGGAAACGGGTGCGCCGGATCGACGGCGATCGGCGTCAGCACCGGGAAGATGTGATTGAGGAAGTGATCCTCGAGCCAGTTGCGTTCATCGTCGGAGAGCTGGTCGGCGGTGAGCAGGTGGAGGCCCGCCTCGCCGAGAAGCGCCTCGATCGTGACCCAGGCCTCTTGCTGCTGGGCGGTCAGCTCCGCCACCGATTGGTCGATGCGGTCCAGCTGCTCGGACGGCGTCAGCCCGTCCTGGCTCGGTGTCTCGATGCCGGCGACGACCTGGGCGCGCAGGCCCGCCACGCGCACCATGTAGAACTCATCGAGGTTGGTGGCCGAAATGGAGAGAAAGCGTAGGCGCTCCAACAGGGGATGGCGCTCGTTCTCGGCCTCTTCCATCACCCGCTTGTTGAAGTCGAGCCAGGAAAGCTCACGGTTAAAATATCGGCTGGGGCCAAACGCCGAGATGCGTGCGGCCGCGCTATCCGGCTCGACCTTTTCCGGCACATTCATCACTAACCTCATGAAACTCGGCGCTTTGCGCGCTCTGAAAACCGTCTGACGGAACTGTCATGTTACGCCCCTAAATGTATCACTAGCGTTACAGAAAACGCCAATTCCGGGGCTCTATTCCGCCGAGGCTGTACCCTGGAGCGCCTCGGCCACGAGCTGACGGCTGATCTTGCGGCCCGAACGGAGCGCGGCGCGGTCCACGGCCTCCACGGCCGCCGCTGCCGCCTCTAGCGAGCGATCAATGCGCAGCGCCAGGAACTCGAGCACCTTCGGGTCGATATCAAGCTGCCGGTCGGCGAACTGCTTCAGCATCACCGTGCGCAACAGCGCCTCGTCCGGGGTGCCGATCTCCGTCACCGGCACCGCGCTCAGCCGAGAGGTCAGATCCGCCAAGCTGGTGTCCCAGCGGTTCGGGCCGATGCGGGCGGTGAGCAGCACGAAGAGGCGTTTCTCGCGCGCCAGGTTCAGCAGATGGAACAGCGTCTTCTCGTCGTAGCCGGCACGGTCGGCATCCTCCACCACGATGGACGAGCCCGAGCCCAGCCTGTCCAGCAAGGCGATCCCGAGATGGGCCGGATCGAGCGCCACGGCGCCCGAGCGACCCTGCCACACACGCACGAGATGGGTCTTGCCGCTCGCGGGCGGCCCGATCAGAAGCTGGACCGGGGCCTGCCAATCGGGCCACGCATCGACCAGCTTCACCACGGCGACATTGCAATCGCTGACGAGAAAATCTTCCGCGCCGAGGGCGGCCCTATGAGGCAAGTCGAAGGTGAGCTGGTCGAGGCTCACGACGCCCTGACCCCTGATCGCGGCGCGTCGGCTGCGCGCGCCTTGCGGCGGCTCGGCCGCGGGGTGGGCGCCGGCTCGTAGCGCGCCATGTGCCGGAGCCACGCCCAGAAATAGGCGAAGGCCGACAGGATGGTGAAAGTTCCCGTCACCCAGATCAGAACCCAGACGAGAGTGCCGAGGCCAAGACCGAGTCCAAGCTCGGCCAGCACCACACCGGCCAGCGCGATCTGCGAACACGTATTCGCCTTGCTAATAAGCAGCGGCTTCACATTGATCGGGCGCGACATCATCCAAGCAAGCAGCACCGCGCCCACAATGAGAATGTCGCGGCTCACCACGGCGATGACCAGCCACACCGGCAGGTGTCCGGCGAGTCCCAGGGTCACGTAGATAGTGACGAGCAAGGCCTTGTCGGCGATGGGGTCGAGATAGGCGCCAAGCTCCGTATTCCACCCATAGCGCTTGGCGAGGTAACCGTCCGCCGCATCGGACAGCCCGGCGAGCACGAATACCATGAACGCCGCGAACATCTCTTGATCGATGATCAGCCACACCAGGAGCGGTACGGCGACGATCCGCGCGAGCGTGAGCGTGTTGGGGATGTTCACCGGCGCTTCTCCCAAGCTCCGGCGCAAACCGGGCTTTTCGCGAACCTTATCAGAATCCGCGTGCGAAACGGTTGGCTTCCGCCTTCGCCCGGCCTATTGGGAGCGCAGCACAAGCGTGCCATTCCTCTCATCCAGCGCAAATCCGTTCCGCCCCAGCGTCGCCTGGAGGTTATCGAGAGAACCCGCGAAATCGAACGTAACCGCGGCGGCACGGGCCGACATGGAATTGACCTCCAGTGTGTTGAGGCCGGCGATCTGGGTCAGGCGGGATCGAATCTCCTGCCAATCCCTTAGCCCCGAGAATTCAACCAAGGCGACAACGTTGCGCGGGACCTCATTAGGCGCTCCCGGTCCCGCGGCGGCGCCCACAGGGGGCGATCCCTCCTGATAAGCGGTCTCCCCCGGCGGCGGCGCACCGCCCTCCTGCGTCGTCTTCCAACGGCTCTCCAAGGCGGCAAAAGCGGCGCTCGCGGCAGCGCCCGTCTTGCTGGCGGAATAGGTCTGGTCGAAGGTGACAGCACCGACGGCGTCCTCCCCGGCGAGCCGCACTCTTAGATGGCCGTCCGTCTTCTCGCCCACGGCGATCACCAGGCCGCCATAACCGTAAGCATTGCGGAGCGCGGCATAGGCGTCCGGATCGCCGGACAGGGCCGCCTTCACGGTCCCGGCGTCGAGATCGGCGCGCGGGCGAACGAGCGTCGCAGGCGTGATGCTGTTGGCGAGATCCAGGTCCTCCCAGGCTTTCGCCCAGCCATCGCCCGCGCCGTCCGTCACGCTATCGCCGGATAGCATCACAGGCAGGATGGAGATGGACGGTGCCTGGTCCTCGCGCATGGGAATGGCGTAGTCGGCAAAGAACTGCCGCACCGAATATGGATTGAAGCGCACATCGAGCAGACCGATATAGCGCGTGGTCGAGGTCTGCTCTTTGCGCACGGCCACGCCCGTGACCAGCTCCTGGACCTCCTCGCGGGAGAACTCTGGCAGTTGCGCCTGGACGCTCAGCGGCACGAGCCGGCCGATCAGGACCTCCATAGCCCGCATCTCGGCCTGGGCCATGCCGTTCGTCCGCGCCGCCACGGCGTTCTTGGCGGTGGTGTCCACCGAGATCTTGGCGACGTCGTACAGGCTGCCTGCGGCCGCTTCGCCCGTGGTCTGCGCCAGCGCCGCCACGCCGATGAGCGCAAAGAGACTCAACTTCAGAGTAAACGGTGCCAACCGCCTAAAACGCATGTCTAACTCTGCCGCCATTATCAGTCCCGTACCCGGCCCCGGGGACGCTTTCCCCTAAACCCTTGGAATATGGCAGGCTCGCGGCCTTTCCGCCTTGACGGCCCTCGCCGGGCACGATTGTTATGCCAAATCTTTCGAACTTGCACCCCGAGTGGCCCGGTGCCCCCGAAATCCCAAGCTCCAGAACCTCAAGACGCGGCGAAAGGCGCCAAGCCTTTGACCTATCGCGACGCAGGCGTCGATATCGATGCCGGCAACGCGCTGGTGAAGGCGATAGGCCCGCTGGCCGCCAAGACCATGCGTGCGGGCGTGCTGGGCGGCATCGGAGGCTTCGGGGGCCTGTTCGACCTCAAGGCCTGCGGCTTCCAGGACCCGCTGCTCGTCGCCGCGACCGACGGAGTCGGCACCAAGCTCAAGCTCGCCATCGACACCGGGCTGCATGAGGGGATCGGCATCGATCTCGTGGCCATGAACGTCAACGACCTGATCGTCCAAGGCGCCGAGCCGCTGTTCTTCCTCGACTACTTCGCCACCGGTAAGCTCGAAGTGGGCGTGGCCGCGACCGTCGTCGCCTCCATCGCGGAAGGCTGCGCCGAAGCCGGCTGCGCCCTGATCGGCGGTGAGACTGCCGAGATGCCCGGGCTGTACGAGGCGGGCGATTACGACCTGGCGGGCTTCGCCGTAGGCGCGGTGGAACGCGATGCGCTCCTGCCACGCCGCGATCTCGCCGAAGGCGACGTGCTGATCGGCCTCCCCTCCTCCGGCGTTCACGCCAACGGTTTCTCGCTGGTGCGCCGTGTCGTCGCCGAGAGCGGTCTCGATTGGGACGATCCCGCGCCCTTCGCGCCGGAGATGCCACTGGGCCAGGCGCTCCTCACCCCGACGCGCATCTATGTGCGCCAGCTCCTTGATACGATTCGCACAACGGGCGCCGTGAAAGCGCTCTGCCACATCACCGGCGGCGGGTTGATCGACAATCTGCCGCGTATTCTCCCCGACATGCTGACCGCAACCATAGACCTGGGTGCGTCGCCCCTGCCTCCCGTGTTCGAATGGCTTCAGGCCGAAGCACGGCTCGACGCCCATGAGATGTTCCGCACCTTCAATTGCGGGATCGGCATGGTCGTGGTGGTTTCGCCCGCCGAGATGGATCGCGTGCGTGAAAGCCTCGGGACGGAGGCGGTCGTGCTCGGCTCGCTTCAGTCCCGCGACGGAGGCGAGCCCGTGCGCCTCGACGGGAAAGTATCATGAGCGCGAAGAAGCGCGTCGGCGTCCTCATCTCTGGCCGCGGCAGCAACCTCCAAGCCCTGATCGACGCCGCAAGGTCTCCCGACTATCCGGCCGAGATCGCGCTTGTGATCTCCAACGTCCCGGACGTCCAGGGGCTCGCCCGCGCGGAACAGGCGGGCCTTGCCACAACCGTGGTCAACCACAGGGATTTCCCCACGCGTCAGGCCTTCGAAGCCGTGCTTGATGAAGCACTCACCGGCGCCGGCGTGGAACTCCTGTGCAATGCGGGCTTCATGCGTCTTCTCACCGAGAGCTTCGTCGCAAGCTGGCTCAACCGGCACCTCAACATCCACCCCTCGCTGCTGCCGGCCTTCAAGGGATTGCATACCCACACGCGCGTACTCGAGGCGGGCGCCACGATCACCGGCTGTACCGTCCATTTCGTGCGTGCGGCCGTGGATAACGGGCCCATCGTGGCCCAGGCCGCCGTGCCGGTTCACCCTGGGGACACCGAAGATGCCCTGGCCGCCCGCGTCCTTCAGGCCGAGCACAAGCTCTACCCTCACGCGCTCCGCCTGGTCGCCTCGGGTCAGGTACACGTGGAAGGCGAATATGTGGTCGGAATGCCACAAGCGGAGGGCGAAACTGCCCTCTTTTCGCCGCCGCTTCCCGGCACGTTTTGATTGAAACCGTTAACGGCGGTAAAATCGTGGATTGGACGGCGGACCTTGATACGCCTCAATATGCGGCGCTTGCGCCCATGGACAATGCTGACAGCCGGATGCTAGGAACGAAGACTATTCGGGATCATCTTCGCAGTTGCTTCTCGCGGCCTACCGCTGCGGCCGCGAGCGCTGCCAGAGACCGTTTCCTGGCCTGGCGGCGCGGCCCCGGGTCCCATCCGGTACCCAAGGCCCAACGACCAGGCGCAGGGGGAAGGCATCAATGGCGGACATGACGGTCGCCTACTCTCCGTCACACGGGCTCGGCGAAGAGCAAAGCGTCTGGTTCAAGCTCACACCGCTTCTGAACCAGGAGAACCCCATGCAGGTTCTCATGGCGCTGAGCGACAAATATAACGGCGTCATCCCGATCAATCTGAAGAACCAGCGCATCGTGCTCCTGAGTGAGCCGGCGCATGCCGAGCGCGTGCTGGTGTCCAACGCCGACAATTACACGAAGTATTTCGACGGGCTCCGGCCCATCTTCGGCCGCAGCATGATCACCATTGACGGGGCGCTGTGGCAGAAGATCCGCACGCCTCAACAAGCGGCGTTCCACCCGCAGATGTTCGAGGAGTACTTCCCCTACTTGATGTCGGCCATCGAATCCAAGATGGATCGCTGGGCGAAGTTCGCCTCGACGGGCGAGACCATCGAGATGGTGGAAGAGACCTGGACGCTTGCCGCCGAGATGGTGTGCAAGGCGCTGTTCGACCGCGAGATGCCGTTCAACCCGCATTTCGTGTTCAAGCAGGTCAAGACCTACACCGACGTGATGAACCACAAGTCCATTCGCCTGAAGAACGTGCGCGGCGAGCTGGTCGAGATGACCGGCGAGGACACCGCCAAGGCGATGGAGATCTGGCACTCGGTCCCCGACATGGTCATGGGCGCCAACATCCTCGAGCATCGCGAGAAGACCCTGCTCACCATGCTGCAGCAGGCCGAGGCCGATCCGGAGTTCCCGGAGTTCGACCACCGCCAGGTCATCGACGAGATGAAGCAGTATCTCTGGGCCGGCACCGAGACCACGGCGCTGACGCTCGCCTGGTCACTCTATCTTCTGTCCCAGCATCCCGAAGCCATGGAGCGCATCCGCGAGGAGGCGCGCAATGTCTGCGGCGATGCCGATCCGCAGTGGAACCAGGTGCAGCAGCTCACCTATACAAGGCAGGTGATCCAGGAGACCATGCGCCTATTCCCGCCGATCTGGGCGCTGATCCGCATCGCGGCCGGCGACGACGATATCCAGGGCCACAAGGTCAAGGCCGGCGACAAGGTGGTGATCCTCTCCTACATCGCCCATCACAGCCCGAAATATTGGGACGATCCGGAGAAGTTCGAGCCGGAGCGCTTCGCACCGGAGCGCGCCAAGAAGCGGGTGAAATATTCCTACCTGCCGTTCGCGGCCGGCAAGCGCTCTTGCATCGGCGGCGCGCTGTCGCAGATCGAGAACACGCTGGCGTTGGTCCAGTTGCTGCGCCGCTTCACGCCTGAATATGTCGGGCCGAACCCAGCGAAGATCCACGCCACGGTGACGCTTTGCCCGAAGGGCGGTCTGCCCTTCCGCATCCGCGCGCTCAGCTAGCGCCTTTCAGTCGATCATGCGCTTGCTGATCGGGCCCCCGGAAATGGGCCTTCCTGCATTCGACCTCATGTTGCTCGATTAGGCCTCATTCGTTGAGAGCTCTCCCTCGGCCGGCGCAGAGACCGGCCCGCCATTGAGCACCAGCCCGGTCGTCGGCCATCGGGCCCCGAGCAATCTCGACTTGGCGACACGCGCAACGTTGACCATGTCGCTCTGATTCCCCCCGAGCACATGGTATGCATTCGAATCTTCGCTCTCGTAGAAGCCCACGTGCCCTTGCCAGCCGTTGCGGCTCCCTCGCCAGAATATGAGAACCGCACCGGGTTCCGGCTCGACCTTCTTGCCGAACTTCAGCCAATTCCGGGCGCCCAAGGGATTATTTGGAAGAGGTTCCTTCGGCAGCGTCGCCGCTACGCAGTGCCCTGTGAACAGTCCGCACCAAGGAATGTCATCGCCAGGATAGTGCAGGTCCAAATCATCCGCCCAATCCATGATAACTGGATTGCTGGCACGTCCCGGAACCTCCCGAAGGCCCTTTAGCCTCACCGCCTCCTCAAACCATACCAGCGCGGAATTGTTCGGCTGCTTTCCCGCGCGGGCGATGATTTCCCGCTCAGTACGCGGATGGACCACGCCCGTAACCGGCAGGCCAACGTCTTCCTGAAATGCCTGGACGGCATTCGAAGTCCTTCGGCCCCAGATTCCGTCGATTGGGCCTGGGTCAAATCCAATTTTCCTCAGGGAGCGCTGAATATTGCGGGTGTCCATGACGCATACTCCATCTCCGATTGCATACACGCCGTAACTTCAATCTTGAGTTGCATATCGTCAAGCCCCCATCCGTCGCCTGACATGGAGGACGCAAAATATATGAATTACCTGGAGTTTCGAGGATGCGGCCTGCACGTGCAAACGGCTAAGGTTGGGGGCCCTACCCGACGATCTCGCTTTTCTTGAAGCAGAGCCCGATCTCGCGCTTGGCGCTTTCCGGGCTGTCGGAGCCGTGCACGGAGTCAAACCATTCACCACATCGAGGATGTGGCGTGCCGCGTTCGTCGTGGGCTTCAGATCGAGCAGCACATTGCATTGCTGATAGGGCCCGGGGCCGTATGTGATCAGTCCGACGCGGCGCATGCGCGTGACGCGCGGCAGGATCTTGGCGAGCGCGAGACGCACCTGTCCATGCGGCTAATGGCGCTCGGATTCTCGCTGCCGTAGCGCCAGCCGTTGCCCGCCATCGAACCCGAGGCGTCGAACACCAGCATGGCGTCCTCGGTGCAAGGCGCGAACGCATCATCCGCCGCGCGCGCCGTTGGCGCGTAGGCTGCCGCGGCCGCGAAGGAGACCGTGACCGCGTACGCGAGAAGCTTTTCGAGCGAGACCATGCTGGCCTCAAGTTTATCTCAAAGAGGCGCGCTGGGCTCGCCTCAATCGATATCGCGGGTCTTGCGATTCGGCTCGTCCGTCGTGGCCGCGCCCGGGCCGCCTTGCGTCCCCGCCGGCGGCTCGTCCTCGAGGTCTGGGAACCCGGCGCGCAAATAGGCGACGATCTGGAAGATCTGATCTTGCGAGAGCCGGTTCTTGAATGGGGGCATGGCCGTGCCGAATTGCTCGCCACCCTCGGCGATGCTCCAAAGCAGATACTGATCGACCGCGACCGGCTGCTGCACCATGTAGGCCAGAAGTGCCGGCGACGGTTTCAGCGAGTAAGCGAGGTCGCCGTTGCCGAGCCCCATGACGCCGTGACATTTCTGGCAATTGGCCTGGTAAAGTGCGCCGCCTTCGGCAATGGCCGGCACCGTGTAGCCGACCGTGTTCTCCGCGGTCGAGTACTGGTGCGGAATGTCGCCATTCACGAAGGTCGAGAAGCGCAGCATGCGCTGCTGCTGCTCAGGGTCGAGATTCTGCAAGCTCCATCCCACCGCCGGCTGGTCCTTGGGAATCTCCCTTGGCACGCCGTTCGCGTCCGGCGGCACGTCCTCTGCGTAAGATGCGGCGAAGGGCGCAAACAGCAGCCCGGCCAGAACGAAGGCGGTCGGAAGCGTGCGGAGCATGGCGGGATCCCTTGGCTGAACTCAGCCGACCCAAATATATCGCCGCCTCGGCGAAATCATGCCTTGCTACAGATCAAGGGGCCGTGCGCCCCTACCCGACGATCTCGCTTTTCTTGAAGCAGAGCCCGATCTCGCGCTTGGCGCTTTCCGGGCTGTCGGAGCCGTGCACGGAGTTCCGCTGCATGTTGACGCCGAAATCCTTGCGGATGGTCCCGGGCTCCGCGTCGACCGGGTTGGTCTTGCCCATCACTGCGCGATTGCGCGCGATGGCATCTTCGCCCTCCAGCACCTGGAGCACGATGGGACCAGAAATCATGAACTGGATCAGGCCCTTATAATAGTCCTGGCCCTTATGCGCCTCGTAGAAGGCTTGCGCGTCCTTCTTCTTCCACCACACGCGCTTCTGCGCGATGAACCGCAGGCCGGCGCCTTCCAGCCGCGCGATGATCAGCCCGGTGATGTTCCGTTCGGTGGCGTCGGGCTTGATGATCGAGAGCGTACGTTCGCTGGCCATGCCTAAGTCCTTCTAGTCTTTGGAATCTTTGCGGGGCTTATAGCTGTCAGGCGTGACAGCCACAAGGCGATCAAGGTAAACAGGTTGCCGCTGTTGGAGACGCCGAAGCGGACGCCTGCGGCGCAGAGGAGGGGTAGGCCGATGCTCTATGCCACGTTCAAGGTCATTCTGACGAGCGTTCTCGTGGTCGCAGTCTCCGAGGCGGCCAAGCGCAGCGCGCTTGTGGGCGCCATCATCGCCTCGATCCCGCTGACCTCGGTCCTGGCCATGATCTGGCTCTATGTCGATACGGGCGATACGGAGAAGGTTGCCCGCCTCGCCACCGGCATATTCTGGCTGGTGCTCCCCTCCCTCGTGCTGTTCGTGAGCCTGCCGGTGCTGCTGCGGGCCGGCGTCGATTTCTACGCGAGTCTCGCCGCCGCGATCGCGCTTACTGTCGGGGCCTATTTCGCCATGCTCTATAGTTTGCGGCTTGCCGGCATTGAGATCTGAACGGGATTCAAGCCTTCTGCTGCCAGCGCCCGTCTGCGTCCTGCTGCCAATAGCTCACGGCAAAGCCCTTATCCTTCACCGCGGTCCAGGCCTCCCGCGCCCGCGCCACCGCGCCCGCGTCGCGGCCGTCGAACATATGAACCACTCGGACGTAGCCGATTGCGTCTTCCAACGCGGCGCCGTCCACCAGAAAACGCACGGCCGCTTCGTTTGGGTTGTCCTCTTCGTCAGTGAGATAGATCGGCTGGGCGTGAGGTGTGCCGTCGCTCGCCGTCCCATGTGGGAGGAAGCTGTCCTCGCGATAGGTCCACAGCAGCGTGTTTAGCGCCTCGACCCGCTCCTTGCTCGCCGCCTGCACGGCCGCGCGCCAGCCCCGCTCCAAAGACCGCTCCAGCAGCGTCGGTAGCACCTGCTCCAGCGAGCGGCTCTCCAGGTGATAGAAATAGACTTCGGTCTCGCCGCTCATTCTGCACCTCCCTTCGCGTAAGGGTTCTTGCCTTTGCGCAAGTTCAGCCGGATCGGCACGCCCGGCAGGTCGAACGTTTCGCGCAAGCCGTTCACCAGATAACGCACATAAGACTCCGGGAGCGCCTTGGGCAGTGAGCAAAACGCGACGAAGGTCGGCGGCCGCGCGTTCGCCTGCGTCATGTAGCGAATCTTGATGCGACGTCCCGAGGGCGCCGGCGGGGGATGCGCGTCGACGGCGGCGCCGAGCCAATCGTTCAGGGCGTGCGTCGGCAGGCGCTTGTTCCACACCTCGTCCGCCGCGAGCACCGCGTCCATGAGCTTGTCGACCCCCTTGCCGCTCTTGGCCGAAACCGTCACTAGCGAGACGCCTTTGACTTGAGGCAGGAGCCGCTGACACATCTCGCGCAGCTCTTCCAGACGCTGCTGCCGCTCACGCACGAGATCCCATTTGTTGACGGCGATGACGAGCGCCCGGCCCTCCTGGGCAATGAGGTTGGCGATCTGCAAGTCCTGCTTCTCGAAAGGCTGCTCCGCGTCGAGCAGCAACACCACGATTTCGGCAAAGCGGATCGCTCTCAGCGTGTCGCCGACCGACAGCGTTTCGGCCTTGCCTTCAACCCGTGCCTTGCGCCGCAAGCCCGCCGTGTCGAACACGCGCAGAGGCCGCCCCTTCCATTCGATCTCCGAAGCGATCGCGTCGCGCGTGATGCCGGCTTCGGGCCCGGTTATCATGCGTTCCTCACCGAGCAGCGCATTGACCAGCGTGGACTTGCCGACATTCGGCCGTCCGACAACGGCCAGGCGCAACTTGAAAGTCCGCTCGTCCGTTTCCTCCGCTCCAGGCTCCATCTCGCCGCGTGCCTCAACGGCTTGCCCGATGGCGTCGATCACCTCGCCGATACCGAGACCATGCTCGGCCGAAATCGCCAAGGGCTCGCCGAGACCGAGCGAAAACGCCTCGTAAAAGCCGGGCTCCGCCGCGCGGCCCTCCGACTTGTTTGCGGCCAGCACCACGGGCTTGCCCGCGCTGCGCACCAGATCGCCAAAGATCTCATCGGCAGCGGTCACGCCCGTGCGCGAGTCGATCAGGAACAGCACGAGATCGGCTTGAGCGACGGCCGCTTCAGTCTGCTGGCGCATGCGCGCGGTGAGCCCTTCATCGCCGGACTCGAGACCGGCCGTATCGACGAGCGTGATGGTGCAGGCGTCGAGCTCAACCTCGGTCTCGCGGCGGTCGCGCGTAAGCCCCGGCTGGTCGTCGACGAGCGCCAGCCGCCTGCCCGCAAGCCGGTTGAACAGCGTGGACTTGCCGACATTCGGCCGACCGACAATGGCGACAGTAAAGGACATGGATCCGTTTTCGAGATGCGCGGAACGGAAGGCGAGAAAGAGCCGGTGGCTAGAATCAGTTGAGGGCGATCAGATCGGCCTTGTCAGACAGGATATACATCCGGCCGCCGGCCACAACGGGCGTCACAAAGACGTCCGTATCGAGGTCAACCTTGCTGCTGATCTGTCCGCCCCTGGCATCGACCCCCACTAGCAGGCCCTCGCTGGAGACCAGCCAGACCTGGTTCCCCGCAAGCACCGGCCCGCTCCAACGCGTGGCCTTCGGCAGCTCGGCGACCCACCGCACCTCTCCGTCATTGCGGCCGAGCGCCATGAGCCGGCCCGCCACATCCACCACGAACACCGCATCGCCCGCGACCCAGGGCATTTGCGTGCTCGCCACATTGCGCGTCCAGACCCGCGCGCCCGAGGCAAGCGAGGTGGCGATCATCCGGCCGCCATGACTGACGGCATAGACGACCCCGCGATCGACCACGGGCCGCGCCGGATCGCCGAGAACGCCGGAGGCGCTTTTTTCGGTCGATCGGCTCAAGGAGTCGCGCCAGGCCGCTTTGCCGCTGCCGGTCTCATAGGCGACGATATCGCCTGCGGGGAACGGGGCCACCACGATGCCGCCCGCCACGGCCGGGCTCGCATTGCTCAGAAGTGTCGCGCTCTGTGGCAGGCCGCGCTGCTTCCACGCTTGCTCACCCGTGCTTGCATTCAGCGCGTAGAGATTATTGTCGGTGGAGACGAAGAAGATCTTGCCCGCCGCCGCCGTGGGGGAGTTGCGGATCGGCTTGCCGAGCGACTTGGTCCACTGAATGGCGCCGCTGGCCGGGTTGATCGCGACCACGGTGCCGTAGCCGGTCGTGGCATAGAGCGTGTTGCCGTCGAGCGCGAGCCCCCCGCCGAAGCCTGCGCGGCTGCTTTCGTTCGCGGGCGTGACGCTGGTCGACCAGGCTTTCGCACCGCTCGACGTGGAGAACGCCGAGACGTTGCCCGCGGCGTCCAGCGTGAACACCTTACCTCCACCCACGAGGGGCACCGCGCTCAGCCGGCCGCTGGACGAGGACCCCGTGCCGGCATCCGCGGTCCAGACTTTGCGCAAGCCGCCCTGAAGCGCCAAATGACCGAGACTGTTGGACGGCACGCCCCCCGGCTGCGTCCAAGACGCATTGACGTTGGCCGGCGGCAAGGAGACGGGCTTCGCCGTGACCTGGCCGGCGCTGAACTCGCCCGGATCGGTGATAACGGCGATGCGCTCGCCGGGCAACCGCTTCTCATCCTCGGAGAACGGATTCTTGATCGAGGAGAGCGGCCCGCCACAGCCGGCAAAGACCAGGGCGACCGCAACGACAAGCCCTGCGCTGAGAAGGCGACTGCCTGTTCTCCGTTCTGTATCCCGGCCCAATTTTTCGAGCCCCGCTGCTTCGCAACTAATTGGTCGTGGAACTGCTCTGCGCCGGCGTGCTGCTCACAATGAGCGCAAGCATCATATTGGCGCGGTCGCGCATGTTCGGCGGCGTTCCTTGATCGCCGAGAAGAGCGCTGAACTGCTCCTCGGCCGTACGCATGTTCTTGTGCTGATAAGCCGAAAGGCCAAGCAACTCCCGAGCCGAGAACCGCCAAGCGGTGTTCCCCTCAATCAGCCCTTTGAGCCGCCTCTCCATCTCGGCGTAGTCGGCCTCATCGAGCCGCAGCGTGGCGGCCTGAAGCGTGGCAAGTCCCTGCAGGATCGGATCGACGCCGCCATCCGTCGCGAGCGCGTCATAGGCGGTGACGGCCTTGTCCGTCTCGCCCGCCTTCGCCTGAGCTGCCGCCAACTGGAACCGGGAAAGCACCCGGTAGCCCTGCGGGGCATCGTCCGCGAGCGCCTCGAAAGCCTCCGTGGCCTTGGCCGGGTCAGACCCGTTCTCGAGGACCATGGCCTGAACGAACTCCGCTCCGGCTCTCTGGGACTCCCGCTCTTTCCAGAAGGACCACCCCTTATATCCGGCGACAGCGGCGATCAGAATGGCAGCAAGGACGATGATGTAGACGCCGAATCTGTCCCACAGCTTCTTGTACTGGTCGTGGCGGACGGCCTCGTCGACCTCGCGAAAAAAACTGTTGTCGCTCATTGGGCTGCGGGCTCTTCTGATGACAAAGGATCGGCGGCCGGGGCAGACGCAGCCACCCTGACCTCACGCCGTATAGTGAAGGCCCGTTGCTCGCGCAAGGCTCAAGCCCCGGTGCGACCCGCCAAGCGTGGTAAATGCGTTAGCCCTCTAGGGCTAACTGCCTGTCATTTTGGTCTTTTTCGTGGCCCCGTCGTCGTCTTCGAACATCGGATAGGTGTAAGCGTCCGATGGGAACGCGCGGGTGCGCACCTCGGCGGAATAGGCCTTTACGGCCCCTTCGATGGCATCGCCGAGATGGGCGTATTCCTTGACGAATTTGGGTACGCGCGGGGACAGCCCCAGCATGTCCTCGAGCACGAGGACCTGCCCGTCGCATTCGGCCGACGCGCCGATGCCGATCGTGGGAATGGAAATCTGCTTGGTGATGCGGGCCGCTAGCAACTCGGCCAGAGCCTCGACTACAACGGCGAAGGCGCCGGCCTCGGCCACGGCCTTGGCGTCCTCTTCGAACCGGGCCCATTCGGAGCGGTGGCGCCCTTGCGGCTGAAAGCTGCCGATCTGGTTCACGGCCTGCGGCGTGAGCCCAATATGGCTCATCACCGGGATGCCCCGACTCGTGAGATATTTGATGGTCTCAGCCATATGCACGCCGCCCTCGAGCTTGACCGCGCCGCAGCCGGTCTCCTTTAGGACACGGGCGGCGTTGCGGAAAGCGATGGCCGGGCTTTCCTCATAGGAGCCGAAAGGCATATCGACCACGACGAGCGCTTGCTTGGAACCGCGCACCACGGCCTGCGCATGCATGATCATGAGATCGAGCGGCACCGGCACGGTGGTCTCGTAGCCGTGCATCACCATGCCGAGAGAGTCGCCCACGAGCAAAATGTCCACATGCGGATCGATTATCCGTGCAGTATGAGCATGATAGGCGGTCAGCGCCACGATGGGCTGCCCACCCTTCCGTTTGGCGATGTCGGGCGCGGTAACACGTTTGATATCAAAGCTTTGCGACACGGGCTGTGGCCTCGCAAGGTTCGGAAACTCAAGTTCGAAACTTATGGCTCCTTATGACAGAAATATGGGGTTTTGTGCAGCGCAAAAACAGATCGAATGCGCGTGTATTAATGCGTCACGACTGCCCGTCCGATGAGGAGCGGGTGAAGCCAGACCAGGAAGATTACGTAGAACAGCACGCCGAGCACGACGGCGATGAGATCGTTCCGGACGCCGCCTTGCGCCGTGGTGCCGATCAGCGCGGTGGGCTTGCGTCCCTTGAGCGCGATCCGGTCGTAGACCGCGTAAGCCAGGAACGAGCCGAACAACAGCATCGAGGCGAGATCGCCATTGGCGATCAGATGCGCGAGCGCCCAGGTCTTGAGGGCCACGAGGAAGGGGTGCTTGATCGTGGCCTTGATGCGCCCGGGCACATAAGCCGCCACCAGGAAAATAAACGCCGGCAGCATGAGCACGATCGCCACCCACCGCGTCCAAGGCGGCGGCGACCAAATCTGGATGACGGGCGCGACCGCGAAGCCCCAGACGAGCAGCGCCAGCCCCGCAAGCGACAGCACGCCGAACAAGGCCTTGTAGCCGGTCTCGCCCAGCCGCGCGATCAGCGTGTCGCGGACATGCGGAAAGGTCGGCAGCAGGTGAATGCCGAGAAACACAACCATGCCGGCAATAAGCAAGCCCATGGATCAGCTCCCGGCAGTCGCCCGCGGGTCTCTTATTTTCGCAGGCAGACGTAAGGCGTTAGTCGGTGACCGGCGGACCGTATCGGTTCGGCCCGTCCGTGCCCTTGAGGAACCCGAGCTCGACCAGCAACCACAAGGCACCGATGATGGGAATGAGGCCGATCAGCACCCACCAGCCGGACTTGTCGCGGTCATGGAAGCGCTTGATGTAGATGAGGATGGCCGGGATCAGAATGATCAGCGACCACAGCCCGCTCAACAGCCCCAACCCGGACTCAGCATCGACCGTGCCGATGGCCGCATCGATGAGGGACAAGATCAAGCTGACCACGACGGCCGGCAGCACCAGATAAAGCCAGAGCTGCTTCCGGTTCACCCGGCCTTGGGCGGACAGATAGAACTGCTGATAGTCCATGTTTTGAGTCCCCTTTGTCGTCTCCCCAGAATCGAGAGCGCGAGAATATCACGGGGCTAGGCTCGAAGCGATGCGCGCGGCGCGGAGACAAGTCTCACTTGCAAAGCGGCAAGGGCCGCGACGGCCCCGGCGGATGCGCCTTCCGGTACGCATCGATGATCGGCCTGAGGGTTTCTTTCGGCCAGAATTTCGGCGCGCCGATTTCCCGCAAGCAGGAGGCATTCCAATAAAGCCCTTCGCGCGACGGCGACTTGCCCGCCTTCACCGCCGCCGCGACCGCATCGATGTCGGTCGATTCCGGATAGATGTAGACCGTCGTCGGCTTGTCCTCCAAAACCTCGAAGATCGTTTCGGAGGCCAACGGCGTCCAGCTAGTGCAGCCATTGCTGCGCCCGGCGCTGTAGTCCAACAGGGACCCGTACGCAACGTAGCCCTCGTCGTTCGCGTAGGGACTTTCCGGGTCCTTCCGGCGGCACATGTTCCGCAGGAGCACGGCAGGGTGTCCGCCGATCGCGCGCTCCCGGGCGTTTGCCGTATCACCCTCCCCCTCGAATTGCAGGAAGGAGCGCAACAACGGCACGCGTTTGCCGCCCGTGCGGTAATAGCCTTTGAACGACGTGCGCGTCTCCGCCGTCACATAGGCCCCGCCCGTTGTCAGCTTGGAGCCTTCCGCACTGCTGAAATTCTTCGCGCACCGGATGCCGTTCGCGAAGTTCGCGCCGCTCAGTTTGCGTCCGTTGCCGTGCCCGGACGAAACCGCGCGGAACGACTGTTGGGCTTCACAGATGATGTAGAACCGGCGCGCCGTCCCGGCAGGGCGCGTCGCGTCCTTGGCGAAGTAGCAGGGATTCTTGGCCTTCCCTTCGCGCACTTTTTCGAGATAGAGCCCGCGCGCGCGCCGCAAGACCACTTCGGAGATCTGACCTTCGCCGTCGCCCACATGGGCCCGGAGCCAAGGCGGGAGGTCCGGTGCCTGCTCGGCGGCGAACGCTCGGGGGAGCCCCAACACGATCGCGACGAGCGCGAGGCTAACGATGGCGACAATGGCCAAAAAAGGCGATCTGCGCTGCAACGGATCACGTCCCCTGTCGAAGTGCTTCCGTCTCATTCGGATACCAAGCCTTCTTGTCTCATCTTAGGCGATTCCCCGTTACGCTCACGCGTCATTGCCGGGCTCGTCCCGGCAATCCAATGGTGACTCCGCATGTGCCGCTCCGCCCAATTGGACGCCCGGCCCGTCGCCCGAAGGCTTTGGGCCGCAGGGCGGAACAAGTCCGGGCATGACGACGGAGTGGGTGAAGGCGAGGTGATGCGGAGCGTACGGCAAGTTTGGAGCGTGGGGATTGGTCTCACGGTCTCTTGCAGATCGGCAAGGGCTGCGGCTTCGCCGGGGGGTTCTTCTTCTTGTACCCAACAAGGGCCGGCTCAAGGTTCTCCCGCGGCCAAAAGTTCGGCGCGCCGATCTCGCGCAGGCACGACGCATTCCAATACAGCCCCGCGCGCGCCGGAGCCTGGCCGGCCTTCACCGCGCGCGCCACAGCCACGATGTCGTTTGCTTCCGGGTAGATATAGACCGTCGTCGGCTTGTTCTCCGCCAACGCCAAAATCTTGTCGGAGACCGACAGGGGCCAGCTGGTGCAGCCGTTGCTGCGCCCGTCGCCATAGTCGATCAGCTTGCCGTAGGGCACGTAGCCGTCCTTGTCCGCGTGGGGACTGTTTGGAAATTTCATCCGGCAGATCCACGACACGATCACGCCCGGATGACCGCCGATGGCGCGCTCGCGCGCGTTCGCGGTGACGCCCTCGCCCTCGAACTGCAAGAACGAGCGCATCAGAGGCTGATAGGACCCCGACGCGTTGTAATAGCCCTTGAAGGACGTCCTGATCTCGGCCGTCACGTAGCCGCCGCCGGTCGTGAGCTTGGAATCCTCCGCATTGGAGAAGTTCTTCGCGCAGCGCACGTCGTTCGAGAAATCGGCGATGCCCGGCAGATTGCGGCCGCTGCCGTGGCCCGACGGGACCGCGCGGAACGTCCTGTCGGCTTCGCAGATCGCGTAGAACCGGCGGCCGGTGCCTGCGGGGCGCGTCGCGTCGAACGCGAAATAGCAGGCGTTGTTGACAGCGCCGTCGCGGACCTTTTGCAGGTGGAAACCCCGCGCGCGCTGAAGCACCACGGCGGAGATTTGCCCGTCGCCGTCACCGATATGGGCCTGGAGCCAGGCCGGGACGCCCGAAGCGCCAGGCGCAGCCGGTGGCACCGGAGCGGCCGGCGGCGAGACGAGCCACGGCAACTCCTCCGCGACAGCCTGGGTGGACCCGGGCAGAGCGGCGAAGAGGACAAGGCCGGCAATGGCGAGCAGGAGAGATGACACCCGCATAGGATCGAATCTCCTAATCGATCCGATTTCGGGCGCCCCGAACGCGCAGGCCCTTGCAGGCGCCCCCATCGGCTTCGATCATCAGGAAAATTATTGTCTAATCTGAGACGTTAGGCCGGAGTGCTTAATCGGGCCTAAACGAGGAGCATCGGTCTCTCCTCCCTCAGACTCAACTCTATGGACGGAGGTTGGGTCTATATCCTCACCAACAAGCCGAACGGCATCCTCTACACCGGCGTGACGCGGGACATCGCGCGCCGCGCCTTTGAACATCGTGAAGGCAGAACTCCGGGCTTCACGCGCCGCTACGGCGTGAATCGGCTCGTGTGGTACGAGCATCACGATGCGATTGCCGGCGCAATTCAGCGCGAGAGGACCATGAAGCATTGGCCCCGCGCGTGGAAGGTGCGGCTGATCCTCGCCATGAATCCCAACTGGGACGACCTCTACGACAGCCTCAATCGGTAACTCTCTTGTGCCGGGTATCCACGAATGGCCGTGCCGCAGTCGAAGACGTGGATGGCCGGGACAAGCCCGGCCATGTCGAGTTTGGGAGGTGGGGCCGCCGAAGGCGTCCATGGCGGTACAAAACAGTCAACGCCCCTACTCCCACGCGATCGTGCCGGGGGGCTTGGAGGTGATGTCGTAG
>NZ_JBPPND010000250.1:0-34871 GCF_051306395.1 Methyloceanibacter sp.
AACCCCAAGGCGACGATCGAGTCCTTCAAGGGCGGCTGGTTCCATTCCGGCGATCTCGGCGTTCAGCACACGGACGGTTTCGTCCAGCTCAAGGACCGCTCCAAGGACATCATCATCTCGGGCGGCGAGAACATCTCATCGATCGAGGTCGAGGACGTGCTCTACAAGCATCCGGCGGTCTCCTCCGCCGCCGTCGTCGCCAAGCCCGACGACAAATGGGGCGAGACGCCGTGCGCCTTCGTTGAGCTCAAGCCAGGGCAGAGCGCCACGGCGGAGGAGATCATCGCCTGGTGCCGCGAGAAGCTCGCGCGTTACAAATGCCCCCGCCACGTGGTCTTCGTCGACCTGCCCAGGACCTCCACCGGCAAGATCCAGAAATTCAAGCTGCGCGAAATCGCCAAGGACGTTCATTAGATGCCGCTGCTCCGCTTTGATCTGATCGAAGGCCGCACCGGCGCGGAGTTGAAGGCGCTGCTCGATGCGGCGCACCGCGCCATGCTCGAAGCCTTCAAGGTGCCCGAACGCGACCGCTATCAGCTCGTCCATGAGCATGAGCCCGGGCACATGATCGTCGAGGATACCGGGCTCGGCATTCCGCGCACCGACAAGGTCGTGGTCCTACATGTCACCAGCCGCCCCCGAACGCGAAAACAGAAGGAAGACTTCTACCGGCTGCTCTGCGAGGAGCTCAGGCGCTCTTGCGGCATCGCGCCGTCGGACGTGATGGTCTCGATCGTCGAGAACACGGACGAGGATTGGTCCTTCGGCCTCGGCCGGGCGCAGTTCCTCACCGGCGAACTCTAGCCTCTTCGTCCCCCGGCAATTCCGGCGAAAGCCGAATCGGCTTAGTCTCTGCGGCGTCTGCAAGGGGAGAGGCGCCATTCCGATCGAGGACAGCTTCAACGTCGTCGCGAATTATATCGCGCTCACCATCGAGGTGGGTGCGGTGGTCGTCGTCGCGCTCGGCGCCGGCCAGGCGATCGTCGCCGTCGTCATCGCGATCTTCTCCGGCACCGCGGACGAGCTGCGCGGGCGGGAGATCTGGCTCAAATTCGCTACTTGGATTTTGCTGGCGCTCGAGTTCGCGCTCGCCGCCGACATCGTGCACACGGCCGTCGCCCCCACTTGGGAGGACATCTGGAAGCTGGCCGTCATCGCGGTGATCCGGACGATGTTGAACTACTTCCTGGCGAAAGACATCGCGGATTTCAGCAAACTCCAGGAATCGGGCCAAATCCCCGCCTCGAGCCCCCGGCAAACCTAATCCGTTGGACCGCCGCCACGATATGTGTTTGAGTCAGTTAACGTCTTAAGGCGCAGCGCAATAACCGTCCGCGCGGGCGCCTGACCGGTTGTAATCAGGGGGTTGGGGCGCGCAAAGCCGGAGCGTCCATCTTTAAGAGGCGGCTGGCCGAACGGCAAAAAAAGTTCCCCAGGATGCGCGGGGAACGCCTCTTCAGGGGACCGAGGGATGACCAAGCGAACACGGGCGGACAGGCCGCGATTCCAATTCATCCTGATCAAACCGTCTCACTACGACAAAGACGGCTACGTGGTGCAGTGGGTACGCTCCACCATGCCGTCGAACTCGCTGGCCGCCGTCTACGGCCTCGCCCTCGGCGCCGCCGAGCGGAACCTTCTCGGGCCCGATCTTCCTATTGACGTCCACGCCATGGACGAGACCAACACCAGGGTGAAACCCCGCGAGATCGTGCGCCACATCCAAAAGAACGGCGGCCTCGGCCTGGTCGGGATTGTCGGCGCGCAGTCGAACGAGTTTCCCCGGGCCGTCGACATCGCGCGGCCGTTCCGAGAGGCCGGCATCCAAGTCTTGATCGGCGGCTTCCACGTGTCAGGCTGCCTCGCCATGCTGAAGGACACGCAGTCGGACATCAAGCTCGCGCAAGATCTCGGGATTTGCATTTACGCCGGCGAGGCTGAAGAAGGCCTCGACGAGGTGATCATCGACGCCGCGCGCGGAGAGTTGAAGCCTCTCTACGATCACATGAAGCATTTGCCGGATATCGGCTCCGTCCCCTCGCCGCCCTTCCTGCCCTACGACTTCGTCACTCGCACAATTGGCAATACGACGAGCTTCGACGCCGGCCGCGGCTGCCCGTTCCAGTGCTCGTTCTGCACCATCATCAATGTGCAGGGCCGCAAGTCGCGCTATCGCACGCCCGATAGCGTCGAGCAGATTCTGCGCATGAACTATGCGCAGGGCGTGAACCGGTTCTTCATCACCGACGACAATTTCGCGCGCAACAGCGATTGGGAGGCGATCTACGACCGCATCATCAAGCTGCGCGAAGTGGACGGCATGGACATCCGCTTCTGCATCCAGGTCGACACGCTCTGCCACAAGATCCCGAACTTCATCGACAAATCGAAGCGCGCGGGCGTTACCCGCGTATTCATCGGGCTCGAGAACATCAACCCGGAAAACTTGATCGCTGCCAAGAAGCGGCAGAACAAGATTACCGAGTACCGCAAGATGCTGCTCGACTGGAAGCGCGTCGGCATCATGACCTATGCGGGCTACATCCTCGGCTTCCCCAACGACACGCCCGAGTCCATTCGCCAGGACCTTGAGATCATCAAGCACGAGCTGCCGCTCGACGTGCTGGAGTTTTTCATTCTCACCCCGCTGCCCGGCTCGGAGGACCATAAGATCCTCTATGAAAAAGGGGTCTGGATGGACCCCGACATGAACAAATACGACGTCGAGCACGTATGCACCGCTCACCCAAAAATGAGCAAGGAAGAGTGGGAACACGCCTACCAGACCGCTTGGGGCATCTATTATACCGACGAGCACTTGGAGACGATCATCCGCCGCGCCCATGCGACGGGCATCAGTCTGAAGTCTCTTAAGACCGTGCTGTTCTGGTTCTCGGGCGCGGTGCCGACCGAGGGCGTGCATCCCCTGCAATGGGGAATCTTTCGGATGAAGCACCGGCGCGACCGTCGCTCCGGCCTGCCGATCGAGAACCCCATCGTGTTCTATTCAAAATATGCGGCGGATATCGCCCGTAAGCTGTTTCTGGCCGGTAAGCGGTGGCATCATCTGAGCCGCCTCGTCAAAAAGGTGCAGTCTGATCCGGCCGCAAAGTTCTACAAGGACGAGGCGCTGACTCCCGTCGCCGACGAGGATGCCGAGCATATGGGGCTCTACACCCAGAACGAAGCGGCCCGCGTCGCCGTGGAGCGAGAGCTGCGCGTCGCCGGCGTGAAGCCGAAAGGCAGCGGCAATGGCCAGCCGGCGCTCACGACGAAAGCCAACGGCAACGGCAAGGCGGCAGTTGCGGGTAACGGTCACGCCGCTCATGGCGAGGCCGCCGAACATCCCGATCAGGATCGCCTAACGGAAAATGCCGCGCCGCCTGCGTAGCGCCGGCGACTATTGGCCGAAGCCGCGGCGCACGAAACTCGCAAAATTCACACTGTCATGCGTGCGGGCCGCGACGGGCTCAGGGCCATCGCCACCGAGAAGCATCGGGCTCTGACGCGTGTCGCGATTGGGAATCCCGGTGACAGGCTCCGGCGTCTTAATCTCGGCCTCGGCGTGATGCACGGGCCTGGAGGATTTGTCCTCGGTCGCAGCCGTCATCATGTCCGAGGCGAGCGCCTCCGTCTTGATCCAGCCGCGCGCGCCGCTTCTGACGTCTTGCACCGCGGCGTAGCCGTCCTGCCTCTCCATCACGCGCATCTTCCGTCCTGGCGGGAAGGCATAGAGCATCGGCGCGGCATCGGACGGTCCGGAGCGCACCAGGGCGGGTTCCGCCGCAACGGCCATCTCATCGAACCGATCCGGCGCCTCGTCGCTCGCTATGTCGATGGTGGGAACGGCCGGCGTGCGCTGAGGCAGCGGTGGGGTCTTCGGCAGGGACGGCACGAGGTCTACGGCAGGGTCCACGGCGGGCTCGGTGGTGAGCGTGCGCTGCGGGGGCGCCAGGGCCAGAATTACGGAACTGTCTTGGCGCGCCACCGATTGCGTCTCGTCGCTGAGGTTGACGTTCGCAAGCGCGACGCCTCCCGCCACGACGGCGGTACTCGCAACGGCTACAATCTTCAGAAGCTTCGCCATCATCGTTCTCCTTTTTCTTCCCTCCCTTGGTAGGAAAACGAGGATACCCGCCTTCATGTTCCGCCCGCCGGACGGAGATCATGGCGGGAACCTTGATTTTGGCAGGAGAAACAACGCGCTATAGCGGCCGCGCCGCTCAGGAAAGGCAAAGGAGCACGTGACTCGAATGAGCAAGGATACACAAGGGCGCTCAATCCGCCGCGTCGCCACGGGACAGGCACCCGACGGGGGTTCGGTCATCGTCAGCGATGAGCAGGTCGCGCCGATCGAGAGCCCGTTGATGCCGGGCGCCAGGTTCTACAGCGTCTGGGGGGCGGACAGCATGCCAACATTGCCGAACGACGGGGCGGAGCCCGCGTTCCGCACTTGGTTTCCGACGGATGGTGGATACCGCTTTGAGTTTATCGTGATCCCGCCGGACGGCGCGTCTCCTCCGCCGGGGATCGACCAAGCGGCGGCCTTGGCCGAGACCGAGAAACTATTGCCCGGCCTGATGGATGTCATGGACCCCAAGCACCCGGGTTGGCACACCACCGACACGATCGATCTCCTCTACGTTGTAAGCGGCGCGTGCGTGTTGAAGCTCGACAGCGGGGAGACGACGCCGTTGAAGGCGGGGGACGCGTTGATCCAGACGGGCGCACGCCATGCCTGGGGAAATCCAAGCGGCCAGGACTGCACGCTGCTGGTGGTATCGCTCGGCGTGAAACGCGAAGCCTGAGGTCTACCAGTACGCCGCCCGAAGCGGCTTGGAAGGAAGATCACCGCCGCCGCCGTCAACGCGCGCCGTACTGCAGGCAAAGTGACAAGGCGTCCTGGCTCATGGCGACCTCGCAGACCGCTTCGAGCCGCCCCCATGTTTCAAAGTTCAAAGCCACGAGATAGATACAGAGTAGGCCCAAGCCGATCCCCGACAGGAACCATTTCGAATCGGAGGCCCCAGGATCCGGAACCTCGAAGGCCGCTTCGCCGATCAGTCCGCGAGCCTTATCCTCTTGTGCCATGGGCCGCTCCTGGCGCTGCATCGAATCGTTGAATACCAGCTACGCCCAACCCTGAAAAGTGGGCAAAGGAGGAGCGGGATTCACAAGCGCTCTACTTGGTGCCTTTGCGACCTAACGCCGGAGCGCGATCAGTTCCCGCCGCCGAACGCGCGGTTGATCATGTCGCCGAAGGCGCCGCGGCGGAACAGACCGGGGCGTTCCCGGGGCTGCTCGTCGTAATAGGCTTCGGTCTGGCCGTAGGGCTGCTGCCCGGGAGCGGCGAAGGGCCCAAGCGCATGAGCCTGCATCCAGCCCGTGGCGGCGCTCTTCGGATCGGTCACCTCGACCCACCCCTCAGAGCGCGACACGACTTTCAGGCTGCGGCCATACGGAAAGGCGAACAGCATGGGCGCCTCTTCCGAGGCGGTGGAACGCATGGGCGAGCCTGAGATGATCACCTGCACCCATTGCTCGTTCTGATCGGCCCCCTGGGCCTGCCCCTGCCCGTTCCATGACTGCGGTGGCGGTCCGTAGGGATCTTGCGCATAGGGATCGCCTTGAGGCTGTCCGTAAGGCTCCTGGGCATACGGATCGCCCTGCGCGGCATAGGGATCGTAGGGATCGTCTTCCCGATACGGGTCGCCGGGTGGCGGCCCGTACGGGTCGTCCTGGCGGGCATAGTTATCGCCCGGCGGCGGACCGTAAGGATCGCCCTGTTCTGCATAAGGATCGGAGGGTTGGCGCTCGTCGCTCCATTGCTCGGCGCCGTCCGTCGCCCATTGATCGGCGCCCGGCTCGCCCGGCAGGGGCGGAACGGCCGCGGGGTCTTGTGCGTCCGCGCTCTCGTCAGGGAGCGACGCGAAATCTTGTCCCGCGCCGGCATCACCGTCGGACGGAATGTCTTGAATCGCCGGCGGGCCGCCTGCGCTCTTGGGCGCGGGCGCGGCCTCTTCCGTCACCGTCTCGAAGTCCGGAATGTCCTTCTTCCCGGCGTCCTTCTCATCGGTGTCGTCTTCGCGCGGCTGGGAAATCGCCTGCTCGTAGGCGAGCGAACGCTTGACCTGCGCCTCCGTCTTCGGCTTGTCGATCGGCGTCGGGCTCAAAACCATCCACACCGCGCCCAAGGCGATCGCGCAGACGGCCACGAGGGAAAAGATCAGCTTTTTGATCGTCGGGTCTCCTGATCGAGGACGCCATTAGGCTGAGAAAAGGCGGCAATAGCGTGTCTTTAGGCCGGCATTCTCGTCGCGTTAGGCCTAATTTTCCGTGAACTTGAAGGCGGGCGCAACCCTCTGTGGAAAGCACCACTGGTATCGGTGGTTACGCGCCGAAGCCCTGGGCAGCGTCTCGCATCGACGGCTAAGATGCCCGCGCGAAACCAACCGTAAGGACCCAGCGTCCCATGCTGTCCTATACCGAGCACGACAACGCCCAAGCCGTCGAGATCAGCCTCAGCGGCCGCGTCTCGACCGAGGAGTTCGATCGCGTCGCGCAAAAGCTCGAGGCGTTCATCGCGCGCCACGGCCGGGTGCGCGTGCTCGAAGAGGTCAAGGACTTCGAAGGCATGGATGCCGTCGCCCTGTGGCACGACATCAAGTTCAGCTTCCGGCACCTCAAGGATTTCAGCCGCATTGCCGTGGTGGCAAATCCGGAGATCCATAATCTCTGGTCGAGCCTCGTCTCGCCCTTCATGGAATGCGAGGTCGAGCACTTCGCGCCGGATCAGATCGAAGAAGCGCGCGACTGGCTGATGTGGCCGGAAGGCGCCGCGGATGTCTGAGGGGCGGGCGCGCTAGCCGTTCGGCGTTTCGCCAGGCGCGGGCGCCATGGGCGTCTGGATCGACTCCAGATAGGCGATTATGGCGTCAATCTCGTGCGGCTTGAACACGAAGATCGGCATCTCCGGATGGCCGGAGACGATGCCTTCTGCAAGCGATTCGGCCAAATCCTCGACCGGATATTTGCTGGACAGCGTGCGGAAGGGCGGCGCGTCCGGATTAGGGCTGTCGCCCGTCACGCCCACTGCGTGACACCTTGAGCAATTCTCCCGGATAAGCACCTCGCCCTTGTCGGTGAGCCCCTTGTCCGCGGCAACCGCCGGCGACAAGAGCCCGCCTGCGAGCAAGCCTAACACCGTGATCGCCCAGCGCGCGCAAACCTGCATTCCGCGATCTCCCTCATCCCTTGAACCAGCAAAGTCTCGTAGCGCATGCGCCGGCGCCCGCACTGATTCAGGTCAACGGTAAGCGGCGCAAGCGCAGATCACGATCCCACAATCAGGATTTCAAAACGACAATGCCCGCAAATGACAACAATGCCCGCAAATGACAATGGCCGCGGGAGGTTTTGCACCTCTCATTGCGGCCATAAAAACCCTTCCGTCACGCCCGGAAGCCGGGCGTCCAAAATTTTTCTTTGGTCCGAGACGGCCTCGGGACCCGAGGCCCGGCTCCGACTCTAGTGCTGCGGCTCGAGTCTCAGCCGCTCCATTTCATCCTTCAGACGCAGTTTTTGACGCTTCCATTCCGCGAGCTTGAACTCGTTGGCCGTTGGCCGTCCTTGCTCTTCTTCGATTTTTCGATCCAACGCGCGGTGCCTGTGAGACAACTCAGTGAGGTGTGCGTCTAGCGCCATATCGGAACCTCCAAAGTCAATTGTCACGGCAGGTAGTCTGTCAAATTGCCGGCGCCTTGTCTAATGCCTGGGTGTTGATGAAAGCGTCTGCCGCACGCATCCCGCGCAATAAGAACATGCCGCGTCCAGACCCTTGCACCGTCCGGCGTTCAGCCAGATACTCCGCCCCGATACGGGAAATGGAGCGGGGACGCCCGATGGAAAGCGAGGAGATTCGCGAGCTTCGGGCTGTGTTGAGCAGGCTCAAGCAGGAGCACCGGGACCTGGACAGCGCCATCAACGCGCTGGAACATTCCGGCCGCGCCGACGCCTTGCAGCTCAAGCGCCTCAAGAAAAAGAAGCTCTTTCTGCGAGACGAGATCTCCCGGATCGAGGATCAGCTCCTCCCCGACATCATCGCCTGACCTTGCGGTCCTCGGCCAGGAGAATGCCGAACCCCAGCAGACCGCCCGCGATCTCGAGTCCCAGATAGACCAGCAAAAGCAGGCTTGGGCGCCCGTCCACGATCAGGCTGATCACGCGCCCGACCGCCAGCGAAAAGGCGAAGAAGATCCCCCAGATGACCGCCGTGCGCTGCCATGACGGCGTGAAGGCGGCAATCGCCCAGAAGACGGCCGCCCCGAGATAGAGGCACATCAGCGCCCGGAACACATGCGTCTGGTCCGTGCCCGACACCGTGATGTCGAGGACCTGGGGCAGAGTGCTGCCGGGCCTCAATCCGTAGCTCAGCGCGATGGGCACGATCAGAAATACGATCAGCAGGAGGTAGAGCCGCATCAGCTTGCTGCTCGGCGGCGAGGCAGGCGGTTCTTCAGGCGGGTCTTGGGACGGGTCTTGGGGCATGAGGTCCTCGTGGGGCGGCATCGAGGCCCTAAGGCAGCCGAATCGCGCAGAAATCGCAAGGGGGACAAGCCCGAGACGTGCCTTGCCAAGCAAGGGCGCGTCCCTATAATCGCGCGCTTTCCTCGAACCGGCCTTTTCCGGCCAGATCCCTTCCATGAGCGAAAGCACCAGCGATGCGAACCCGGCCGTCGGCATCATCATGGGTAGCCGTTCGGACTGGCCCACGCTGAAGGCGGCCGCGGACGTGCTCGACACGCTGCACGTGCCCTACGAGACCAAGGTGGTCTCGGCCCATCGCACCCCGAACCGGCTCTACGAGTACGCCTCGAGCGCGCGAGAGCGCGGGCTGAAAGTGATCATCGCGGGCGCCGGGGGCGCCGCGCATCTACCCGGCATGACGGCCTCCATGACGGAGCTGCCGGTGCTCGGCGTGCCCATTGAGAGCAAAGCCCTCAAAGGCCTCGACAGCCTCCTGTCCATCGCCCAGATGCCGGCAGGCGTGCCCGTCGGCACGCTGGCCATCGGCAAGGCCGGCGCCACCAATGCCGGCCTACTCGCCGCCGGCATCCTCGCGCTCGCCGATGAGAGCCTCACCGCACGGCTTGCCGCCTGGCGCGCCGAGCAGACCGCTTCGATCGGCGAGACGGTTGAGGACGATGGCTAACGCGCCGCTCCCGCCGGGCAGCACCATCGGCATTCTAGGCGGCGGCCAGCTCGGCCGCATGCTCTCGGTCGCCGCGTGCCGGCTGGGCCTCAAGACTCACATCTATAATGACGAGCCCGGCGCCCCGGCCTTCGACGTCGCCGCGGAAACGACCGTCGGCGCCTATGACGACCCTGAGGCGCTTGCGCGCTTTGCCAAGAGTGTCGGCGTCGTCACCTGCGAGTTCGAGAATATCCCGGCGAAGGCCTTGGAAATCGCCGGCCGCGAATCGCATGTCTATCCGCCGCCGAAATCCTTCGAAGTGGCTCAAGACAGGCTGGTCGAGAAAGACTTCGTGAGCGCGCTCGGCATCGCGGTCGCGCCCTACGCCGCCGTGGACAGTCTCGGCGACCTCAAGGAGGGACTTGCCCGGGTGAAGACCCCTGCCCTGCTCAAGACGCGGCGCTTCGGCTATGACGGCAAGGGGCAGGTGCCGATCCATACCCTATGCGAGGCCGAGACCGCCTGGGAGGCCATCGGCGAAGCCCCCGCGGTGCTGGAAGGCATGGTCGCCTTCGAGCGCGAGCTCTCGGTCGTCGCCGTGCGCGGCCAAGACGGCGAAACGCGCTTCTACGACGTGGTCGAGAACGTGCATCGAGGCGGCATTCTGGCCACGAGCCGGGTCGCGGCCGGGATCTCGGGCACGACCGAGTACGAGGCCCGGAGGATCGCAGGCCAAATCGCGCAAAGCTTGGGCCATGTGGGTGTGCTGTGCGTGGAGCTGTTCGAACGCGGCGGCGAGACCCCCCATCTGGTGGTCAATGAGATCGCCCCGCGGGTGCACAATTCCGGGCACTGGACCCTCGATGCCTGCCTAGTGAGCCAGTTCGAGAACCACGTGCGGGCGATTTGCGGCTGGCCGCTGGGGGACGTGGGCCGCCACAGCGACGCGGCGATGACCAATCTGATCGGCGCCGAAGTGGACGATTGGGCCCGGCTTGCCGCCGAACCCGGCACGGCCGTGCACCTCTATGGCAAGGCGGAAGCCCGCCCGGGCCGCAAGATGGGCCATGTCACCCGCGTCAAGCCGATGACCTCGGATTAGAACTTTCTAGAACTTTGCCGCCCGGTCTGGACAATCAACGGCCGTTTTGCTAGATCAGCCCCGGATGCGGGACCCAGGCCGGTTCTGGCCAGGGTCATTTTTGGCCCCGCTCCTATCCCAAAACCAACGGCCAACTCGGAGATTTAAGACGCGTGCAAGTCGTCGTTCGCGATAACAATGTCGATCAGGCCCTTCGGGCCCTGAAGAAGAAGATGCAGCGCGAGGGCATCTTCCGCGAGATGAAGCTCCGTAATTATTACGAGAAGCCTTCGGAGAAGCGTGCCCGCGAGAAGGCCGAGGCCATTCGCCGCGCCCGCAAGCTCGCTCGCAAGAAGGCCCAGCGCGAGGCCGGCATCGCCCCCAAGCCGCGCGGCCGCCGCTAAGTTTCACGTCATAAGATTTAGCGCTGCTAAAGCCGGGAATGTCCTTCCCGGCTTTGTTGCGTTTGGAACGCGCCGCTAGCGGTCGGCGTCGGCCGCCGCCGCGAGCTCGACCGGACGGCCGGCGCGCGCGGCAGGCTTCTCCACGGCAGGCTCCACCTGAAGCGTTTCAAGGAACGCACGCACGCGCGCCCAGGCGCCCTGCTCGAACAGATCGTTGTGACCGGCCCGCGGCACCAGGCTGAGCGTCTTCGGCTCATTGGCTGCATGCAATACGCGCCGCGCCTGATCGAGCGGGATGACATTGTCCCGGCCGCCATGGATGATGAACAGCGGCACCTTGACCTGACCGATTCGATCGATGGTGCGGTACTGATCGACCATGATGAGATTTAACGGCAGGAGCGGCCACATCAGCAGACCGACATCGACCACCGAGGTGAACGGCGCCTCGAGCACGAGCGCTTGCGCTTCGCGCTGCAAGCAAAGCCGCGTAGCAACCGCAGTGCCGAGCGACTCGCCATAGAACGCGATGTCGTGCGGGGCAACGCCGAGACCGCGCAGATAGTCGTAGGCGCTCACCGCGTCCGCGGTGACGCGCTTCTCGGTCGGACGGCCGCCCGAGCCGCCATAGCGCCGGTAGTTGAGCATGAACACGCCATAACCGTCCGCGCCGATGGCCTTGATCTTGCCCGCGCGGTCGGCGGCATTGCCGTAATTGCCCTGGAAATAGAGAAGCGTCGGCTTGCCGGGCTTCGCGGGCCGATACCAGGCGATGAGCCGCGTACCGTCGGTCGCCTTGAACACGACCTCCTCGACGTTCGCGAGACCTGCGTCTTTGGGGGAGACCCGTCTCGGATCCGGCACATACACGAAATAACGGTGAAGCAGTCGCGCCACGATGCAAAACAGCGCGAAGATTCCTACAAGTGACAGGAGAAGGTTCAACATGGACCCGGCAATGCCTCTCTGCTTTTTTGTTTTTAATCGGCCTCTAGATTACGCGTCCGGTATGAACGACGGTTGAACGGTCCGTTCATCCCAGCAAACATTCGAAGCCGACGCCTCTGCCGCAGTCTTAGAGAGCCTCGGTCGGCAAACTTAGCGGAAAAATCAACCCCAGGAAGTTTAACTCCCTGCTAAATGGCGAGGCCGTCTCGATTGTCAATAACCACAAGAGGGTGACGACCCACGCCCGAAACATCGGGGCCTGTGCGCTGTAAGAGTTGATTGGAGCCGGAGTCAGGCGATTCTCAGTCCGACTTTGGCAATTCTTCGTTCACTTTGAGATTGTTAACCACGCGGCGGATTTGCCGCGCGCGCACTCCGGCGCCTTGGCGATCTCTTCCGTCATCTTCTTGCCGTCGCCGAGGGCAATCATCATGGGGTCATGGCGGTCCAACTCAACCACACCATCCTGGCAGCGAGAGACAAGGACGCATCGGCGGCCTTCCTGACCGAGATGCTCGGCCTGCCTGCCCCGGCGAGCTGGGGGCCGTTTGCTGTCGTCGCCACCGAGAACGAGGTGAACCTCGACTACATGAACGTCGACGGCGACATTAAGCGCCAGCACTACGCCTTCCTGGTCAGCGAAGCCGAGTTCGACGACATCTTCGGCCGCATCCGCGAGCGGCAGCTAAAGTTCTGGGCTGATCCCGGCCAAACTCAGGAGGGGGAAATCAATCATCACGACGGCGGTCGCGGAGTCTACTTCGAGGAGTTGAACGGCCATCTGCTGGAGGTCATCACGAAGCCCTATGGCAGCGGCGGCTGGAACCCTTGAACGCCTGGCGCTGTCAGAAATCTACAGCGCCTTGGCGATCTCTTCCGTCATCTTCTTCGCATCGCCCAGCACCATCATGGTGTTGTCGCGATAGAACACCGGATTGTCGATGCCCGCATAGCCGGTCGCGAGCGAGCGCTTGTTGAAGAGCACCGTGCCGGCTTTCCAGACCTGCAGCACGGGCATGCCGTAGATCGGCGAGGACGGATCGTCTTCCGCGGCCGGGTTCACCACGTCGTTGGCACCGATGATGTAGACGACGTCGGTTTGCGGAAACTCGCTATTGATGTCTTCGAGTTCGAACACCTCGTCGTACGGGACGTTCGCTTCCGCCAGCAGCACGTTCATGTGGCCCGGCATGCGGCCCGCCACCGGGTGAATGGCGTACTTGACCTCGACGCCGGCGTTTTTCAGCCCTTCCGCCATCTCGCGCAAGGCATGCTGGGCTTGCGCCACCGCCATGCCGTAGCCCGGCACGATGATGACCCTGCTCGCATTCTTCATCAAGAAGGCGGCATCCTCGGCCGAACCGAGCTTCACCGGCTTCTGCTCGCCGCCGGCGGCCGGACCTGCCGTCTCGCCGCCAAACCCGCCGAGAATGACGCTGATGAAGGAGCGGTTCATGCCCTTGCACATGATATAGGACAGGATCGCGCCGGCCGAGCCGACCAGCGCGCCGGTGACGATCAGCGCCGTGTTGCCGAGGGTGAAGCCGATGCCCGCGGCCGCCCATCCCGAATAAGAGTTCAGCATGGAGATGACGACAGGCATGTCGGCGCCGCCGATGGGAATAATGATCAGCACGCCGAGCAGCAGCGACAGCGTCACGATCGCCCAGAAATAGACCGGCGTCTGCTCCTGGCAGAACAGCGCAACGCAAGTCACGAGCCAGACCGCCAGCACGATGTTGATGAGATGCCGTGCCGGCAGCATGATCGGCGCACCCGACATGCGGCCCGACAGCTTGGCGAAAGCGATGACGGAGCCCGTGAAGGTAATGGCGCCGATGGCCGCACCGAGCGACATCTCGATCAGGCTCGCCACGCGGATGGCGCCCGGCGCACCGATGCCGAAGGCCTCGGGCGCATAGAAGGCGGCAGCCGCCACCAGCACTGCGGCCATACCGACCAGCGAATGGAACGCGGCGACGAGCTCGGGCATCGCCGTCATGGGGATGCGCCGCGCGATGACGGCGCCGGTGCTGCCGCCGACGGCGATACCGCCGACGATCATGGCCCAGGAGAGGCCCGTCTCGGGGCGCGCCACGGCAAGCGTGGTGACCACCGCGATGGCCATGCCGGCCATGCCCATATAGTTGCCCTGACGCGAGGTCTCGGGCGACGAGAGCCCGCGCAGCGCCAGGATGAACAGGACGCCGGAGACGAGATAGAGCAGCGGGACGAATTCACCGGACATGTTAGCGATCCTTGCGCCGGTACATCGCCAGCATGCGTTGGGTGACGAGGAAGCCACCGAAGATATTGACGCTGGCCAGGACCAAGGCGACGAGGCCCAAGACCTTGGCGATGACGTGTCCGGAGGAGCCCACCGCGTCGGCCGCCTCGATCGCGACGGCGAGTAGCGCGCCAACCACGATCACGGACGAGATGGCGTTGGTCACCGACATCAGCGGCGTATGCAGCGCAGGCGTTACGCTCCACACCACGTAGTAGCCGACGAACACGGCAAGCACGAAGATCGAGAATTGAGAGATAAAGTCGTGGCCGCCTTCGGCGCCCGCCTCGGCCGCGTGGGCCGCACCCATCCAGCCTGCGTCTGACAGCATGGCCAGCGCGAGCAGGACGAGGCCCGTATAAAGGGTCCGCTTCGTCATGTGGTCTTGCCTCCCTTGGGCTGGCGCGTGCTTCCCGGCTTCTTGGCCGGAGCCTTCGCCCCGCCATTGGTTCTGGACTTCGCCGGTGCGGCTTTCGTTGCTGTGCCCGCGGCGCGGGCGGGCGTGGCGCTCTTCGCACCTAAGCGCTCGGCGATCGTCTCGTTGACGATGGCGCCGTCGCGGGCAATGCCGGTGCCCTTGGCCAGTTCGTCTTCCCAATCGATGGCGAGCGTCTTCTTATCCTTGTCGATGAACGGATCGATGAAGGCCTGAAGATTGCGCGCATAAAGGCTGGAGGCGTTGACCGGCACCCGACCGGGCAGATTGAGCAGGCCGAAGATCCGCACGCCCTTGTGCTCGGCGATCTCGCCCGGCTTGGTCAGCTCCGCGTTGCCGCCCCGCTCCGCGGCGAGATCCACGATGATGGAGCCGGGCCGCATGCTCTCGATCATTGCCTTGGAGATGAGCTTCGGCGCGGGGCGCCCGGGGATCAGCGCCGTGGTGATGACGATGTCCTGGTTCTTGACGTGCTCGGCGATCAGTTCCGCCTGCTTCTTCTTGTAGGCGTCGGACATTTCCTTGGCGTAGCCGCCCGCCGTCTCCGCCTGTTTGAACTCTTCGTCCTCGACCGCGATGAACTTGGCGCCGAGCGACGCCACCTGCTCCTTCACGGCGGGACGCACATCGGTGGCGGTGACGATGCCGCCGAGGCGGCGCGCGGTGGCGATCGCCTGAAGCCCCGCGACGCCGACGCCCATGATGAAGACTCTCGCCGCAGGCACCGTGCCCGCGGGCGTCATCATCATCGGCAGCGCCCTCTCGAACGCGGCGGCCGCATCGACCACCGCCTTGTAGCCGGCGAGGTTCGATTGCGAGGACAGCACGTCCATGCTCTGCGCGCGGGTGATGCGCGGCATGAGCTCCATGGCGAACAATGTCACGCCGGTCTTGGCCAGCGCGTCGAGCCCTTCGGCGTCGGAGAACGGATCGAGCATGCCGACCAGCGCCGCGCCTTTCTTCATCGCCTTGGCGAGCGCGAGCGGCGGACGCCGCACCGTGAACACGACGTCGGCGCCCGAGACGGCCTCCGCGTCGGTCTTGGCGATGGTGGCGCCGGCTTCCTTGTAATCCTGATCGGAGAAATGGGACCTGAGCCCCGCGCCAGAGCGCACGGTGACCTTGGCCCCGGCCTTGACCAGCTTCTTCGCCGTCTCGGGGCTGAGCCCGATCCGCGGCTCGTCCTTGCCTTCTGCGGGCACGCCAATCGAAATCATCGTGGCTCCGTCTGACACACTGGCCCGCTAACCGGCCAATGGCCTTCCGTGGGTTGTCTGGATTCGAGGTGAGCGAACGGGTGGTTCGCCGTGAGCACGAGCTCGGACTAGGTCAGGAAGTAGCCCATGGCCGCCACGATCGCCACGGCGATGACAATCGTCCACAAGGACAACTTACAGAACAATTTGTAAGAGGCCATGTGCTCGGCATAGTCCATGTCGGGATGGCCCTCTTTGGGATCGATATGCATTCAACTACCCCCGGTCGTATCTTTGTGCTTGGCGGCGGCTTCGCGCGCCTCCGCGAGATAGCAAAATCCGGCGCGTCCCGCAATAATTGCTGGCCCTATCAAAAAGTACCACCCAGGCCCCTCGCTCAGCCCAAGAGCACGATCATATGGCCGTCAGGGTCCCGGATCGCCGCGGCTTTCCCGCCATTCTTCAGGCTTACGACCCCCGGCGAGACGAAGACGACGCCCGCTTCCTGAAGCCGCCCCGCCAGGCCATCGAGATCGTCCACTTGGTGGACCTGGCGCGCCGCGGCCACGTCATTGGCCTTCACCGGCGCCGTGGAGGTCCGCCCCGGCGGCGTCCGATAGTGCAAAAGCTCCAAATGGGGCGTCGGCGCGGCCGTGGGCTGCAGCGGCACCACATCCACCTGGCATCCGGAAAGCCCGTCGAGGCGATCCTGCTCGGGCCCCTCGTTCAGCGAGCGGCCGCCGATCTTGAAACCAAGAAGCCCTTGGTAGAAGGCGAGGCTGCGGTCCACATCCATGATGGAGATCGCCGTGTGGTCGTAGCCGCGAATTCCCGCCCCACCCCGTTGCCACTGAGGGTCGCCGACACCTTTGGGAAAAGAGATCAGCTCCAGCGGGTGCCCTTCCGGATCGCGGAACTTGAAGGCGGTGACGCCGCCGGTATTGGGCGGAAGGAGCACCGGCTCGCCCTTGGTGACGATGCCCGGCCTGCCGCGTTCGAGCCGCGTCCACACCGCCGTGATGTCGCCTGTGACGAGCGCCACGTGCTCGAACCATTGATCGTTCGAGGCTCGCATCGTGGGGTATGGCGCGCCCGGCGGATCGAACGCCACCAGCTTGATCTCATGGTCCCTGAGCTTGATCGAGGCCGCGCGCGCGGTGGTGCCTTGCGCAAGGCCGAGCAGCGTGTTCCAGGCCGGATCGTGAAGCGTCTGTTCAGGGCCTACGTCGAGCCCCAGGACATCCCGGTAGAAGGCGCACGCGTCCGGCAGGTCCGCGACCGTGATGCTCACGCGGATGAGTTGGGTCACGGGCATCGCACTGTCCTCTTGCGCACTGTCTTCGCGCGCATTGTCCTTGCGCTTTCCGCTACTTGAACGCGCCTGGCTTGGCGCCGGCCCATTTTTCCGGATCGAGCTGCACGATCATCAGCGAGCAGGGCTCGTCGCCGACCGTTCCCGACTTATGACCAACACGGCCTTGCGCATCTTCCTTGGCGTTCTGATCGCCGCCGAAGGCGAGATCGCCGAGCCCCATCTCCACCCGGGTGCCGTCCGTGGACTCCACGAACCAGCGTCCCGACAACACCGAGATCCATTGCGGCTTCGGGTTCTCGTGCCAGTCGCCATTGAAGCCCACCGGCAGGATGCTGAAGAGAAGATTGGTCTCGCCCGAGAGCAGATGGTCGTTCCATTGGGACGCCGCCTTGCCCCCCATGCTCTGCCACGCGAACGATGTCAGCTCGCAGCGGGTTTGATGCGTGGCTCCATCGTCGCCCGTCCACAAATGCCAATAAGAAATCTCGGGATTGACCGTCATTGGACTCCCATCATGGCGGCTGCTGGCTGCGTCAGCGCGGAAACCTTCCCGATGTCGCCGCCCACCGCCTGAATGAACCCGCTCGCATACATCACGTAGATCAATCCGCCGACGAGACCGAAGTTCTTGAAGAAGTCCCAGATATGCGGATAGCCCTCGCTCTCGGGTTTCCAGAAGCGCGGATAGGCCCAGAAATTGTGATAGACGATGCCGGTGACGGCACAATAGCCGGCGAGAATGAACGCGGCGATGCCGTCATAAAAGCCGAACACGATCATCGGCGGCGTCAAAAGCTCCACCGCCATCGCCAGAATCAGCAGCACCGGCCCGCCGGGCAGCCAACCCGACTTCGCTTGCTTTAAAGCGTTGTCCCAGTTGATGACTTTGTCGAGAAAGCTGAACGGGAAAATCCAGACGATGAAAATCCGCGCCAGCACCGGCAACGCGTCGTTGATGAGCCAATCCATCGTCAGCCCCTCCTCTCGATAGATTCGCAAGGTTCTTTGCGAATCCTCGGCGAAGTGAGCGGCGATCACAACCCTTGTTTGGCAGCCCCTTCCGGTAACGGTACGCCGGTTTTAACGAAGGTCTCGTGCTGGCGCCGCGTCACGTCGGCCAAGTCCGCGCCGGCGATCGCCTCGTTGAACAGGCGGTAGAAGTTCAGCTCGGCGTTGAGATGCAGGAACACGCCGCCGAGCCCGATCGCGGCGCGGTCCATGAACACGAACTCGCGCGGCACCGTCACCGGCCCCTTCTCCCGCAAGCCTTGATGCACCTTGAAGGCCTCCTGGCGGCCATAGGCGCCCGGCTTCACGTATTCGGCGATAGTGCGCACGCGGTCCTCGAGCATAGGCCCGTAGATGAACTTCGCCCAGATATTCAGAATGTCGATCAACTCGTTGGAGAGCCCGTCGAAGCCCCACGTCTCGTAAGCGTGCACGATCAACGCACGGTCGTTGTTGAGCAGTCCATGATAGAGATCGATCACGCCCTGGATGAATTTCGGCGCGAAGGTGCGCATGCAGCCATAGTCGAGCAGATTGATGCCGGCCGCCTTGCCTCCCTCGTCTTCGAACACCGTGTAGTTGCCGAGATGCGGGTCGCCGTGGATCACCCCGTATTGGCTGAACGGAAACCACCAGGCGCGGAACATGGCGCGCGCGATTTGATTGCGCTCTTCTAGCGGGCGGTCCGTGTAGTCGAGGAGAGGCCGGCCATCGAGCCAGGTCATGGTGAGCAGCCGCTTGGTCGACAGCTCCGGCAGTACGTCGGGCACGCGGATCATGGAATCGTCCGCGAAGATCAGCCCGTAAAGCCGCGTGTGTTTGGCCTCGAGCGCGTAGTCTAGCTCCTCGCGCAAGCGCGCCGAGATCTCTTTCAGCATCTCCGAAGTCTCGATCGCGGGCCGCATGCGGCGATGGATGGAGAACAGCATGCCGAGCTGCGCGAGATCCGCCTCCACGGCGGACTGCATGTCCGGGTATTGCAGCTTCACCGCGAGCGCGCGCCCGTCATGGGCGACAGCGCGGTGAACCTGACCGAGTGAGGCCGACGCCGCGGCCGCGTGCTCGAAGTTCGCGAATTTCGGCTCCCAGTCCGGCCCAAGCTCGGCCGCCATGCGCCGGCGCACGAAGGCCCAGCCCATGGGTGGCGCCTGGCTCTGAAGCTGGCCGAGCTCGGCGGCATACTCGGCCGGAAGTGCCTCCGGGATGGTGGCGAGAAGCTGCGCCACCTTCATGATCGGACCTTTGAGCCCGCCCAGCGCGGCGGCAAGCGCGGCGGCGTCCTTATCCTTCTCGGGATCGAGGCCGAACAGGCGGCGCCCGGCGATGCGCGCGGCGACCCCGCCCACATTGGCGCCAACGCGCCCATAGCGCTTGGCGCGGGCGCTGAACCTGTTTTTCTCGCTGTCGCCCTCGGAGGTGTCGCTCATAGGGAGGTGCAAAGCCCTTCATGCCCGGGTAAGTCTTCCCACATATAGGAACGCGCTGCGCACGATGCCGATCCTTTCGCCAAGGTTAGTTCTCCACCAATGTTCAAAGTTTTGAAGGCGGCCGTAATCGCCGGCCTCATTCTCGGCGCAACCCTGCTCACGCTCGGCGTGCTGGCACGCTGGTATCCGGCCCTCGACATCGTCAATAACGGCCTCCCCGTCCTTGCCGTAGGCGGGATCGCGCTGCTGGCGCTTGCCTTCGCCGTACGAAATCGGACGCTGATCGCCGCCGCCGCCGCCTTCATGGCGGTCACCTTCGCCTTGCTGCTTTCGGGCCTCTCGGGCGCCGCCCCGCAAGCGCCGGACGGCGCGGCGCGGTTCCTGCGCGTGGCGACCTTCAATCTCTGGGGCCGCAACGACCACCATCTGGACCAGGTCGCGGCATTTCTCGCCGAGACGAAAGCGGACGCGGTGGTGCTCGAAGAGGTGCGCGGGCATCACAAAAACTTCCTCGAGAGTCTAGCCGCGCAGTATCCCTATCGCGTCGGCGATAACGGGCTCGCTATTCTGTCGAAGCATCCGATTGTGGCCGACGGCCGCGTCGACCGCGGCGGCCAGCCGTTCTGGATGTCGCTCATCATCCGCTGGGTGCGGCTCGACGTGAACGGGACGCCGGTCGAGCTTGCCGGCGTGCATCTGGCGCGGCCCTTCTATGCGGATTTGCAAGAGGCCGACATCGTGGCTCTGACCACCTTCGTGCAGGAGAGGACCGGGCCCTTGATCGTGGCGGGCGATTTCAACATGGCGCCGTGGACGGTCAAGCTGAAGACCTTCACCAAGGCGACCGGGCTCGGCCGTCTCAACACATTCTACCCGACCTGGCCCGTGCGCTGGCGTAGTGTGCCGCTTCTGCCGCTGGTGCCGATCGACAATGTCTTCACCACGGCGCACTTCGCCAACATCGCGATCCGTGTCGGTCCGAGGCTCGATTCGGATCACCGGCCTGTGATCGCGGACATCGCCCTGATCGAGTAGAGTCCGGTCAACGATCCCCCCATGTGGAGAACCTCCATGGTCTTGCGCACCGTCTTTGCCTTTTGCCTCGCCGTTCTGGTGACCTCCCCCGCATTCGCCGCGACGGACGGCGCCCCTGCAATCGAAGTGTGGAAGTCGCCCACTTGCGGCTGCTGCGGCAAATGGGTGGAGCATCTCGAAGCGAACGGCTTCGAAGTGAAAGCCAAGAACACCTCGCCTGCGATGCTCGACCGTATCAGGCGCCAAGCCGGCATCGAGGAGAAGCTCGCCTCGTGCCATACTGGCCTGATCGACGGCTACGCCGTCTAGGGGCATGTCCCCGCCGCCGACATCAAGAAGCTGCTCGAAGAGCGTCCGGATGCCATTGGTCTCACCGTGCCCAACATGCCGATCGGCTCACCGGGCATGGAGCAGCCGGATGGAAAGACGGAACCCTACGACGTGCTGCTCGTGAAGAAGGATGGCACCACCGAGGTTTTCGCCCGCCACTAGAGCGTCATTCCTTCACGAACTTTTTGAGCGCTTCCCGGTAGGAGCGCATGGCGCGCCGCGCCACTTCGGCCTCGGCTTCGAGCGCGAGCGTGTCGGGCGATATGGGCCGTGGGCGCCGGGCGGCGACCAGCAAGAGCGCCAGCACCGCCATCGGCGTGAGGAAGTCGGTGACCAGGATCGGTCCGGCATTGCCCGAGGTCAGGTTGCCGTAAGTGACGATGTCGTGCACATGCCCGATGCCGGCGCCGATCAAAAAGCACGACGCGGCAATGGCGACCGCCACACGCGCATAGAACGTGGTGAAAGCGGCATAGAGGCTCGCCAGCCCCAGCCCGAGATTGGCGTAGCCCACTTCGAACTGGAACGGGCTCGGGCTCCAGCCGATATCGGCGGCGGCGCGCTCTGGAAAAAACACATGGCCGGCAAAGGCCCATAAGCCCAGCAGCCCCAGCGGGAAGATGAATAGGTAGCGCAACAGCCGATCGATGACGAACGCCTGGAGGATCGGACGGGGCCCGCGCAAAACGGCCACGCCCCAGCACACAAGCGCCGCGACCCAGAGGAGAATGGGGACCAGCGAAACTTGCGACATTGGGCCTAACTCCCTTCAGGCCAATTATCTCTAATCCAGCGCGTCAAATTTTCCTCGTCAATGTCGCCCGAGGCCACCTCCAACATGACGACGACGGCTTCAGCCTCCGGCACCACGAACTCAATCTCGTTGAGACCGAGAAAGGTGATGATGGAGAGGAATGCGATGCGCTTGTTACCATCGACAAACGCATGGTTCCGAGCGAGCCCAAAACCATACGCGGCCGCAAGAGCCGCCAGGTCATCGTTGCCATAAGCATATTTGTTCAGGGGCCGCGCGAGGGCCGATTCCAGCAGCCCCCGGTCGCGAAGACCTGAAGGCCCCCCGAACTCGCGCAGTTGTTCGTCATGGATGGCGAGGACAAGATCGACGGAAAGCCAAATAGGCTCGGTCACTTGGCAAGCTCACGGAGCGCGTTCCGATAGGTCCCCATGGCCTTGCGAGCGACTTCCATGCCGCGCTCGAAGTTTGGGTCGTGCCGGACAAGCTTAAGTCCGCCCTCTGCAAGCTCCGTCACGAACAAGCTGTCACCCTGCTTGAGTTGGAGCTTCGCAAGAAGCTCCTTCGGCAGGATTAGGCCGGTCGAATTCCCGATTTTTTTGATTTCGATCTTCATGCGGACCTCCGTTGTACGGTCTGTATAACAAAGTTTTACAGACCGTACAACGGACAGCGATCCTCAAGCGGGGCTTAGGCTCAAGAACTCAGACCTTGCCGTCCATGGCTTCCAGCTCGTCGATCAGCCCTTCGATCACCTTGAGCCCCATGGACCAGAAGTGCGGCTCAGAAGCATCGAGCCCAAACGGCTTCAGAAGTTCCTTGTGATGCTTGGTGCCGCCGGCGGCCAGCATGTCGAGATAGCGCTCGGCGAAGCCCGCATCCGCCTTCTCGTAGACCGCGTAGAGCGAGTTCACCAGGCAGTCGCCGAAAGCGTAGGCGTAGACATAAAACGGCGCATGAATGAAGTGCGGGATGTAGGCCCAGAATGTCTCGTATTCGGGCTTGAGCTCGATCGCCGGGCCGAGGCTCTCGCGCTGCACGTCCATCCAAATCTCGCCGAGCCGCTCCGACGTGAGCTCGCCCTCGCGCCGCTCGGCGTGGACCTTGCGCTCGAAACTGTAGAAGGCGATCTGCCGAACCACGGTGTTGAGCATATCTTCCACCTTGGCGGCTAACAGGGCTCTCCGCTCGCGCTTGCTCGGCGCCTGGTCGAGCAGCTTCTTGAAGGTCAGCATCTCGCCGAACACGCTCGCGGTCTCGGCGAGCGTCAGCGGCGTCGGCGCCATCAGCGGGCCCTGCTTGTTGGCGAGCACCTGGTGCACGCCGTGGCCGAGCTCGTGCGCGAGCGTCATCACGTCCCGCGGCTTGCCCTGATAGTTGAGCAGGATATAGGGATGCGCGCTCGGCACCGTAGGATGCGAAAAAGCGCCTTGCTGCTTTCCTTCGCGCACCGGCGCGTCGATCCAGCCTTCGGCGAAGAACCGGCCGGCGATGTCCGCCATGCGCGGCGAGAAATTGCCGTAAGCCGTGAGCACCGTCTCCTGCGCCTTGTCCCAGCCGATCACCTGCTTGGGCTCTTCCGGCAACGGCGCGTTGCGGTCCCAATACATCAGCCTCTTCTTGCCGAGCCATTTCGCCTTCATGGCGTAGTAGCGGTGCGACAGGCGCGGATAGGCGTCGCGCACCGCCGCGACCAGCGCATCAACGACGTCGCGCTCGACACGGTTCGCCAAGTGCCGGCTGTCGGCGACGTCCTCGAAGCCCCGCCAGCGGTCGGAGATTTCTTTGTCCTTGGCGAGCGTGTTGGTGATCAGCGTGAACAGCCGGACATTGTCCTTGAACACCTTGCCCAGCGCCTTGGCGGCGTGCTTGCGCTTCTTCTCGTCCGCGTCGAGCAAGAGATTGAGCGTGGGCTCCAGACTGAGCGTCTTGCCGTCCACCTCGAAGCGCAGCGCCGTCATGGTCTCGTTGAACAGGCGGTCCCAGGCGCCCCGCCCGCTCACCGCCTTCTCGTGGAACAGCTGCTCCAGCCTGTCCTCGAGCTGATACGGCTTTTCCTTGCGCAGATCCTCGAGCCACGGCCGGTAATGGCCGAGCGCGGGCCCCGTCATCGCCTTGTCGAGCGCCACGTCGTCGAGCCGGTTCAGCTCCAGCGGAAAGAACAACAGCTTGGAGGAGATCGCGGTGATCTTCTCCTGGATGTCGCCGAAGAATTTCTGCCGCTTGGGATCGGCGGTGTCGGCGGCGTAGAGCAGGCTCGCATAGGAGACGACGCGCCCGAGCACGTCGTTGAGGGACTCATACACACGCACGGCCTGCGTCAGGGCCTCGCCCCCGGCGCCGGCGTCGAGCATCACGGCGAGCTTGCCCGCGTAACGCTCATGCATGGCCTCCGCGGCCTGCTCGGCCGTCTCCAGATCCTTTTTCAGCGCAGGTGATTCGGGGGCGTCATAAAGATCACCCAGATTCCACTCCGGAAGCGCCTCAGCCCCCATATTAACGCCATGCTTTTCCTTGGCTTTCACCGCATGACTGGCGGCGAACACGGGGTGGGGGAACTGGGCAAACAGGGTGGGCAGCATCGATTGATATGTCCTCGTTAGCGGTGGCAACGCCTAGTGTGGGAAGACGCGCGGGCGCCTGCAAGGCCAAACGCGTGCTTTCTTGTGGCACTCAAGATGACGGTTCAGCAAGAACTTCCCCAAAATCGAACCGCGATAAAGAACATGTTTACCCTTCCACTGCACAGTTTTGGCACAGCAGGGGTCCACGACGGGCCAAGTGTTCGCCTGAAGGGGCGCCTCTGTCTCGTTAGTATTTGCGTAACCAGTGAGTATTTGCGTCATGCCCAAGCGCGTCCTGGTCGTCGATGACGATCCCACCCAACGTCGTATTCTTGAAGAGACCATCAAGCGGTTCGGTTACAACGTGGTCACCGCCGACGGCGGCGACGCCGCCCTGGACGCGCTGAGGGCCGATGAGTCCGGCGAAATCTGCCTCATCCTTCTCGATCTGGTGATGCCCGGCACCGACGGCATGGCCGTCCTGTCGTCCATGCGCTCCCTGCCCCGTAAGCCGCCCGCCATCGTGCAGACGGCCCATGGCAGCATCGATGCGGCCATCTCCGCCATGCGCGCCGGCGCCGTCGATTTCGTGGTGAAGCCGGTGAGCCCCGAACGGCTCGAAGTCTCCATCAAGAACGCGCTCCGGATCGAGGCGCTGGCCGGCGAGATCACCCGCATGAAAGCCACCGCCTCCGGCGAGCTCGGCTTTTCCGACCTCATCGTCGGCAGCGAGGCCATGAAGAGGGTCATAGAGCTCGGCAAGCGCGCCGCCACCTCCAACATTCCCGTGCTCATCGAGGGCGAATCGGGTGTCGGCAAGGAGCTGATCGCCCGCGCCATCCAGGGCGAAAGCGCCCGCAGGATGAAGCCGTTCATTACCGTGAACTGCGGCGCCATCCCCGAGAATCTGGTCGAGAGCATTCTATTCGGCCATGAGAAAGGCTCCTTCACCGGCGCCGCGGAACGTCGTCCCGGAAAGTTCGTGGAAGCCGACGGCGGCACGCTGTTCCTCGACGAGATCGGCGAGTTGCCGCTCGACGCCCAGGTGAAGCTGCTGCGCGCGCTTCAGGAAGGCGAGATCGACTCCGTCGGCGGCAAGCAGCCGGTCAAGGTCGACTTCCGGCTCATCTCGGCCACCAACCAAAACCTGATCGCACTCGTGCAAGAAGGCCGCTTCCGCGAGGATCTCTACTACCGGCTGAACGTGTTTCCCATCTGGGTGCCGCCCTTGCGCGAACGCCTGGAAGACGTGCCGGAGCTGGTGCGCCATTTCACGGCGCGCTTCGCCGCCGAGGAAGGCAAGCGTATCGACGGTATCGACGCCGAAACCGCGGGCATGCTCCAGCGCTACACCTGGCCCGGCAATATCCGCCAGCTCGAGAATGCGGTGTTCCGCGCCGTGGTGCTCGCCGACACGCCGATGCTGACCGTGAACGAGTTCCCGCAGATCGCGGCCCATGTCGAGGGCTACGCCGTGACGGTCCCGCCGGCGCCCGCGCCCAAGGATCTGACGCCGCGCATCGACGGCCCGGTCATGCTTGGCCAGTCCGCGGACACGCCCGCGACGATCCACGTCCCCTCGGCCAACGGCGGCAAGGACTCCGTGGGCATCGCGGCGCTGAGCGACAGTGGCGACATCCGCTCTCTCGAAGCGGTGGAAGCAGACATGATCCGGCTCGCCTTCGGCCGCTACCGCGGCCGCATGACCGAGATCGCCAAGCGGCTAGGCATCGGCCGGTCGACCCTCTACCGGAAAATGCGGGAGATCGGGCTCGAAGCGCGGCCCAACTAGGAGAGAGACCGGAACAGCCTGAGGTCATTGGCAAAAATGCCACACTCAGGGAAAAATGAGATCGGAGAAGGTTTAAATCGCGCCGGGGTAAGGCCATTTGCTGGAGGCTCGCACTAAAGTCCGGGCGGGCACGACGAATCGGCTAATTCGGCCAGAGGGAGCAGACTATCCATGAGGCCTATCTACGGCATTGCGTTGACCTTGCTTTTGGCCGCGCCTCTGAGCGCGCCGGCGTTTGCTGTCGAACCAGAAGCGCCCCAGGCGCTGATTTCGCGCACCGATGCGATCCGGATCGCCGTGCAGACGCGCCTTGCGGAGAAGTTCACCGCCACCACCGAGCTCAAGAAAGACGAGAAGGGCGCTCTGGTGGAGTACTACTCCGTACCCGAGCAGAAGCTTCTCTGGGTTGACGAGACGGGGCTGACCGACCGCGGCAAGGCGGTGATCGCCGAGATCGAAAAAGCCGACGATTACGGCCTGCGCGCGTCCGACTACGCCTTGCCGGACATGACGGGCTTCAATGCCAGCGCCTCGGACGCCGCCGACAAGCTCGCCGCTGCGGAGATCGAGATCAGCCACGCCGTTCTCGACTACGCGCACGACGCGCGCGGCGGCCGCATCAATCCAAGCCGCCTGACGAAAAACTTGGATCCAACACTGGTTCTGCCGAAGCAGCTTGAGGTGATCGAGTCGATCTCGTTCCGCTCGGACCCGGCGGCCTATCTGCGGAGCTTCCAGCCGCAGCACCCGCAATTCGCGCTGTTGCGCAAAAAGCTGATCGAGCTGCGCGGCGGCGGCGAAGATGCACCGGAAGCCGAGAAGGTTGCGGTCAACATACCCAGCGGTCCTTTGCTCAAGTTCGGCGTGGCCGATCCGCAAGTTGCCTTGCTGCGCACCCGTCTCGACGTGCCGGATGGCGCGAACCCTGAGCTCTACGACGAGGCTGTACTGGAGGCCGTTAAGCAGTTTCAGGCGGAGCACAACACCGCCCCTGACGGCGTGGTCGGCCCGGGCACGCGGCGCCTTTTGAACCGGCCTCACTTACGCAATATGGGCAGCCCCGATCAGATCAACGCGATCCTCCTGAACATGGAGCGCTACCGCTGGCTTCCGCCCGACCAGGGCAGCTTCTATGTCACGGTCAACATCCCCGAATTCACGCTGCGCGTGGTGAAGGATGACGAGGCGATCCACACCACACGGGTGGTCGTCGGCAAGCCCAACACCCCGACGCCGGTCTTCTCGAACGAAATGAAAACGGTCGTGTTCGGTCCTTACTGGAACGTTCCCAACTCCATCAAGGTCGGGGAAATCCGGCCTTATGTCCGGCCGTCCGGCGGCTTCTTCTTCGGTGGCGGCTGGAATACGCAGATCTTCCAGCGTCAGAACCTCCGCATCAAACATGGCGGCCGCGAGGTCGATCCGGCCTCGGTCGATTGGAACCGCGTCGATATCCGGAGTCTGCACCTCTATCAGCCGCCTGGGCCCCACAACGTGCTCGGGAAGGTCAAGTTCATGTTTCCGAACAAGCACGACGTCTACATGCACGACACGCCGCAAAAGCATCTCTTCGCCAATCAGGTGCGCGCGGAGAGCCATGGCTGCATGCGCGTGCAGAACCCCGATCAGCTGGCGGCGATCATCATGGAGCACGACAAAGGCTGGAACCGCGCGCGGACCCAGTCGGCAATGGACACCTCCTACGATCAGCATGTCGCCCTGGGCCGGCCGGTTCCGGTCTACATGACGTATTTCACCCTGCGGGTGAACGAGGACGGCTCGATTACGAACTACCGCGACCTGTACGGTCACGATTCCCGCATGTCCGCGGCCTTGTTGGGCGGCCGTACGCAGTTCGCGGAGCACGACGATCAGATCGTGACCCAGTCGATCCCGCAGCGTCAGCGGACCAGGGGCGGCGACCCGTTCGCGGAGATGCTGTCAAACTTCTAGGCGGCGAAGTTCAAGTTATCTCGGTATTGGAGCGCCGCTCCGCCCTGATGACCTGTTAACCATGCCCGAATTTGGCGGGTAAAGGTTAACTCGTCCGCCTTGTTTTTCGCTCAATTTACCGAAATACTGTTGCTCAAAGGCCGCACTGGCGGCAGGCACGAATAAGCCTAAGGGCTTGGTGTCACTGGGGAAGCTGGCTGACAAGGCCGGCGAGGGAAATACGGAAAGTCGGGGATGCGCATCCGGGGGAGTAGTGCACGCCGCGTCATGCTTGGCGCCGGATTCCTGCTGATGGCCGCCGGCTTCGCCGTGGGCCAGACCGCCTCCGCTTTCGCCGAGAACCGCACCCTCTCCCTCTACGAAATCCACACCAAAGAGACCGTCACCGTCACGTATAAGCGGGACGGCAAGTTCGACGAGGACGGTCTCAAGAAGCTCAACCATGCGATGCGCGACTGGCGCCGCGACGAAGAGATCAAGATGGATCCTGAGTTGATCGATCTGATCTGGAAGATCCATACCCAGCTCGGCTCAACACAGCCGATCCACCTCATTTCCGGCTACCGCTCGCCTGAGACCAACTCGATGCTTCGTAAGACGCGTGGCGGCCAGGCGAAAAAGAGCCAACATACGCTGGGCAAGGCCGCGGACATCCATTTCCCCGACGTGCCCGTCAAGACTCTGCGCGCTTCCGCGCTCGTCCAAGAGGTCGGCGGTGTCGGCTATTACCCGACCTCCGGCATTCCCTTCGTCCATGTGGACACCGGAAATGTGCGGATGTGGCCGCGCATGCCGCGCCTCGAACTGGCCGCGCTCTTCCCCGACGGCAAGACGGCCTACATCCCGAGCGACGGTAGACCGATCACCAAGAAGGACTATGAGCTGGCTCTGGCCAAGGGGCTGGTGAACAGAACCATGGTCGCCTCAGCCGCCCCGAGTGTCGCGCCCTTGCCGACGCCGAAGCCGCGTCTGGCGCTCGCCACGGAAGTACCGCAGCCGATCCTGGCGTCGTACACGCCGGACCAGCCTGCCCCGATGGCGCTCGCGCCCGCCGGCGCCGACTTGGAGGCCTCACCGGCCGCGGCCCCGCGCTTCGCCTATGCCAGCGCCGGCGGCGGTCTGCCTTGGTCGCAGCCGGCCCTGAGCCCCGAGCCGTCCCAGCCAAAGGTTCCGGCCTATGAGAACGCCGCCGTTGTTGGCGCGCCCGAGGTCGACGACGATCACCCGGACGAGCTCAGCTACGTGCCCTTCGAGACAGCAAGCCTTATGACCGATACGTCCGTCGCCCGCAACGCGGAGATCGCGCCGCTGAGCCATCCCGAACAGGGCGATATCGACTATCTGTTCAATGAGATGGACAGCCCGACGGCCTTCCAGTTCCGCCGCAGCTCCGGCTATCGCGGCCTCGCCAGCGTCCAGAAATTCTCCGGCGGCGCCGTCAAAAGCCTCTACGCCGAGATGGAAAAGCCGGGTCCGACCCGCCTGGCGCAGAGCACTCGCTAGTTTCTAGCCGTATCCGCCCTCGTCCGTCTTATCGAAGGCCGCCTCGATCCAGGCCACGCCCACGAGCAGAAACACCGCAAGAACCACCGACAGGACCACGATCTGCCAGGCGGCCAGCCCGCAGGCGATACCGAGCGCCGCCGTCACCCAGACGGTCGCGGCGGTGGTGAGGCCCTTGACGGTCTTCTCCTTCGTGTCGCGCAAGATCACGCCGGCGCCGATAAAGCCGATGCCCGCCATGACGCCTTGTATGACCCCCTGAATCACGCGGCTGAGCGCGTCGGGATGATCTGCCAAACTTCCGAAGTGCACGGTCGAAACGGCCACGATCGCCGCGCCCAGCGATACCAGGCCCAGCGTCCGCATGCCGATCGGCTTGTTAGACAGATCCCGGTTGAGGCCGATCAGCATGCCGACCGCCACGGCAGCACAGAGCCGCCAGCCGATGTCGATAAAGTCGAAGCCTGGCTGGTTCACGTCCAAGTATTATGCCGCCTCTGACTCCGCCGCATCGGTGTCCATGCCGAGCGCATGGAGGTAGGTGGTGAGTACCGCGTCCTCTTCCCGCCGCTTGTTTTCGTCCAGCTTGCGCAGGCTGATAACCTTGCGCAGCGCCTTGACGTCGAAGCCGGTGCCCTTGGCTTCCGCATAGACCTCGCGCAAATCCGCGGCGAGCGCTGCTTTCTCTTCCTCCAGCCGCTCGATACGAGACACGAAGGCACGAAGTTGATCTTTGGCTGATGTCTGAAGCTGCACGTTGGGTTTCCTCGGGCGTTTGTGATGGTTCAATGAAGGGCGAGCTTGAGCCCGAATCGCGGACCGCAGCAAGGCGCCCGCGAGGCTTATCCCGGTTATCCAAAGCCCCGCAGGGCGCAGCGCGCGCTCGACGCCGGGGTAGGTCTAATAATTTGATATTTCTACGATTTTCCGGGTCCGCTCAGGACCGCTCGGTCTGGTATTTCGCCTTCCAGTCCTCATACGGCATGCCGTAGACGATCTCCCGTGCCGCATCCTTGGTCAGCGGCACGCCGCGTTCGTCCGCCGCCTCCAGATACCAGGTCGACAGGCAGTTGCGGCAAAAGCCGGCGAGCTCCATCAAGTCGATATTCTGGACGTCGGTCCGCTCCCGCAAATGCTCGACCAGCCGGCGAAAAGCGGCGGCCTCGATCTCGGTCCTCGTCGTCTCATCCATGTGCGTGATCCTTTCCGCAGTAGGCACCCGTGTTGGAGCCGTGATGTTCTATGCGGTGCAAGCCGGGCGCGGCGCGCAGCACATCCGCGAGCACGCGCGCCAGATGGGCGCCCCATTCCGCCTGCCCCTCCTCCGCCAAGATCAGGTCCTGACGCACCTCGACCAAGGCGTGGGCGAGTCCGCGCAAGGTGGCGTGCCGGTAGAGCGTGTCGCCCTTGAGCTGGCCCGTGTACGGCACGTTGTCGCCGATCTCCGCACCGGGAATGGTGTGCAAGGCCTTCAGCAAGGGAAGCGGCAGCCTCGGGTCCTTGTCCCACAGCACCGCCGCTGACCAGGGCCGGGGAACGCCTTTCCAGGCTTGCGTGAAGCTGTGCACCGACAAGATCACCGGCGGCTTGCCGGCGGCGATGCCCGCCTCCACCGCGCGGTCGATCGCCGCATGATAGGGCCGGTAAAAGCGGTCGAGCCGCGCCTCGATGTCCTCCGCGCTCAACCCCACATTGCCGGGGACCACGAGCCCATCGGCGACCTGCATGATGAGCGTGGGATCGTCGAGCCCGCGATTGGGATCGATCAGCAGGCGGGAGAAACGGCTGAGCACGGCCGGGGCCCCCAGCATCTTGGCCAGCGCCGCCGCGACCCCCTCCGCCCCCAGATCGAAGGCGATATGCCGGTGCAGATCCTCGGATTTCAGCCCAAGCGACCCGTATTCCTCCGGTATCCGGTTCTGGGCATGATCGCAGAGGATCAGGAGACCGAGCTTTACATCCCCGCCGATGGTCCGGTATGGCTTTTCGCCTAAATCGTCTTCTACAAGCGTGTCCAGGCTCGAGCTCCTTCCGAGCAGTCCTCAAACGATCCCCGGGCGCCTCCGCGCGGGCCTGCCGCGCAACAACAACGAAGTGACCGAAAAGTCCAGGCTGCGACGCAATTACCTCGCATTTTGAACGGTGTTTATAGGGCCGATCAGGCCTTATAAGGGAGGCTCGCCGGTCAGAGAAATGCAACCAATTCGATGCTACGTTTCGGGGTTCATTAACCGCGACTTCAGGCTTGAGAGACCGATGCCAGCTTCCCACGAGACCCGCAACATGGCGGGAGTCCACATCCCGGCCCTCCATCGGTGGGTCTACGCCGCTCTTTTGGCGCTTGGCGTCATGGTGGGGCCAGGTGTCACGCAGGCCCATGCCGACCTGAAGCTGTGCAACACCACAGCGAGCCGCGTCGGGGTGTCGATCGGCTACAAGGATACCGAAGGCTGGGCGAGCGAGGGTTGGTGGAACATCGCCTCCCACACCTGCGAAACCCTGCTCAAGGGCGTGCTGATCGGCCGCTACTACTACATCCACGCGGTCGATTACGACCGCGGCGGCGAATGGGCCGGCGGCCTCTTCATGTGTACGGACGACAAATCCTTCACCATCCGCGACACGCAGGATTGCGAGAAGCGCGGTCACAAGCGTACCGGATTCTTCGAAGTCGATACCGGCGAGGAGCGTGACTGGACCGTCCGTCTCACCGATCCGGAAGGTGAAGAAACAAAGTCCCAATGAGGCGAAATCGCCGAGTCAAGATCGTCGCTACGCTCGGTCCTGCCTCCACCAACGAAGAAACGATGCGCCGCCTGTTCGAAGCAGGGGCCGACGTGTTTCGCGTGAACATGAGCCACGCGACCCACGATGGCTTGCGCGAAGTTCACTCCATCGTCCGCAAGCTCGAATCCGAATTCTCCCGGCCCATCGGCATCCTGGTTGACCTGCAAGGCCCAAAGCTGCGCATCGGCAAGCTCGACTCCGGCTCCATGCGGCTGACGAAGGGCGACATCTTGAGTTTCGTCCGCCGCGAGGCCATTGGCGGCCTGGGCCGCGTGCAACTCCCCCATCCGGAAATCTTCGAAGCAGTCGAGCAAGGCCACACGCTCCTCCTCGACGACGGCAAGCTGAAACTGCGCGTGGTCGAGGCGAGCGACGTACGCATCGACGCCGAGGTGCTGACCTCCGGCCTGCTCGGCAGCCGCAAAGGCATCAGCCTGCCCGACACCGTGTTGCCCTTCGGCGCCGTGACCGACAAGGACCGTGCCGACATCGAATGCGCCATGTCCCTCGGCGTGGCGTGGGTCGCGCTCTCCTTCGTGCAACGTCCCGAGGACATCGCCGCGGCGCGCAAGCTGTCGCGCGGCCGCACCGCGATCATGGCCAAGATCGAAAAGCCGTCCGCGGTGAACCACCTCAAGGAGATCATCGAGCTCGCCGACGGCATCATGGTCGCACGCGGCGACCTCGGCGTGGAGATGCCCGTGGAGAAGGTCCCGGGGCTCCAGAAGCAGATCAGCCGCGCGGCGCGCAACGCGGGCAAGCCCGTGGTTGTCGCCACCCAGATGCTGGAATCGATGATCTACGCGCCGGTGCCGACACGGGCCGAGGTATCCGACGTCGCTACCGCCGTGTTCGAAGGCGCCGACGCGGTCATGCTGTCCGCCGAGTCGGCCGTCGGCAAATACCCGGTCGATGCCGTCGCCACCATGGACCGTGTCGCCATGGAGGTGGAGCGCGATCCTCTCTACGCCGCCATCATCCACGCCCAGCGCATCGACCCGCAAGCGACCGGGGCGGACGCCATCTCGGCGGCGGCCCGCACCGTGGCCGAGACCCTCAATCTCGCGGCCATCGTCTGCTACACCGCGTCTGGCGCCACGAGCCTGCGCGCCGCCCGCGAACGGCCGCAACAGCCGATCCTGGCGCTGACGCCCATCCCTTCGACCGGCCGCAAGCTGGCGATCGTCTGGGGGCTTCATTGCGTGCTGACCGACGACCCGCGCAATCTCGACGACATGGTCGCCAAGGCCTGCCGCATTGCCTATCAGGAGGAGTTCGCGCTCCCCGGCCAGCAGGTGATCATCTCCGCCGGTGTACCGTTGGGTAAGTCTGGCGCCACCAACCTGCTGCGCATTGCAGAGGTCCAGGCAGGCACCGACGAATAGCGTCGCGGCTTTCGAGGCTAGATGTCCTGGCCTTCGACCTCGCGCTTGAGCGCGTCGACGCCCGACTGCGCATCTTCCAAGAAGGGATTGACCGCCAGCGCCCGGCGATAGGCCTCCAGCGCCTCCTTCTTGGCGCCCAGCTGCTCGAGGACGAGCCCGAGATCGGTAATGGCCCGATAGTGCTTGGCGTCGAGATCGAGCGCCCGCCTGAGATCGGCCAGCGCGCGCTCGGGCTTGCCCTGCAGGACGTTCACCTTCGCCCGCAAATACCAGGCTTCCGCCTCGTTCGGAGCGATGTCCACGACGGCATCGAGAATAGCCAGAGACAGATCGATTTCCGCCGCGTTGGCGAATTGGGCGGCCCGGCTCATCAGAAGGTCGACCGTATCGCTGCCCGAGACGGCCCAAAGCTCCTCGATGGCAGTCATGATGGACTCGGCCGAGCTGGCATTGGGCGCGCCGCCGAGCTTCTCGTAGAGTTCGGCCAGCATCTTCGGCCGGTCGGCGGGATCCAGAGGCGGCGGGACCTCACCGGATTCCAGCTTGTTGCCCTTGGTGTCCTCCGCCGATTGCGGCGGCACCCCCTCGTCAGCGCCGGGCTTCATGTCCGGCCTTAAGTGCGGCTCGGCGCCCTCCATGTCTCCTAAGCCCGGGAGGTCCAAGCCTTCCAACGCCGGATCGTCCAAGGCCGGCACGTCGCCGGAGTCTTCCGGCTCGTCGCCCAAGCTCTCGAAATATTGTGCGAGGACCACGGGGGGAGCGGCCAGGGCGGGCGCAGCCGTCGAGGCCGCGAACGCAAGAACCAGGAGTAACAGGCTCGCCCGACTTTTCACCGTGGACATGCTGGAAAAGGTACGGGGCCCGCGCGGGCCCCGTCAAAACAATTCGATGCGTGAGCCCCAGGAGACGATCTCCCGGGCAAACCGCGGCTTAGCCCTGGCGGGCCTTGAAGCGCCGGTTGGTCTTGTTGATCACGTAGAGCCGGCCGCGGCGGCGTACCACCCGGCAGTTCCGATGGCGCTTACGCAGGGACCTCAGCGAATTCTTGATCTTCATGACACGCCATCCATTCGTCTAAAAAGAGTCCGGGCGGCCTCATGCGAAGGCCGCCCTCGAATTGTGGCGGACCATAAGAAGGGCGGCCGGTTCTGTCAACTGAAGGCCTGCCGGGCAAAAAAGAACGCCCCGGGCCATCCATCGCGGCGCCGGGGCGTCAATTCTCGAAAGCCTCGGATCGACTAGTCTTCCTTGACCTTCTTGGTCACCTTGAAGTCCTTGTCGAGATAAACGTCGTACCTGCTGTCGTCCTTGCAGATGACGTCGTCGGCTTCGTAGCCGCCGTTCTCAATCTCGATGTTGGTGTCCTCGACGGTACAGCCGTCGGCCATGCCTCTGATGGGCATTGTCAGAGTAAATTGGCTTGAGCCTCCTGGCGAGGTTCCTTAGCCTCCGACGATGCACAATCCCTTCCGT
>NZ_JBPPND010000251.1:0-2108 GCF_051306395.1 Methyloceanibacter sp.
GGCCCACGAAATCCAAAAGACGTTGAAACATATGGTGTTTTGCACGATCCATGGGGCGGATTCTACCGGCGGCAACCGCGTCAGGTCTACCCCCTGATAGCTGCCGGCGTCGCGCTCCATCTCATTCGTCGAGAAGGGCCAATGAACGAAGGCGCTTTCGCGCAAGCCAGTTTCGGGCGGCGGCCCGTAAGGGCCAGCGGCTGCCAGGATCGGGCGCGGTAACGGGATGGGAAGTGCGCGGTCTAGAGGATCGAGGGGTCAAGAACCTCCACCTCAAAGACCAGGAGCACCCCAATGAGCCAGACAACTGCCAGCGCCAAGCCCATCAGCCCGCTTCGCCGCCGCATGATCGAGGACATGACCGTCCGCGGCTTCGGCGAGAAGACGCAAAGCGATTACATCCGCCACGTTAAGAACTTCACAATCTTCCTCGGCCGCTCGCCGGAGATGGCCGAGGGCGAGGACCTGCGCAAGTTCCAGGTTCGCCAGCGCGAGCAGGGCGTGCAGCCGCCGACCATGAACGGTGCGGTGGCGGCGCTGCGGTTCTTTTATACAACGACCTGCAATCGGCCTGAGATGGCCCGCCATCTGAGGCTGGTGAAGCAGCCGCAGAAGTTGCCCGTGGTTTTGACCACGGACGAAGTCTTGGCTCTCCTGGAGGCAGCACCCGGGCCGAAGTACAAGGCGGCTCTCGGGGTTGCCTATGGCGCCGGCCTGCGCGTGTCCGAGGTCGCCAACCTCAGGGTGTCGGATATCGATTCCGACCGCATGGTGCTCCGCGTCGAGCAGGGCAAGGGTCGGAAGGACCGCAATGGCATGCTGTCGCCGCGGCTCCGAGAGCTGCTTCAGGAGTGGTGGCTGGTTGGACAGCCGACAACGTGGTTGTTTCCGGGCCGCGATCCACTGCTGCCGATCACGACACGCCAACTCTATCGCGTCGTTCGCGACACGGCGGCGGCGGTCGGGATCGAGAAGCGCGTGTCGCCGCACACGCTCCGGCACAGCTTCGCGACGCATCTTCTGGAGCAGGGGGTCGATATCCGTCTGATCCAGGTGGCTCTCGGACATTCCAAGCTCGACACGACGGCGCGCTATGCGCATGTCGCGAGCAAGGTGCTGCGGGACATGGTGAGCCCGCTCGATCAACTGACGCCGCTCACCCGCAAGATGGGTGCGCCGCAGTAGCCGGCGGCCATCGTGCCCCGTCCAGCGCTGGAGGTCGCGGAGATCTTCCGCGATCACGGCTCCGCTTGGCGTCGCGCCAACCTGGGCCATCTCAGTCATGTGCAGTTGAAGGTGATGAGCGCGATCGAGGGCTGCCGCACGGCGGCCCTCGGTGGGCATGTCGCGCGCTGTGAGAACGCGGCGTGCGGTCATACCGCCATTGCCTACAATAGTTGTCGGAATCGGCATTGCCCGAAGTGCCAAGGCAGTCAGGCCCGCGAGTGGCTGGAGGCGCGCCGGGCCGAGTTGCTGGAGGTGCCCTATTTCCATGTCGTGTTCACATTGCCGCCGCGCATCGGCGCCATCGCATTCCAGAACAAGGCGGTGATCTACGATCTGCTGTTCAAGGCCAGTGCCGAGACGCTGACAACGATCGCGGCCGATCCCAAGCGGCTCGGCGTCAAGATCGGCTTCACCTCGGTGCTGCACACGTGGGGAAGTGCGATGACGCATCATCCGCACGTCCACATGATCGTGCCGGGTGGCGGCATCTCAGCTGATGGTCCGAGGTGGATCGGCAGTTCGGAAGACTATCTGCTCCCTGTGCCGGTGCTGGCGAGCATGTTCCGGGGCAAGATGCTGGCGATGCTCAAGACCGTGCACCAAGCTGGCCGCCTGCAGTTCTTCGGGCCGCATGCCGGGCTCACCGACAAGGCCGCGTTCAAGGCGTGGCTGGAGCCGCTGTACACGACCAATTGGCACGTCCACGCCAAGCGCCCGTTCGCGGGACCCGAGCAGGTGGTCGCTTATCTCGCCCGCTATACGCACCGCGTCGCCATCTCCAACAGCCGCCTCATCGCCGCTTCATGCTCCACGTTCTGCCGAAAGGCTTCCATCGCATCCGCCACTACGGATTGCTCGCCCGCAGCCGTACAAAGGCTGAC
>NZ_JBPPND010000252.1:0-16868 GCF_051306395.1 Methyloceanibacter sp.
CGTGCCCCGCTTTTGCTCGGTCTTCCCCGACGCCTGGAGCAAGATCGAGAAGTCCTGGGGCTCTCGTGGCAGGTTCGCGGGTTACAACCGGCACCTGCGGGAGATCGCCGAGCGGTTTCCGCAAGTCGTGGTGCACGAGAACGTATGGATCACCACCCGGCCGAGGACGTCCGCGAGCGCGCACATGTTCCTGAAGGCCGTCGCCCTGATTGAGCGGGAGGCTCAAGGCGACGGCGCAGAGTCCCTTCCGTATCTCGACAGACTTTCGACAAAGGCCGCGGGGGAGATGCGTCTGGCCTTCTTCGCCTCGGCCAAGGACATTTCCGAATGGAACGTCCATCGTGAGATCGCCGAGCGCATCGGTATCGATTACAGCGCCGTCGAGGAGAAAATCCGATCCTCGGAAGCGGTTGCCCAGCTCGCCGCCGACTACGACCTGAGCCAGAAGAACGGCGTCGAAGGCAGTCCGACAATCTTGATGAATGACGGCCGGCAGAAGCTATTCGGCAATGTCGGCTACCGGCTGCTCCAAGCAAACGTCCAGGAACTGCTGCGCCACCCCGCGGCGAACGAGGCCAGCTGGTGCTGATGCCGAGCTCGCCGAGTCATACTCCCTTCAGGACAAGCCCACGGTTTGGGTAAGGTCCGGCCCCGAAAGCGTCATTCAACACAACGCGAGGCATCATGAGCAACGGACCATCGCTGGAAGAAATCGAGCGCCGCATCCAGATCGTCGAGGACAATCTGCGCGAACTGGTGGAGCAGGCCGCCGCCTATTCGGGCGCGGCCGACGAGGAGCGTAACGCTCAACGCATCGCCGATCAGCAGGCGAAACTCGACGCGCTCATGAAGGAGCGCGAGACGCTGCTGAACCAGACCTAGCGCCGCGCGGCCGCAGCCGTTCGTGCTTGCGCCCTTATTGCGCCGCGGGCGCGTCGGTGGCGGCGGGCGGCGTGCTTGCGGGCGGCGCAGGATCGGGCTCCGGTGACGTCTCGGGCTCGGGTTCGGGCTCGGTAGCCTCGTGCACGCCCTCGCGCACCTCTTCGCCGACTTGCTTCGCGCCGGCGCCGACCTTCTCCGCCACGACGCCCCAGCGCACGATGTCTTGCGAGTCCGGATGATCGCCCAAATGGTCGATGAGGAAGACGACGAGAATGGTCAGAAGAACGCCGGTCAGGACGCCCGAGAGATACGGCATGGAACACTCCGTTGCGAGGGGCTCGGCAAAGGGGAAACGCCCGTCAAAGAGGGACAGTTCCCGCCCTTGCGCATCTCCGAGGCGAAGGCCTCGGCTCGTTCTGCTTACGACTTCGCCATCATGTTCTTGATGACGCCGGCGATGAGCGTAAGGACGATGCCGCCCATGGCGCCGCCGGCGATGTCGCCGACCCAGCCTTCAATCATCTGCCCGGCAAAATTGCCGATCAGCTGACCCGTAATGCCGCCGCCGACCGCGCCGGCGATCACATTGCCGATGGTGCCGAGCGAATATTGCTTGGCCGCCGCGCCTGCGCCCGCGCCGCCGACCGCGCCCGAGATCACTTGAACCAGAAGACTGGCGATATCCATATTCGTGAACCCCCCTCGTTACCCGAAGCTTGTGTTCGGTCCCGCCATTTTAGGCTTTCGGGGGTAAGGAGGCCAGCAGACTTGCCGCCCCCTACTCAACTCGGCTGAACACGCGCACCGCCACATAGGCGACGAGCGATAGCACCAAAAGGCCGGCCAGCGCCCCAAGCACGGCGAGCCCTAACGGCAGACGGTCGGCTTCCGCCGCACCCAAAAGGTCGAAGCCCTGCATCGCCACGACGGCGATCAGAGCGATGCCGATGATGAGCACCGTGACGGCAACGAGCACGGCGAAGCGGCGCACCTTGCGGCGTTGCTCCAGGCGGCTACTGAACATGACGGGACGAGGCACGATTCTGATTTCCCGCTCAGCTCCGGCCGATGAGTGCCGGCGGCGGCGCGACTGGGTCGAAGGTCTTGGCGGCGCCCTCGCGCACGCGGCGCCACGTCCAAGGCACGGCGATCGCGCAGACGGTGATGGCGATAACCCATGGGCCGGCAGCCGGCAGGCCTTCGAACATGGACAGGACAAAAACGCCGAGACACAGCAAGCCGACGATCAGCCAGACGATCCACAGGGCCGTGCTGCCGGCGATGAATTTGGCCTTCCGCGCGGCGGCCGCGATACGCGATGCCAGCGCCCGCACGAAGGGGGCGTAGGTCGCGCCGCGGTCTTTGAAATTGTTGAGGCTCACGTAATGCGCGGAGCGCAGCTTGACATTGTCCCCGGTGGTGGCGCGCACCGTACACTGGTACGTCTCACCGATGGGCGAAGTATAAGCGATCAGGCGCATGTCACGCACCTCGGCATAGGGCATTCGCCCCTCGCCCTCGGCATCGCTCCAGTGCAGAGCGTCCGGTCCGAGCGTGAAGCTGCGCTCCTTATCGGCGAGGCTGTTGCGGACGCTGTGGGTCGGGGCGGTCATGGTGCGCTGTCGTAGCCATAAAACGGCCCGCGCGGCAACCTTCCCTATCCCCGCGCCGCAAAGCCCCCTTAGACTGCCTGCCGTCGACCAGGTCCAAGGACGAGGTTGTTTTGCCGAAGACGTCGCAATTCCAGCTCATGCTCGCCGTGCTCTTGCTCGCGGCACTCTTGGCGGGCCCGGCGGCGGGCCCACGTGCCGCCGAGCAGGCGCATCAAGGAGCCTCCTTGCCCGAGCCTGCGGACCCCGCCTTGCGGGATCGGGAGCGCGCGGCCTTGCTCGCCTTCTACGAGGCGCTCGGCGGCCCGGACTGGATCCAGCGGGATTTCTGGGGAAGCGAGACACCGGTCGGAAAATGGCACGGGGTTGAGACCGACGCAGAGGGCCGCGTGGTCCGCCTCACTATCTACGACAACAATCTGGAGGGAGAGCTGTCGCCCGCCATTTGCCGGCTGGAACGGCTGCATACGCTCCATCTCTCGTTCAACAAGATCTCCGGCCGGTTGCCGGAGGATTTGGGGCAATGCCGCGCGTTGAAGAATCTCTGGCTCAAGGGCAACGAGCTGACGGGCCGCATTCCCGACTCTGTGGCGGTGCTCCCGGAGCTCGAATATCTCGACGTGCACGCGAACGAACTGTCGGGCTCTCTGCCCAAAGACTGGAACACGCCAAAGCTCAAGATCTTTCGAGGCGAGGACAATGAGATTTCAGGCCAGTTGCCAGCGTCCCTGCTCCGTCAGCCGGACCTCGAGCAAGTGTTCTTGCACGACAATCGCCTGCGCGGGCCCCTCCCCGAGACGCTGACCGAAGCATCGGCGCTTCATTCGCTCCTGCTCGGCGAGAACAAGCTCTCCGGCTCCATCCCGAACGACATCGGCAAGCTCAAGGCGCTAACGGATCTCCGCCTCAACGATAACCGGCTAACCGGCCCCATCCCCGAAAGCCTGAACGACGCCACGGCCCTTCAGGTGCTGCGTCTCGACGACAACAAGTTGAGCGGGCCGGTGCCGAACGGCCTGGCTGACCGGCTTACGGTGTTCGATGTGTCGGGAAATCCAGGACTGGAGGGCACACAATAGCCCACCAAAATACCGCCTAGTGCGCCTATTCTTGCGTACTGGAAAGGGTGTCCAACGCCTGGCAGTCGCCGAAGGTTGGCGTGTCGCCATAGGTTAGGCAGGCCGCCTTGGCCGTCTCGGCGGGACCAAGGGTCATGGGCAGTGTCGGCGCCTGCTCGGTGACGCAGCCTGCAAGGGCGAGAGGCACCAAGACGATCAGCAGCCGTTTCATCAGTTCACTCCCTTCCGCGAACGATGGGCGCGTGGAACCAATGCTAGAGATATGACCAGATGCGGGGATTGCAAGGGGCGGCAAGCCGGCGGCCGCCCCTGGCAGGGGTCAGGCCGAAGGGTCGGCGTAGAAAATGTGCCGGCCGATACGGGCGGTCAACTTGAAGAATTTGGCCCAACGCGGGCTCACATAGTCCGCGTGATAGTGGGTCGCGGCCTCGAGGGACGCCAGGACCTGATATTCGGTACCCTTGGGATCGTTGGCCAGCAGCCAGGTCGCATAGCCGCGAATGCGATACCAGACGTCGCGCTCAGAAATGGTATCTGGCTGGCCGTCGCAGGCGAAGGAGAATTGGCAGCGATTGCGCATGTGGTCGTTCTGATAGACCACGTCGCAGATCGTGCTGGGATAGGAGTCGCTCTCGACGCGGTTCAGGATCACCCGGCCGACGGCCAGTTGACCCCGCAAGGACTCGCCGCGAGCCTCGAAATACATCCCTTCGGCGAGGCAACGAAGCTCCCGCTCGGAGTGCGTGGTGTAGCGCAACGGGCCGGCGCTCTGCGCGGCCACTTCCAGCGCGGCCAGCGCAATGCCGCTTTGGGCAGCGTCCGCCACCGGCACATCGGTGCCAGCCGCCTGATCGCTCGTCTCGTCCGCATAAGCCGGTACCAACAACGCAAGCAACGCCAAGACAAGCATGCCCCCACGCACGCTGACAAACCCCCAAGCCCCCATGGATGTACCTCACACTTGTTAACTCTGGCCGGGAACGACCCGCCGCGATCGGCGCTTTTGCTGGGGAAATCTGTCGAGGGCAGGATCGGGGTGTGACGAAAACGTGTCCCCTACGGGAAAATAGTGCGACAAATAGCTTCAACCTTGCGTTGAAGAAAAAGCCCCGCTCATAGCTGAAGGGGAAATTGGCGCGCGGAAAAGCCCGTCCGGCCGGGGACAGCAAGCCGCCTCGGCCGCTGAAAGCGCGCCTACAACGTCCTGTTATTGCAAGGAGTTTCTTAGGCGGCGATGTTCTTGATGACCTTCACCACCACGAGCAGAATCACCGCGCCGATAAAGGCCAAGATGATCGCGCCGAGAATGCCGCCACCCAGGGTGAGCGCGATCCCGAAATAGGGAAACAAGAAGCTTGCGATCAGCGCGCCGAGAATGCCGATGACGATATCGCCGACAAGGCCGAATCCCGTCCCATTGACCACGAGCCCCGCGAGCCAGCCCGCGATTGCCCCGACCACGAGTGTAATGATGATTGCCGTCAGCATGGATTCCCCCCTCCGCTGAAATTTGTGGCGCACTCTACCATGAGTCGCGCCAGCACTTCGCGCCGTTCGCTAGGCTGTCCCCCGCACCATGACGAGATCCAGCCAGCGGTTCAGCACGCCTTTGCAAGCTTCCGCGAACGTCGGCAGGTTCCTCTGGCCTTCGGCAATGATGGCCTCGGCGTCGAAGCCGTTCGACGCCATGTAGTCGGCGTTGTTCCGGCACATGACCTCGACCAGCGGCTGGTCGACCTCGGCGTGGTACTGGAAGCCGTAGACATTCGAGCCGTAACGAAAGAGCTGGCAGTCGGTGATGTCGGAGGACGCAAGGTTCACCGCACCCGGTACGTTCTCGATGCGGTCGCCATGAAAATGGTAGGCGAGCAGCGTCTTGGGGTGCGTTTCGAGAATGGCGTCGTCCGCCGCCGCCTCGCTCAGCACGAGATCGTACCAGCCGATCTCCTTGGTCGCGCCGGGCGACACCTCGCCGCCCAACGCCCGCGCCAGGATTTGCGCGCCAAGGCAGAACCCGGCGATCGGCTTGCCGGCCTGCATAAAATCGTGACACAGCGCGATCTCGTCGGTGAGATAGGGATACTCGCCGGTCTCGTAGGCGCTCTGGGCGCCGCCGAGAACCACGAGGGCCCCGTAATCATCCGCGGCGAGCTTGCCGTAGTCCGCGTCGTAGCCGAACACGGTCTCCTGCCCGAGGCCGCGCTCGGCGATCAGCGTGGAGAGCTGTCCCGCGCCCTCCTTCGCATCGTTCTGGATAATGAGAACTGGCTTCATCGTGCGCGCATCAAAGCACAACCTAAGGCTTCAGCACCAGGGGCAGGACGGTCCGGCCCGGCGGGAATCCTTCGCCGTCGGACGGATCGTCGGCGAACACTTCGAGATGCCCAATCTGCCTGGCGTCCACGCTATAGGGCACCGTGAAGGAGAAATCTCCTGGCCCGTCCACGCCGCCGCCTTGCGTGTTGCCGCTGGCTAAGACCGCGCCGTCGCGGGCGAGCAACTTCCACTGCACGTTGCTTTCGAAGCTCCGCGAGCAGCCTTCAACCTCGAAGCCGCTTTCCACGCGTTCGCCGGCCTCCGGCTCCGTGGCGATAATGAAGGCCGCCTCATCGAAGGCACCGTCGTCGTTGCCGCACGCGTCGGTCTCTTCGCCTTCGACCCAACTCCCGAGGGAGCTTGCCGGTCCCGCGCAGCCCAGCGAAACGCCAACCCCAAGCATGGCCGCAAGAAGCATCGTCCGTGTCGTGCCGTCTGTCAGGTTGTGGGTCATGGTCTCCTCCCAGCTCCGAGCAGTCAGGGCGCCGGCCGGATGAGACCGGCCCCCCAAGACTACTCCCCTCAATCCTAAGGCTACAATGTCTGGGTGGGGCGCCAGTTCCACAGCACGAGGGAAAACTGCGCTAGATTGGACCGGGCATCCGAAAGGGGCGAACGCCATGGCAGACGCACACACGATTGATGAGCGGACGGCGCCCGATCCGGCCGCCTGTTTTACATTGCTCGCTCTCGTGCTCCTCGGCACGCGCTTCGTCCAGGGCTTCATCTTCTGGGGCGGCGCCAGCCGGCGGCTCCTATACAATTTCCGCGAGGTCGGTGGCGCCGATGTCGCCGTGAAGCTCGACTTCGACTCAGTTGGCTTCGTCGCCAACAAGCTCACCCATGCTCTGCCCGGCACGCTTTGGATTCAGGGCCCGCTCGAATGGACGCTGAACTATCCGGACTTGATCGTCGCATCGGTCTGGCTTTGGACGATCGCCGAACTCGTTGTTGGCCTCGCGCTGATATTCGGCCTCGCAACTCGTCTTGCCGCGCTTATCTGCATCGGTCTCAATGTCTCTTTGATGCTGATCTTTGGCTGGATGGGCTCGACCTGCCTCGACGAGTGGACCATGGCGGTGTCCGGCGTGGCGATGAGCAGCGCGGTGTTTCTCGTAGGCGGCGGCGCCTGGTCGCTCGACAGTTTCGTCGGTCGAAACCAATGGGCACAGCGCAATCCATGGACCGCCTGGGTGTTCAGCGGTCCGGTTCCGCTCGAGCAGCTCAAGACGCTCGCCCTGCTCCTTGCGGCGGCGGCGGTCGTGTTCACCGTCGGCAGCTACCAAATCCTGTTCGGCGCGGTGGTCTCACCCCAGCATGCGCGGGTCAGCTTCCACAGCCACAACATCGCCCTGTCCGATGTGACCCTCGCGGAGGATGGAGCCGTCAATTTCAAGGCCTATGTTGATGCGGGTCCCGACACCGGCGCGGCCTATGTGATCGCGGCCCGTCTCGTCGATGCGTCGGGCATCACCGTTGCAGAGTGGGATGGCGCCACACTCTCCGCACTGCCCGACACTGCGATCAGCAACGTCTACCCTTATGTCTGGGCTTCGCACTTCAAGACGGAAACGGTCGGGTTCAGCGGACAGACGGGCGCACGGGCGACGATCACGTTGCCCCCGCCGCGGGTCCCGATCGCTGGCGCGGCCCGGGCACTCGTGCTCGAAGCAATCAATGGTACAACATGGCAAGGGCAGCTCGCGGACAAGCCATAGAGCAGCGGCGTCTCGGGGTGTCTTATGCGCTGGGGTGCTGCCCAAAACCACTCGAGGCCCAAGGAGGCTAACCTGTGACAAACCCCACACTCCGCGCACTGACAGGCATGGATCCCAACCCGGCGCCGATCTCCGACAGCGCCTTGGTGCTCATCGACTGCCAGCAGACGTATCGCGAGGGGGTCATGCAGCTCGTCAACGTGGAGCCGGCGTTGAAGGAGGCGGCCGCGCTGCTCAAGCGGTTCCGCGCGGCCGGACGCCCCGTCATTCACATCATGCACGACGCTGGTGCCGGCACGCCCTTTGACGTCAGCGCCCCCGTTGGCCAAATCGCCGACTCCGTGGCTCCGATCGACGGCGAGACAGTCGTCATCAAGAATTTTCCAAGCGCGTTCGAGCAGACGGGACTCGACGCGGAGCTGAAGAAGCATGGCGTCAACAATGTCGTCTATGTCGGGTTCATGACCCATATGTGTGTGAACTCGACCGCGCGCGCCTCTTTTAATCGCGGCTACGCCAATACGGTCGTCGCCGGCGCCACGGCAACTCGTGCCCTCCCGAATCCGGCAACGGGCGAAGAGGTCCCGGCCGACCAGCTGCAGGCCGCGAGCCTGTCGGCCCTCGGCGACATGTTTGCCGTGGTGGTGCCGCATGAGGCGGACGTTCCGTCCTAGGCAGCAAACGAGACGCCGGAGACCCGCTAGCGCTTTCCCTGGCGAACCCATTTAAGCGCGCCGTCCGCCCTCGACCCGCACCAGGTAGAGTCCGGCGTCTTCGTCGTTCGTCGCCACCTCACCTAAACCTTGCGCGCTCAGTCATCGTTCCCCTTCGGCCTGTCGCTAAGGAGAACGGCCAGAAACTCGCGCACTTTGGCGTAAATGCCGGGCACCTCGCTCTCACGGGGTCCGGCAACGCAGACCGCTTGCCCTGTCCTGCTGCGCAGAAAGTCTTGCGCGAGCCTCAGCACGTTCGCGGCCTCAAGATCGATGACGATGTGCGGCTTGTCGATTTCCTGCGCGTCCGCCAAGGCACGAGCGGTCCCCCTCGAGGCGGCAATGCCGCGCCCATCGACGAGTGCAATCAACGCGTCGGCATCGCGCACATTCCAGTCGGTGCGTTGATCGGGCGAAGATTCCGGCGTCTCTTGCAAGCCCGGATAGCGCGCCCGCACGCCCGGCGGACCCGGACAATCTTCCGCCCAACCATCCTTGGGACACCAGCCGCGATAGGGTACCCCGGCGGCGATGGCGGCATCGAGCGCCGCGCGGTCGACGCCGGTCTGTCCTCCGGAGACGATGGTCAACATCTTGTGTCCAACCTCATCCTCGCCTCGCGCTAAAATGGCGCCGATGGCGCATCATGCGGCGAAACGGGGAGGTCGTCATGTCTCTGAAGCTGCTCCTGCTTGGCTTTGTCGCCGGGTTCCTCGCCACGCTGATCTTCCATCAAGGCTTGTGGTACCTGTTCAACCATACCGGCATTATTCCGCTCAGCCGGCCGGCTTGGGCGACCGACCCTATTCCGCCGTTCGGCGTGCCGGCGATCCTGTCCAAGGCGTTTTGGGGCGGCCTTTGGGGGTTGGCATTAGCTCCCGTCTTCGTCCATTTGAGCGGCCCCAGCTATTGGGCCGCCTGGATCTTGGTCGGCGCCCTCGCCCTCACTGCCGTCGCCTTCTTCGTGGTACCGCCGCTCAAGGGCGAACCGATGCAGGCGATGGGGCCGCGCTTCCTCATTGGGCTTGCGGTGAACGGCGCCTGGGGATTCGGCACCGCGCTCATCTTGCAGATCCTCGGCACGGTTCGTTCGGGCTAGGACGCTCCCATGATCTCTTGGTCCAAGGCCGTCGCGCGCTGGAGCGCCGGCCGGGCTTCGAGGCGCGCCACGTAATCCGTGAACTCGGCCCGCTCCGGCACGAGCTTGAACATCAGACCCCAACGCAAATTCGCGCCGACGACCACATCGGCCGCCGTGAACCGCTCACCCATTAGGTAGGGCCCGCGCGCCACGGCCTTGGCGGTTGTGTCCATGACGGTGTCGTAGTCGCCGTAACCCAGCGTTCCACGACGCGGCTGCTCCTGGCGCGGATAGGCATGGTCCACCATGGCCGGCTCGATACAGCCGGGTGCGAAGAACAGCCATTTCAGATACGGCCCGCGCAGCGGATCACCGACGGGGATGTTGAGCCCAGCGGCTGGAAATTCATCGGCCAGATAGGTGCAGATTGCCGCCGACTCGGTGATGATGGCCTCGCCGTGGCGCAAGGCGGGCACCTTGCCCATCGGGTTGATCGCCCGGTAGTCGGAGCTGAGTTGCTCACCTTTGGTCAAGGTCAGCAGGTGAATATCGTAGGGTTCACCGAGCTCCTCGAGCATCCAGCGTACAATGGATGAGCGCGAAGGCGCCGCGTGGTAAAGAGTGAGCGCTGCCATGACTTACCTCCTGGGCCCGCGGGACGTTACTGCGGCGGCACGACACAAAGAAGGCACATGACCGCAGCAAAGACGTCATCAAAGAGCAAATCCGACGCCGGAAAATCGGACCCGCCGCCGAAGAAGGCGGAGCCGGAAGCCGAGCCCTTACGCGAGCGCCTGCGGCTGCTCTATCACGGCCGCAGCCTCACGGCGCACCGCTTTCGCTACGGGCTCCTCGCATTCGATATTGTCACCATCATTTTCATCATCGGCACGTCGTTCATCCCCCGCGAACTGTGGGTCGAATATCTCGACGTGATCTTCGGGCTGGTGATCCTCGCCGATTTCTGCGCCCGCATCTGGGTGAGCCCGCATCCGGTGCGAGAGTTTGCCCATCCCGCCACCTGGGCGGACATGGTGGCGATCTTCTCCTTCCTCGCGCCGATCGTCGGTGAAGGTCTCGGCTTCCTGCGCATCCTGCGCACGCTGCGGCTCCTGCACACCTATCAGCTGGTGTCGCGCTTGCGTGCCGACAGCATGTTCTTCCGGCGCAACGAGGAGACGATCACCGCCGTCATCAATCTCGGCGTGTTTGTGTTCATCATGACGGGCATCGTCTATGAAACGCAGCACTGGCGGAACCCGCTCATCGCCAACTATGTGGACGCGCTCTACTTCACGGTGACGGCGCTGACCACGACAGGTTTCGGCGACATCACCTTGGAAGGCTCCCTCGGGCGACTCATGGCCGTGGCCATCATGATCGTCGGCGTGACGCTGTTCTTACGTCTGGCGCAGGCACTGCTCAGGCCGCAGAAGGTACGCTTCCCCTGCCCCGAATGCGGCCTCCAGCGGCACGAAGCGGATGCAGTCCATTGCAAGGCGTGTGGCACGACCCTCAATATCCCCGACGAAGGTCGCTTCTAGCGGAACCTCGAAACGATCGCGGGCATTCTCCGCTTGAGATATGACGATTGACTTTGCTGATGGCCGCTAAAACCAAGACTTCAGAGGAACGCTGGTCACAAGACGTGACGGAGAATTCCGATGCCCTCGATCTGGAAAAGGGTGTTTTCACCCTTAAGGACCCGAAGGAGATCGCGGCGTCCCTGAAGCGCTCGGCGGAAGCGAGCAAGCGCCGCAAGACGGACCCTTACCGCTCGGCGATGTCGATGCTGGTCTTCTACATGAACCGCGCGCGGAAGAATCTCTCCGAGGAGGACCGCGCCCGGCTGGAGAAGGCGAAGGACGAACTGCGCAAGGCGTTCGGGAAACCGGCGGCGAGGTAAGCTTACGCCTTGCCCGCTTTGGCCAGCTCCGCCACCTCGCCGATCGTGTGCTCGGCGTGCTGAGCGAAGGTCGAGAGGACCGCGTCGAAGGTCGCGTCCTCGGCCTCGGCGCTGCCGCGGGTGGTCTGGAGCTCTTCGAACACACCGCGATAATCCGAATAACCTTGCAGCTCTTCGCGACGCTGCCACCAGAAATCGCCCATGAGGAAGAAGCGAATCCAGGCAAATAGGCAGTCGGTCCAATCCTCGAGATAAGCGCGCAGGTGGATGCTCGGGCTCGCCAGATAGACCTTGTCCTCGCGCGTCTTGACCTCGACCAGCCGGCCATCGAGGAAATGATGCTCGGGGCATTCTACGAAGACGAAGCTCATGCGGTCGTTGTCGGGATAAAGCTCCCGGGGATCGAACAGTTTGAAGTCGAGACCGCGCAGACGCACCGCGTCGAGCACGATGAGCTGGGGACCACTGTCGTCCGAGGCGATGACCGTGAGCCCGGCTTCCAGGGCCCGCGCCACGAGCGTCTCGGGATGCGGTCCAATAGCGCTCGAAATTAGGATCGGGCCTTGGAGCGTCTCGTCGATGACCTCGATGTTCGCACGTGGCGGGGCTTCATGCCCCTCGCCGACGAGGCTCAGATAGGGCCGCTCGCCCCGGCGCAGATAGCTCTCGCTCGCTCGCGCAAGACGGTGCAGATAACCGAGCAGCCGGTACCGGGCTTCCGGATCGCGGCAGTTGCCTTTCCAAACGACGTCGACGGATGACATGACTCTTACAACGTCTCCGAAAGGGCGCGGACCGATCCGCGCGGAACCATAGGACCCTAAGAATAGCGGGCACCTTGCCGGTCTCCGCCCCTGCGCGCAAGGCACACCCGAAAACAGGGTTGCCCAGAGCTTCACCGGAAAGAATAAACGGCGTGGCCTCTCGGCAAGGCCACGCCGTCGATCGGCCATGCAAGCCCCGGGCCTAGGGGGCCCCGGAGCTCAACAGCCGGTTTCTCGCGTTAAGCTTTGGCGTGGGCGCCGTGTCCAGCCCCAGCCAACATGCCGGCGATTTTCTCCGACACCCAGCCGAAGAGCGCGCCCACGATCATCGAGCAGATGATGACCACCACCGGGTTCTCCATGGAGGCCGCGGTCAGATTGCCGGCGCCGTTGCCCAAGAGTGTCAGAGCCACCACGGAAGCGAAGCCATAGACCTGTGCCGGAATGGCGGCGAAGACCGGGATATTGGCCAACAGGACCATCGCGGCAACGCCGATGCCGACGCAGATTCCGGCCCAAATCGGCAGGCCGATCTGATCGCCAATGCCGGTCTGGGTCGCCACCCAGAGCGTAATGCCGGCGATGATGGCGCCGGCGATATTGCCGAGAATTGCCGATTGCAGGCCGGATTCCTTGCCACCGCAGTGGAAGAAGCAGCCCCACGCGATAAAGGCGGCCCAAATTGCGAGCATGCCACCGAGCGGCCCCAGAAAGAGCCAGGTGGCAATGGCGCCAAGAACGCCAACGCTGATTGCTAGTGCAGTATTTGCGGACATCTCACCCCCCTTTTGTGAAAAAGAGACCGGGCGGATCCGCCGATTGCCAGCAATCCACCGGCTCATTCATGGAAGCTGATGAATGTCTGTCGATTCGGCTTCCGGCCCGGAGTATAGCCCAAAGCGGTCCTTGGCTGAATAAGGATTAGTCTTTTGCCCAAGACATAGACGTTTCCTGAAGGGTTTTCGGCAGTTGTTCCGCTTGAAACATTGGGGTGGACCGGCCTAGCTACGCCCATGACGGATACGGTGCACGTAATCGGCGGCGGGCTTGCCGGCAGCGAGGCGGCTTGGCAGCTGGCGAAGGCCGGCGTTCCGGTCGTCCTCCACGAGATGCGGCCCGAGCGCCAGACTGAGGCCCACAAGACGGACGCGCTCGCCGAGCTCGTCTGCTCCAACTCCTTCCGCTCAGACGATTGGGAGACCAATGCGGTGGGTCTCCTGCATGAAGAGATGCGCCGGGCCGGCTCGCTCATCATGGCTTGCGCGGACGCTCACAAGCTACCGGCCGGCGGCGCGCTCGCCGTGGACCGGGAGAACTTCGCCGACGCGGTGACGGAAGCGCTCACCGAGCATCCCCTAATCGAGATCGACCGCGGCGAGGTTCCCGGGCTGCCGCCCGCTGACTGGGACAGCGTGATCGTGGCCACGGGGCCTCTCACCTCGCCGGCGCTGGCCGACGCGGTGAAGACGCTCACGGGGGAAGCGGAGCTTGCCTTCTTCGACGCTATCGCACCGATCGTACATTTCGAGTCGATCGACATGGATGTGTGCTGGCGCCAGTCCCGCTACGACAAGGTAGGCCCCGGCGGCAGCGGCGCCGACTACATCAACTGTCCGCTCGACAAGGCACAGTACGATGCCTTCATCGATGGGCTTCTGGCGGCCGAAAAGACCGCCTTCAAGGACTTCGAGAAGACACCCTATTTCGAAGGCTGCCTGCCCATCGAGGTCATGGCCGAGCGCGGGCGAGACACGCTCCGCTACGGCCCGATGAAACCTGTCGGCCTCACGAACGCGCACCGGCCGGACGAGAAACCCCATGCGATCGTGCAGCTCCGCCAGGACAATGCGCTTGGCACGTTGTGGAACATGGTTGGCTTCCAGACCAAGCTGAAGCATGGCGAGCAGGCGCGCGTCTTCCGCATGATCCCGGGATTGGCCCAAGCGGAATTCGCCCGGCTCGGCGGGCTCCATCGCAACACCTTTCTCGACAGTCCGAAGCTGCTCGACGGCTCTCTACGCCTCAAGGCCGAACCGCGCCTGCGATTCGCCGGCCAGGTGACAGGCGTCGAGGGCTATGTGGAGTCGGCGGCGATCGGGCTGATCGCCGGACGTTTCGCCGGCGCCGAGCGATTGGGAGCGCCGCCTGCTCCGCCGCCGCCCACAACTGCGCTCGGCGCACTGCTTGCGCACATCACCGGCGGACATTTGAGCGCGGACGGCGAAGGTGGAGCCCGCAGCTTCCAGCCCATGAATGTGAATTTCGGGCTCTTCCCGCCGGTGACCGTGGCTCGCGAGTCCTGGGGCAAAGGCCCCAAAAACAGCAAAGCATTCGCGCGTAAGCGCGCCATGTCGGCGCGGGCGTTGGCCGATCTCGATGCGTGGCTCGAAGGGCGAAGCGCGGTCGCGGCCGAGTAACGTTCTAACGCGACCGCATCAGGCGCCACAGCCGGTAGAGGGGATTGATCCGGGCCACCTGACGCAAGGGATCGGGGACCTTGGCGAGCCCGGCGAGATAGGGCTCGACCAGGCAAAGCGGTAAGAACGCCGCGCGGCCTGCCTCATCGAGACCGGTCCCGGTCATGCCGGCGCCGAAGAGATGAAAGCGCGCCTCCTTCAACGCTCCCCGCGCCTCCTCCCGCATCTCGGCCAGCAGCGTCTTGAGGCCCGCGGTCGTCTCGCCACGGAAAAGCGTTTCCGGCGGCGTGCCGTGCCGCGCCAAAGCGTCCGCCGCCAAATATGTGCGCCCCTTGGCGGCAAGCGTGGGCAGGCTGCGCATCACGCGCACCAGCCCATAGGCGCGGCCGCCGATCTCCGCCACGAGATCGCGCTTCTCGCCCTTGGCGCCGACGATCTGCGCGGCCAGGGCGAACAGCCCGCCCGTGGTGTCGAACAGATAGGCATCGAGGGTGCGCGTATCGGGCATGACCGTCTCGCCGACGTCGAAGGTGCGCGCATCGATCAGCCCGGCGATCCGATTGCGCGACAGCGACCGGCGCGCCAGTACCTCGCCAAAGGCATCGGCCACCAAGTGGCCGGTGGCCTCGCCGCCCGCGGCCCGCTCGATGGCCTCGCGCCACCATTGTAGGCGAATGGCCCCGAGCGCCGGCTCGCTCACCTGATCGGCGATGCGGGCGAGCTCGGCGTTGAACGCATAAAGAACGAAGAGATCGTCGCGGGCCTCCGCGGGCGCGAACAGGGTGGCGATGGCGCGATCCGGATCGGCGGCACGAGCGATGCGCCGAATCGCGACCGCCCGCTCCCCCTCATCCACGACCCTGCCTCACTGCTTCATGCGCGCGCCGCGGCCTCCGACTTGCCCTTCGCGGGGCTGGCGCTCGGCGCGAAAGCCTCGCGGCGCACCCCGAGGATCAGCTGCATGGGCGACGCGACGAAGATCGACGAGTAAGCGCCAACGACAATGCCGAAGCACATGGCCACGGCAAAGCCGTAGATCGCCTCGCCGCCGAAGAACAGGAACGGCAGCATAGCGAGGAAGGTGGTGACGTGGGTCAGCACCGCCCGCGACAGCATCTCGTTGATGGAGAGATCGAGCAACTCGACCAGAGGCATGCGCCTATATTTGCGCAGATTCTCTCGGATGCGGTCGAAGATCACGACTTTGTCGTTCAGCGAGTAACCGATGATGGTCAGAATGGCCGCGATGCTCGACACGTTGAACTCGAGCTGGAGCAAGGCGTAGAGACCGATCGTGGCGGTGACATCGTGGACCAGCGAGGCAATGGCCGCCACGGCGAACTGCCATTCGAAGCGAAACCACACATAGATCATGATGCCGATCATGGCGACGACCACGGCGAAGGTGCCTCCGGCGATCAGCTCCGCCGAGATCGTGGGTCCAACAATTTCGGTGCGGCGGTATTCGACGCTGTCGCCGAGCGCCTCCTTCACCTTGGCGATCGAGGCTTGCTGCTCTTCCTCGGTGGGCAGCGAGGCAATGCGGATCAGCACCTCGTCCGGCGCACCAAACTCTTGGATCTGCACCTCGCCCACGCCGAGCCCGCTGATCTTGCCGCGAATGTCTGCGAGATTCGCCGGGCTTTCCTTGGTCTTCACCTCGATCAGAGTGCCGCCCTGGAAATCGATCCCCATGTTGAGGCCGATCGTGGCCACGAGGATGAGCGGCACCACCGTGAGGAACGCCGACACGAACCAGGTAATGGCGCGTTGGCCGACAAAGTCGATCTTGGTGTCGGCGGGAATGAGCTGAAGGCCACGAAACATTTCTGGCTGATCCTAGAGTGGCAGGGTTTTCGGCCGCGTCCAGCGCAGCCAGAAGGCGACCATCATACGCGTGACGGTGACGGCCGTGAACATCGAGGCAAGAATGCCGACGGTCAGAGTCACGGCAAAGCCGCGCACAGGACCCGAGCCCAGCCAGAACAGCACCAAGACCGCGATCAGAGTGGTCACGTTGGAGTCGATGATTGTAACGAGCGCGCGTGAATAGCCTGAATCCACCGAGGCAATTGGCGACTTGCCGGCCCTGATCTCCTCTCGGATGCGCTCGTTGATGAGCACGTTCGCATCCACCGCGATGCCGATAACCAGGACGATGCCGGCGATGCCGGGCAAGGTCAGCGTGGCGCCCATCAGGGACAGCACGGCGAAGATCAGCGCCACGTTGATGAGCAGCGCCATATTGGCGAACAGGCCGAACAGCCCGTAGGCCACGAACATGAAGGCCACCACGAGCAGCATGCCGACAATTGCCGCCTTCTTGCCGCTCTCGACGGAGTCAGCGCCAAGGCTCGCGCCGACGGTGCGCTCCTCGATGAC
>NZ_JBPPND010000253.1:0-2380 GCF_051306395.1 Methyloceanibacter sp.
CCAGGCTCAAGCGGCGGTCGAGCGGATCGCCGCAGAGACGCTGCCCAAGGGTATTGCCTTCGAGTGGACGGAGCTGACCTACCAGGAGATCCTCGCCGGGAATTCCGCGGCGCTGATTTTCCCGATCTCGATCCTGCTCGTGTTCCTGGTGTCACCGGCAGTGGGAAACTGACCCAGGCGGCAATGTGAATCTGCCCCGCCCGCGATAGGTGGTTCCTCCTGAGGGGAGGGGCCGATGCTGAAGGCGGAGGAACAGATGGAATTGACGATTTTGAAGAAGCACGGCGAGAGCATCCGCTCCCTCAGTCGATCGACGGGGCTGTCGCGGAATACGGTGCGCCGTTACCTGCGGGGCGGGGATACGACGGCGACGCGGAAGCCGGGGCCCAAGCGGCCTGAGAAGCTCGATCCCTATAAGACATACATCATCGATCGGATGGCGGCAGCGTCGCCGGATGCGATCCCGGCGTCGGTGCTGCTGCGCGAGATTCAGGAACGAGGCTACGACGGCGGATATTCCCGCGTGAAGCAGTTCGTGCGCGGTCTGGTGCCGGCCTCGCCACCCGAACCGGTCGTGCGTTTTGAGACCGAGCCGGGCCGCCAGATGCAGGCGGACTGGGCGACGGTCGGGACAGGCTCTGCCAAGCTGAAGGTGTTCATCGCCACGCTCGGCTGGAGCCGGATGGCTTATGTCGAGTTCTGCGACGACGAGCAGGTCGAGACGTTGATCGCGTGCCACGAACGCGCCTTCTTGGCGTTCGGCGGCGTGCCTGAGGAAGTGCTCTACGACAACATGAAAACGGTCGTTCTGGAGCGCAACACTTATGGTCGTGGCGCGCATCGCTTTCATCCGGGCTTCCTGGATTACATCAAGCACGCCGGTGCGCTGCCGCGTCTGTGTCAGCCCTATCGTGCTCAGACGAAGGGAAAGGTGGAGCGCTTCATCGGTTATCTGAAACGGAGCTTCTGGGTCCCATTCGTTGCCACGCAGCGGCAGGCCGGCGTATTGCCCGACAAGCATTCGGCCAACGCAGCGGTTGCGCGCTGGCTGCGCGAGGTAGCGAATGCGCGCGTGCATGCGACGACCGAGGACGTTCCGGCCGAACGGTTGATCATCGAAAAGACCAAGCTGCAGGACCTTCCGGCGGCCTATCGTGGACGCTCGGCGCGTATGGCACTGGCCGTGCCGGAACGTAAACCCGTGATCGGGTATCAGCATCCACTATCGGTCTATGACTTATTGTTTGCGCCTTCCAATTGTCCTGCGGAGAGTAGGACGGAAGGCGCCGTAGATGTTTCGCCGGAGGTTGTGGCATGAGCAATCTCCAGCACGCCAATCTTCAACATGAACGCATCACAGCGCTGGCGACCGAACTTAGACTTCTGGCGGTGCCGGATCTCTACGGTCCGATCGCGCAGACGGCGGCGACGCGGAAAGACGCCAGCTATGCCGACTTCCTCGAAGACATTCTGCGATCCGAACGCGACGCCCGTCACGTCAGGTCGCGCGAGATGTTCACGAGGATGGCGGGCTTCCCGGCGCTGAAAACATTGGAGGCTTACGACTTCGCCTTCGCCACCGGCGCACCGCGCCAGCAAATCCAGGAGCTGGCGGCGCTCGGCTTCGTCGAGCGTGCGGAGAATATCGTCCTGTTGGGCCCCAGCGGCACCGGCAAGACCCATCTCGCGATCGCCTTCGGCCTGCTGGCCGCGCACAGGGGCTGGAAGGTGCGCTTCACGACGGCGGCCGATCTGATCATCACGCTCGAAGCGGCGCAACGGCAAGGGCGGATCAAGGAGGTGATGCACCGGATCGTGGCGGCGCCGAAACTGCTGATCATCGACGAGATCGGTTATCTGCCGTTCGGGCGCGAGCAGGCCAACCTGTTCTTCCAGGTTGTGGCGCGGCGCTATGAAAAGGGCTCGCTTGTGCTGACTTCGAACCTGGCGTTCGGGAGTTGGGATGACGCGTTTGCAGCCGACGCCGTGCTGACCGCCGCCATGCTCGATCGCATCCTGCATCACGCCACGGTCGTGCAGATCACGGGCGAGAGCTACCGGCTCAAGGACAAGCGCCGCGCCGGCATCCTGGCCCGGCCGCAGCCAAACCTGTTGGCGACCGCACCGGTGGCGCCGAAGGCGAAAACAGCGAGGGAAGAAAAGGTCTGAGCGGCATCGTTCCCTTAGCTAAGGCAACGCTGCCGCAAGGCGTGGGTGGGTCAGGTTCAAGTTGGCGACAACGGCAAACCCGGGTCAGATTCAAAGTGCCGTTGACACTTGGCGCTTCGGCACCATCGGCAGCTTCTCGATCGCTCCGAAGGGGACAGTAAGCTTTACGGCGCTCGGCGTCAGATTGTCGACGTAGCAAGCCCATTCCGCA
>NZ_JBPPND010000254.1:0-19855 GCF_051306395.1 Methyloceanibacter sp.
GCCCCTCCTCGTGGTTCAGGCAAACCGCTCAGTCGCGGACCCGAACCTTCAAGGCGGAGATGATGACGATGGCTTGGGCCGTGGGGAAATCGTCGGTGATAGTGAGATCGATGCGGACCTCGTGCCCTTCCGGTGTCAATTCGCGGAGCACCCGGGCGGCGCCTCCCGTCAATTCCAGCGTGGGCCGTCCAGACGGCAAATTTACGACACCCATGTCGCGCCAGTAGACCCCGTGGCGAAATCCCGTCCCCAACGCCTTGGCACAGGCCTCCTTGGCGGCAAAGCGCTTGGCGTAGGAGGCGGCGCGCAAACTCCGTCTGTCGGATTTGCGGCGCTCCGTGTCGGTGAAAACGCGCGTCAAAAAGCGTTCGCCGTAGCGCTCGATCGTCTTTTCGACGCGCCGGATGTCGATAATGTCATTACCGAGTCCGAGGATCATCACGCGTGATCCGCCTTTTCGCGCGCGCTCTCCCGCAACGTTTGGCGACCCTTGTCCATTGCCGCGCGCATGCGCCGGATGCTGTCCCCGAGTCCGACAAACACCGCCTCGCCCATGAGGTAGTGGCCGATATTGAGCTCGACGATCTCCGGCAGGGCGGAGATCGTCTCCGCCGTCTCGTAGTCGAGACCGTGGCCGGCATGAACTTCGAGACCGAGCCCGTGGGCAAGAGTCGCGCCCTCTTTGATAGCCCGCCACTCGGCGTCCGCCTCGCTCTTGCGTCCCTGGGCCAGGGCCTCGCACCAGGCGCCCACGTGAATTTCGATGGCCGGCGCCCTTAAGCGCGACGCGGCCTCGATCTGCCGGCGCTCGGCGGCAATGAACAGCGAGACCTGAATGCCGGCATCGACGAGCTCGGCGATCACGGGAGCCAGCACGTTGTGCTGCGCGACCACATCGAGGCCGCCTTCGGTGGTCCGCTCGGTGCGCTTCTCAGGCACGATGCATGCGGCATGGGGTTTGGTCTTAAGCGCGATCGCTTGCATCTCGGGCGTCGCCGCCATTTCCAAATTCAGCGGACAATCGAGCTCGGCGATGAGCCGCGCGATATCGTCGTCACGAATATGCCGGCGGTCTTCCCGCAAATGCGCCGTGATGTTGTCGGCGCCCGCTTCTACGGCGAGCTTCGCCGCGCGCAACGGGTCGGGATGGAAACCGCCGCGCGCGTTTCGCAGCGTGGCGACGTGGTCGATATTGATGCCGAGCCGGATCGGGGGCGCGCTCATCAGACCTCCATCGCTTCGCGGCGCGAGATCAGGGCACGGCGGCGGTGCTGATAAGCGTTCACCGCGGGTCTGACCAGGACATAGCTCAGCGCCGCAAGCGCGATTCCGACCGGCAGCGCCCCGAGCGTCATGGGTTTCAGAAGTGGCCAGAGCTGGTCCGTCTGAAAGATGCCTTCCGACAAGTCGATATGCAGCTTGTTCGAGCCACCGCCGAGCATCAGCGAACCAACCTCGAAAGTGCTGACCCAGAAGAGCGGATAGGTGAGCGGATTGCCGACGAAGGTGCCGAGGACGGCAGCGACGATGCTGCCTCCAATGATCCACGCTGTCAGTGCCGCCAACACCATATGGAAGCCGATAAAGGGGGTCGCCGAAACGAAGACGCCGGCGGCGAAGCCGAGGGCGACCGCGTGGGGCGTGGCACTCAAACGGCGGACGCGATGGACGATGTAGCGGGTCGAGCGGCTCCAGCTGCGCCGCGGCCACAGATGCACGCGCAACCGCTCAAAAAAACTCTCCGCCTTTCGGCGCCTGAACAGCATCACTACCTCGTTCCAAGGACGCACAGTCGTAGTGGCCGGCGCCGGGGCCCATTGGCGGCTGAGCCCTACCATATTTGGGCTTAATTTCTCCATATGCCAGGGCTTTGGGGCCGGTTCTAGCCTTCGGCACGCGCCGCGCTGCTCACCACGTCCTTGGCACGCAATCCCACCAGGATCTCGTTCAGGTGCTGGAGGTCCCAGACATCCAGGTCGATGAGCATCTCGGTGTAGTCCGGGACCTGGTTCGTCATCTTGACGTTCTGGATATTGCCGTCGGCCTCGCCGATGACCGCGGCGATCTGAGCGAGACTGCCCGGCTCGTTCATTGCCGTAACCGCGATCTTGGCGGGGAAACGCTGCGGGTTGTCCTCGTCGATATCCCAGGTGACGTCGATCCAGCGCTCGGGTTCTTCGTCGAATGCCTTCAGCGCATTGGCGTGGATCGGGTAGATGGTGATCCCCTGCCCCGGCGTGAGAATGCCGACAATGCGGTCGCCCGGCACGGCGCCCCCGTCGGCGAAGTTGACGGGAAGATCGCCGCGCAAGCCCCGGATGGGAATGCGGCTTGCGCCTTCGGTTCGTCCGCGCCCGGCCGATCCGGGCCAGCGGAACTTCAGCCCCATCACCTTGCCGAGTCCAAACCAGCCCTCCTCGGTGCGCTTCACTTGACGGCGGCGCTTCACCGGCTCGGCCGGCGTCTCCTCGGGGAACACGGCTCGCAACACGTCGGCGGAGGCAAGCTCACCGCGCCCCACGGCGGTCATGACGTCCTCGGCGGTCTTTTGTGACAGCCGCGCCAGGGCCGCGCTCAAGCTTTCCTCGCTGAATGTCTTGTCGCGCCGCTGAAAGGCGCGGTCGAGGATTTCGCGGCCGAGCTTGCCGTATTGCGAGCGGACGGCGTCGCGCGTCGCCCGTCTGATGGCGGAGCGGGCCTTGCCGGTCACGGCGAGGCTCTGCCAAACGACGGGCGGCAACTGTGCCGCCGAGCAAATGATCTCCACTTCGTCGCCATTCCTCAGCTGTGTGGCGAGCGGCATGGGCCGGCCATTGATTTTGGCGCCGACGGCGGTGTTGCCGACGTCGGTATGGACCGCATAGGCGAAATCGATGCAGTTCGCGCCGCGCGGCAACGCGATCAGCCGGCCTTTCGGCGTGAAGCAGAACACCTGGTCCTGGAACAGCTCCAGCTTTGTGTGTTCCAGAAACTCTTCAGGGTTGTCGCCCTCGAGCAGCATCCCCACCAGATGGCGCAGCCAGCGATAGGCGTTCGATTCCTGCGACGGCACTTTCTTCGCGCCGTTGGCGCCGTTCATGTCCTTGTAGAGCGCGTGCGCGGCCACACCGTATTCGGCGATGGAGTGCATCTTCTCGGTGCGGATCTGAAGCTCGACGCGCTGGTGCCGCGGCCCGACAATGGTCGTGTGGATCGACTGATAGTCGTTCTGCTTCGGATTGGAGATGTAATCCTTGAAGCGCCCCGGCACCGCATGCCAGGTCGTGTGCACCACGGCGAGCGCATGATAGCAGTCCGGAACCTGCGGCACGACGATGCGGAAGCCGTAGATGTCCGAGAGCTGCTCCAGCGATATCTGCTTGCGCTCCATCTTGCTCCAGATGGCGTAAGGCTTCTTCTCGCGCCCGGCGACGATACCCTTGACCTTGGCCTCCTTCAGCTTGGTGGTCAGCGCGCTCTCAATTTCGTCAATCAAGCCTTGGTTGCGCTCTCGCAAAATCTTCAGGCGCTCGACCACGGCCGCGTAGGCCTCCGGGTTCAGCCAGCGGAAGGCATGGTCCTCAAGCTCTTCGCGCAACCACTGCATGCCCATGCGACCGGCGAGCGGCGCATAGATGTCCATGGTCTCCTCGGCGATGATCCTGCGTTTCGCCGGCCGCATATGCTTGAGCGTCCGCATGTTGTGCAGACGGTCGGCGAGCTTCACGAGGAGCACGCGGATGTCGCTGGAGATGGCCAGCAGCAGCTTGCGGAAATTTTCCGCCTGCTCGGCCTTCTTGGTAACCAGGTCGAGCTTCTTGATCTTGGTGAGGCCGTCGACCAGCGTGCCGATCTCGGCGCCGAACAGCGCGTCGATCTCGGTCCGGGTCGCGCCGGTGTCCTCGATGGTGTCGTGCAAAAGCGCCGTGGCGATGGTGGCGTCGTCGAGACGCATCTCGGCGAGAATGGCGGCGACTTCGAGCGGATGGGAGAAATACGGCGCGCCGGACGCACGCTTCTGATTGCCGTGCGCCTTCATGGCGTAGACATAGGCGCGGTTGAGCATCGCCTCGTTGGCGGTCGGCTGATAGCTCAGCACGCGCTCGACCAGCTCGTATTGCCGGGTCATGGCCCTAGCCTTCTCGCGTCACCGTGAACACGACGCGTCATCCCGAAGAAAGCCGGTACCCGGCATCCTACAGAACGTGTCGTGTTCTGGGTTCCGGCTTCCGCCGGAATGACAATGAAGACGCGGCAGCCAGGAATAGGCAAGCCAGCGGCGTGGCGCGCTGTTCCTGAAGCGAACTCAGCGTGCGCGCGGTCCCGCATTCGAGCCATCCGAAGGAGCCTGAGTCGCCATCCGGCGCAACAGCTCCTCCTCGGACATGCGGTCGATCTGCGTGTCGGAAGATTGATCATCCTGACCGATGACAGGCATGCGCGTGTCTTGGGACAGCATCGGCACGGCTTCCGCCTCAGGCTCATCCACCTCGACATATTTCTGCATGGAGTGGATAAAGTCTTCCTTGAGGTCGTCGGGAGAAATCTTCTTCTCCGCGAGCTCGCGGAGCGCCACGACCGGGTTTTTGTCGTTGTCGCGCTGTACGGCGATCTGGGCGCCCGCGGAAATCGTACGGGCGCGATGGCCCGCCAAAAGCACGAGTTCGAAGCGGTTCGGAATCTTGTCGACGCAATCCTCGACGGTGACGCGAGCCATCTGGCGATCCTTTTGAAATTGGGCAGGTTTAGACCCTATTTATGCAGTTCGCGGACGCCTGGCAAGTCGCCCGCAGGATTAAAGCGCCCGCATCACTCGGCCTTCGTCGCCCCTCGCAACCCTTCGCCACAGTTCGTGAACGGTCTTTTTCGTGACCGGATGGCGCCAATTCGGCGCCACATCGAGCAGCGGACGCAGTACGAACGGCCGTTTCTCGATCCACGGATGGGGCAGAACGAGCGGCCGGGCACCGGCCCGGGCGAAGCGCGGCATGTTGCCCCGCCAATGCTTAACGCGGCCCTTGTAGTCCAAAATGTCCAGATCGAGGGTTCGGGGGCCCCAAGGGCTCCCGCCGCGGCGCCCTGCCGCCCGCTCGATTTGCTTCAACCGTCTCAACAGCGCTTCCGGCGGCATGGGGGTGTCAATCAGGGCGACGGCATTCACATAGGGGGGCTGGCCGGCGCGCCCCACGGCCGCCGTCTCATAGAGGTGTGATACCGCCTCCACCGTGATGCCGCCGGTCCCGAGTTCGCGGAGCGCCCGTGAGATCGATTCGGCAGGTGTCCCCCACGGTCCAGGACAATTTCCGCCCAATCCTACCAGCGTCTGAGACATTGCGACCAATTGCGAAGTGTCCTTGGCGTGATTACTTTTAATGGGACGTTGCTTCGTCCGCGCTTGTTTGTAGCGCGCCATCATATTTTTTGAGTCGTTAGGATCCGAAATGAATTTCTATCCGACAGAGCGCATCGCGCTCTTCATTGACGGCGCCAATCTTTATGCCGCCGGCAAGTCTCTCTCCTTTGACATCGATTACAAACGCCTGCTGGCGCTGTTTCGCTCAAAGGGTCAACTCGTCCGCGCGCTTTACTACACCGCACTCGCCGAGGATCAGGAGTACTCCTCGATCCGGCCTCTGATCGATTGGCTGGATTATAACGGCTACACCATGGTGACGAAGCCGACCAAGGAGTTCGTGGACGCGGCCGGCCGCCGGAAGATCAAGGGCAATATGGACATCGAGCTTGCCGTCGATGCCATGGAGCTAGCCGACCATCTCGATCATCTCGTCATTTTCTCCGGCGACGGCGACTTCCGCTCGCTGGTCGAGGCGCTCCAGCACAAGGGCAAGCGCGTCAGCGTGTTCTCGACGCTCTCAACGAACCCGCCGATGGTCGCCGACGAATTGCGGCGCCAGGCGGACCAATTCATCGACCTTGCCAGCTTGCAAGACGAAATCGGCCGCGATCCAGCCGATCGGGCTTACCGCGAGCCGCGCCGCCGTCAGGAGCCCGAGCCGCTCGACGAGTTCGAGCCGGGCGATCTGATCGAAACCTGATCTCCGCGAGTGTCTGGTGTTGGGCGCGCGCTGGCGCTAGGCATGGCGCCATGCCGCTCTCTCCTACCGTACCGGAACCTGCACGGGACTGCCCTCTATGCCCACGGCTCGTGGCCTTCCGTCACGACAACGAAGCGGCGCACCCGGATTGGTTCAACGGTGCGGTGCCCTCGTTCGGTCCGGAGACCGCTCGGCTTCTGATCGTCGGTCTCGCGCCGGGGCTCAAGGGCGCGAACCGCACGGCGCGCCCCTTCCTCGGGGACCATGCAGGCGAGCTCCTTTACCGTACGCTCCTGAAAATGGATCTTGCGCGCGGCACGCACGACCTGTCGAACCCCGCGGCGCTTTCGCTGGCGGATTGCATGATCACCAATGCCGTGCGCTGCGTGCCGCCACAGAACAAGCCGACGGCCGATGAAATCAGACACTGCCGGCGGTTCCTGGTCGGCCGCATGGCGGCGCTGCCGAATCTGCGCTCTCTGCTCGCCATCGGCCGGATTGCCCATGACAGCATTCTCGACACATTCGCGTTGAAGAAACGCGACTTCCCCTTCGCGCACGGCGCGCGGCATAGGCTGCCGAATGGGCTCGTTCTGTTCGACACCTATCACTGCTCGCGCCAGAACACGAACACGGGCCGCCTCACCACGGAGATGTTCGAGACAGTGGTGGGCGAGGCTGCGGCAAGTCTGAAAGACTGAGTTGCTGGGGCCCCTCAAGTCGGGCATGCTTTCAACCAGGTTTTCGGTATGTCGGGGGTCCCATGGCGGGGTTGGAAATCTCGTCGACCAAGGTCGGCTTTGTCATCGTTAAGGCCCGGGAGTTAGGCGCCAAAGTCGGCGCCTGGGACGAAGGCTCCGACCACGACGCGGAGTCGATTCTGGAGGACTTCGCCGACGACGCCACGTTGGCGGAGCTGAAAGAGTTCATCCACGATCTGAACGAAGACGAACAAGTGAGCCTTGTGGCGCTTGCGTGGATCGGCCGAGGCTCGTTCAGCGTCGAGGAGCTCGATGACGCCCTGGAGACGGCGCGCTCCGAACGCACCAATCGCACCGAGGACTATCTGGTCGGCATGCCGCTTCTCCCCGACTATCTCGAGGAAGGCCTGGACGCGCTCGGCTATTCGGTGGAGGAAGCCGAAGACGACGCCATGGGTGATTAGTCCGGCTACGTCATCCCCAGCGTCTCAAGCCAGCGAAGACTTCGCCTGGATGTCGGGCCGGGTTCGCGACGGGAAAGAACACCCGTTCGATGACGCCCTCTCTCACCACAAGCGTGAGCCGTTTCAGGTAGGTGTCCCCGCCAGCTGCGAAACTGGGTAAGGCAAGCGCTGCGGCGAACGCGCCATCCCTGTCGCTCAGGATCGGGAAAGGCAGCCGTAGCCGCTCCACCAGTTCACGCTGATAGTCCGTGGTTTGAAGACTGAGGCCAAAAAGGCGTGTTTTCTGCTCTCCGAAACGCGCGGCAAGATCGCGAAAACCCTCAAGCTCCGGCGTGGAGCCGTGCGCACCGGGGATATCATCCCAGTTGGGTGGGTTGGGCCGACCGGGCCGACCGGTCCATGGGTAGACGGCGATGACGCTCCGGCCAGGAAGCCCCGCCATGCAGATATTCGTACCGTCGGTAGCGAGCAGCATGATGGGTGGCAGCGCCATGCCCGGCATCGCGTGATCGGCGCCGCCGTCCACCTCAGCCCTTCTCACGCATGAGCCGGCCTTTTTGGCGCTCCCAGTCGCGCTTCTTCTGCGTCTCGCGCTTGTCGTAGACCTTCTTGCCGCGCCCTAGTCCCAGTTGAAGCTTCGCCAGCCCCCGGGCGTTGAAGTAGAGGCGCAGCGGGACGAGCGCCATGCCTTCCCGTTGGATGGCCCCCAACAGCCGCGCCATTTCCTTCCTGTGCAGGAGGAGCTTCCGGTGCCGCGTCGGCGCGTGGCCCTCGCGCGCCGCGCCCTTGTACTCGGCGATATGCGCGTTGATCAGAAAGAGCTCGCCGCCTTCGTTGGAGGCGTAGGACTCGGCGATGTTCGCCTTGCCGCTACGCAGGGACTTCACCTCGGAGCCGGTCAGCATGATGCCGGCTTCGATCGTGTCCTCGATCTCGTAGTTGAAGCGGGCTCTTCTGTTCTCGGCGACGAGCTTGCCGCTGTCGCTCTTCGGCGCCATGACTAGACCCTTCGGGCGTTAGGCCGCGGCGAGGCCCGCGGCGGCCAAGGCGTCGTCGACGAGCTTGCGCGTCGCCGCGCCGATCGGCGCGAGCGGCAGCCGGGTCTCGTCTGAACCCAGACCGAGCTTGAAGGCAGCGTATTTGACCGGCCCCGGATTGGACTCCACGAACAACGCTTCATGCAGCGGCATAAGGCGATCCTGTATCTCCAACGCGCGCTTGAAGTTTCCGCCGAGACAGGCGAGCTGAAACTCGGAGCAGAGCGCCGGCGCCACATTGGCCGTCACCGAGATGCAGCCCACCCCGCCATGGGCCATGAAGCCGAGCGCGGTCGCGTCCTCGCCGGAGAGCTGAATGAATTCGTGGCCCATCGCGGCACGCTGCTGGCTCACCCGCGCCAGATTGGCGGTGGCGTCCTTCACGCCGACGATGTTCTTCAGCTTGAACAGCCGCGTCATCGTCTCCACGGACATGTCGACCACGCTGCGGCCGGGGATGTTGTAGATGACGATGGGGATGTCGGCGGCTTCGTTGATCGCCTTGTAATGAAGATAGAGCCCCTCTTGCGTCGGCTTGTTGTAATACGGCGTCACCACGAGCGCGCCGTCGGCGCCGGCCTTCTTGGCATGCCGCGTCAGCTCGACGGCCTCTGCGGTGGAATTGGAGCCGGTGCCGGCGATCACCGGCACGCGGCCGGCCGCCGCCTCGATGCAAAGCTGGATGACGCGCCGGTGCTCGTCGTGATCGAGCGTGGGCGATTCGCCAGTCGTCCCGCACGGCACCAGGCCATGTGTGCCCTGGTCGATCTGCCATTCCACAAGCTTGCGGAAGGCGGCTTCGTCCAACGATCCGTCCTTGAAGGGCGTAATGAGGGCCGTTATCGAGCCTTGAAACGGCGGCATGGTCAAAGCAAAAGCTCCTTGGCGCGGGCGGTGTGCTCGGGGATGCGACGGAAAGCCGGGCGGACAATAGGGTTTCGGCGGTAGCGCGGCAAGCGCACGGAATGCGCCCGGCCGCCCTTTCGGTTAAGCTGTTAGCGGTTCGAAACGCAGCGCCTGGACTTGCCAAAGTACGAGGACATGGAACGGCTTGCACTCTCGGTCTCACTAGTCCTCTCATCTTCGGATGAAAGAAAACAGTCATTTTTCCGCCGGAATCTTTCAGACACTGTTTGATTTAGGTACACTCAGTGACCCTAATCGTCGCGGCTCCCCGGTCGGGGGACGTCCTGACCGCTGAACGCAGGTCGTAAACCGGTACCGATCGACGACATGAAACGCATACACGCGTACCAACTGTCATTCCTGGTAGCCTTGGCGTGCACCGTCTCGGGTTACGCCTTGGCGAAGCCCGAGGCCATTCCCGTTCCCGACCGCAATCCGGAGCGCCCGGCCGTCGTCGAGAACAGCACGCTTGCGCCCGAGGCGGCCGCGGACTCCGAAACGGCTGGAGCTGAACCCGAGCCGGCGACCGACGGCTCCCTCGCGGAGGCCTCGGCGGCGGACGTGCCTCCGGAAGCCGCCTCCCCGGCGGCGCAGGACGCGAACGCCAGCAGCACGACCGTGGCGGCGATCCCCGAGCCCGAACGCAATCCCGAGAAGGACTCGATAGGCGCCGCGACCCCGGCCGAAGAGACCGGCGAGGCCACGGCAGAGTCATCAAAGCCGGCAGATGCCGCCGATGACGGCATGCCCGAAGCAAGCGCCTCGTTCATGCCCGACGTGGTTCCGCCGCCGGAGGTCAATCCCCAGCGCGATCCCATGACCCCGGTCGCGCCAAAGCCCGCGCTCGACTACGCCTCGATCCTGAAGCCGCTTCTGAACTATGAAATGGACTCCGGCGATGAGAGCCGGCTCCGGTTCGTCATGCACCATAGGGGCAGCGTCGACGAGACGGCGGCGAAGATCACCGATCCGGCCGTGCGCGCTTTCGGGTACTGGTACCGCTACAAGCACAACAAGAGCACGTATCTGGATGCCGATGCCGTCGAACAGTTTCGTGTGACACATCCGTATTGGCCGGGCCAAGAGGAATTGCGCGAAAAGGCGGAGGCATCCCTGTTCCTCGGCGACACGTCCGCGGAGCAGATCACGTCCTTCTTTGCGGCCACCGCGCCACAGACCGGCGCCGGCAAGGCCGCGCTGGCCACAGCCCATCTCGCGGACGGCAAGGAACCGGAGGCCAAGGAGCTGATTTACTCCGCGTGGCGCGATCACCGGCTCAACGAGGATGTGGAGAAAAAGATCCTCGACAAGTTCGGCAACATGCTTGACGACGATCATCACCGCGCCCGCATTGACGTGCTGCTCTATCCAGACAAGGCGTCGGCTGCCAGCGCGGCGCTGCGCATCGCCAAGCTGCTGCCGGAGGATGAGCGCAAGAAGGTCGATGCACGCATCGCCGTCATCAAGCGCGGCGACAACGCCGGCAAGCTGCTCGATGCCTTGCCGAACGATGCGCTGGAAAGCGATGTTGGCCTGCGCTTCAACAACATCCAATGGCTGCGGCGTACCAAGGATAAGGATCAGCGCCTGCGCGCCTGGAAGCTGCTGCTCGATGCGCCGCTCGAGCCCAATATTTTGCTCGATCTGAATGAATGGTGGGTGGAGCGGCGGATCAATGTGCGCGCCGCGCTGAATGACGGCCATCCGCGCACGGCCTATGAAATCGCCGCCAAGCACGGCCTCGCCTCAGGCGACTCCTTTATCGAAGCGGAGTTCTTGGCCGGCTGGGTTGCGCTGCGCTACTTGAACGAGCCCAACACGGCGTTGCGCCACTTCCTGGCATTACGCAGAGCGGCAACGGACTCGCGCAACATTGCTTTAGGCGAATATTGGCTCGGACGCACGGCGCTCGCACTGGGCGACCGCGGTTCGGCGATCGTTCATTTCCACGGCGCGGCCAAGTACCCGCAATATTTCTACGGCCAGCTTGGGCGTCAGGCCCTCGATCCGCGCCCGGCGCGGCTGGCGGTGACCTCCACGCCGCTGCCGACGCAAGCGGATATCGACCGCTTCATGGCCCGGGACGCGGTGCGCGCCATGGGCGTTGCCCGCGCGGTCGGGCTCGAATGGCTCACGCCGCAATTCCTCCTCGCGCTGTCGCGCACGCTCGACAATGCGGCGGAAGTTGTCCTGCTCGCCGAGTACGCCAAGGCCCTAGACCGCAGCCAGATGGCGCTCCGCCTGTCGAAGATCGCCTTTAACCGGGATCTGCCCATGGGCGACTACGCGCTGCCCGTGGGGGTGATGCCGTCCTTCAAGAGCCTGCTCGACGAACGGGTCGATCCCGCCCTGGTGCATGCCCTCTCCCGCCAGGAGAGCGAGTTCAACGCCGCCGCCCAGAGCCCGGTCGGCGCCAGCGGGCTGATGCAGTTGATGCCGGCGACGGCGCGCGGTGTCGCCAAGCGCTACAATGTTCAGTATTCCCAGGCACGGCTCACCAATCCCGTCTACAACACGCAGCTCGGCGAGGCCTTCCTCAGTGACATGATCAACAATTACGACGGCTCCTACTTCATGGCGCTGGCTGCTTACAACGCCGGCCCCGGCCGGGTGAAGGAATGGGTGGAAATCTACGGCGACCCGCGCGATCCAGATGTCGATCCCATCGACTGGATCGAACGCATCCCCTTCACCGAGACGCGGCGCTACGTGATCAAGATCATGGAAACGCTTCAGCTCTACCGCTCGCGGCTCGCAGGGCCCGACAGTGCCCTTCATTTGGTCCAGGATCTCAATCGCGGCCGCAAGGTCCCCGCCTCGGAGACCGCCTCCGTCGCCACGGTGCCCGTGGCGAGCACCCCTTGAGCCGCGCAGCCCGCGCTCAGCGGTTGACTTTTCGAGGCTTGTTCCCTCATCAAGATTGCGGAACACTGCGAGCCCAAGCACTCCCGGCGCGTGGGATTTGACCTGAAATGCTCCCAAGGTTGGCTGGTTGACGATGCCTGAGCTTGACGGCAAGGCGTGGCGAGACATTTTCTATGAGTCGTTCGACGACCTTCGACTCTATGCGCGCCACTATCCCGCGCCGGACGAACGCTTCCGGAGCGTCCTTTGCTTGCCCGGCCTCACGCGCAACGCCCGCGACTTCCATACGCTTGCCACCTACCTCTCGACCCATCCGGAGAAGCCGCGCAACGTCTATTGCCTCGACTATCGCGGCCGCGGCGGCTCCGAACACGATTCCAACTGGCGCAATTACGTCCCGTATACCGAGCTCATGGACGTGCTGGACTTCCTGACGGTGCAGGGTCTGCATCGGGTGGGGATCGTGGGCACGTCGCGGGGCGGCATCATTGCCATGATGATGGCGGCGCTCCGCCCGACGGCTATGGGCGCCGTCGTCCTCAACGATATCGGCCCGGTGATCGAGACGCGTGGGCTCGCCCGCATCGTGAACTATGTGGGCCGCATGCCGGTACCGAAGACCTGGGTCGACGCCGTGCATATCATGCGCGAGATCAACGGACGGGGCTTTCCGGACTTCACCGATGCGCAATGGGACCAGATGGCGCGCGGCGTGTTCGAAGAACGGAAAGGACGGCTTGTGCTCTCCTACGACCGCAAGCTCGCCAAGGCCATTGGCACCGTCGACCTGAGCCGTCCGGTGCCCGATCTTTGGCCCCAGTTCGTCGCCATGGGACAGATCCCCACCTTCGTGTTGCGCGGTGAGCACTCCGACGTGCTCAGTCCCGAAACGTTGGAGGAGATGGTGGAGCGCCATCCAAACCTGCGGACCATGATCGTACCCGAACAGGGGCATGCGCCCATGTTACAGGAGCAAGAACCGGTCGAGGCGATCGGCGCCTTCTTCGCGGTCAACGACTAACGGCTAGCGGCGTCGCGTGGCGGCGCGAGCGGCGGCAGTTCGCCCTGCGGCCAGCTTCCCTTGGTCCGCGCGAACTCCTTGATGCGGGGAATGACTTGCGCGCCCAGGTCGTGGGAGGCCTTCGCCTCTTTCCACTTGATGCTCTCGGAGGTGGAAAAGATTTTCGGCAAGTCACGCCGGAGTTGATAGGACACGGCGATGGCGGTGCCTTGATCGGGAGCGACGCCTTCGATGGTGACGGCAAGCCCAGACATCGCGATCTTGCCACGTTCCAGCCGGCTCAACGCGCGCAGCGCCGCCGTGACCGCTTCACCCCAATTCTTCGGCGCGCCCGAGGCGACCTGCAAACGATCATCGAGTCCGGGACGCGCGAAGAGCTCCCGCGACAGATCGCGAAGCTGCTTGCGCGCATCCTCGCTCGGCACGCTGCCGGCAAGGCTCAAGGCGTTCACGCCGAGATCGGCGGTGAAGACGAAGGGATCGGCGATCGGCGCGCGCACGTCGTCGCCTCTAATGGTAAGACCGGCCGGCAGTGGACCGGCAAGCGCCTTCTTGATCTCAACATAGTCTTCGGCGCTTTTCGCCACGCCCGCCACTTTCAAGTTAGCGTTCGAGAGACGCACAGCGCCGTGCTTCAGATGAGACAATTGCTTCAAGCCGAAACTCATCGCGCCAAGCCATTGCTCGCGCGGCGGACCGCCCTCCTCCACTTTCAGCTTCTCCTCGACGGCAAGATCGGGGAAATGCGCCTTCACCATGCCGAGCAGAGTTTGGCGGTCCTCTTCGGACGGCACCGCACCGCGCAGCTTGAGGCCGGAGTCGCTACGACCCGCGAACCACACATAGGCCGCGCTCTGCTTGTCTTCGGCTTGCAGCTTCTCTTGGGCTTGCGCATTCTCGTCGGTCGCCACGCGCTCGACGAGGCGAGCATCGTCGGCCGCGGCGGAGAGTAGTGCCGCGTCGATGCAGAACGCGCCATGGGCGGCAAACGCGCCGCCCGCAAACAACGCCACCATGAGACCGAGCACGAGCATCGGGCGAAGCGCGAAAATGCGGCCGCCATGCTTCGCGGCTCGCTGTCGCTTGGCTTGCTTAGCCTGCCCCATCACCCGACTGATAACCTTGTCTGTCGCATCGTTGGTTCGAAGCGTTGCTCAATTCGATTGTAATAGGCCCGTACCCTGGCCCATTGGCTCGAAAGCCAGAAGGACTTTGCTACAAGCGCCGGTCGGACGGCCTCCCCCTTGCAGGTGAGCATGAAGAGGAAACTATAAGCCATCCCCGAACGCTGTTCCAGGCCGCTCTTCCTTTGCATGATTCTAGACATGCGGCGACGCGCCCCAGTCCCTGGAGCGCGTTTACCTTGCGATCCGGGCGATGAACCGGGCGAACTACTGTAAGTGGTTCACGAGGCCGATGACACCGATGGCGATGAGATAGATCGCCACGACGTAGTTGAGAATCCGGGGCATCAACAGGATGAGAATGCCCGCGACGAGAGCAATCAACGGGTTCAGCAGAACTGGATCCATGGCTGGCAAAGGTCCCTCCCCCTAGACAGGGCACGATTGGCGCGATTCGTCCGACAGGCAAAGCATATGCGATCCGTTCGGCCTTGTCCTACCTTGAAACCCATGGCAGGAGCCATTCCTCAAGTCTTCCACCCGACTCCAAACCCGGTGCGGAATGACTATATGACTTGTCTTGCCTTTGCCGTTTTTCGCAGCAATGGGTATCGGCGTCCGGCCGGGTCTGAGGGGACCGGCAAATAGCTCTAGGGGAATCAGGGGGGTAAGCCGCGGCATGACTGTGGACGATCCAGTTTTCTGGCTGGCTGTATTACAGATCATCTGGATCGACCTCCTGTTGTCGGGCGACAACGCTGTCGTCATCGCACTTGCGTGCCGCAAGCTCCCTCCCCGACAGCGCGCCTGGGGCATCGCGCTCGGCACTCTCGTCGCGATCGGTCTGCGCGTGGTCTTCACCGGCTTGGTGACGACCCTCATGACCATGCCCTATGTTAAGCTGATCGGCGGACTCCTTCTCATCTGGATCGCCATCAAGCTGCTCGCCGGCGAGGAGAACAACGGCGAGGGAGAGATCGAGTCTTCCTCAAGTCTGTGGCAGGCGGTCAAGATCATCGCCATCGCCGATGCGGTGATGAGCCTCGATAACGTCATCGCCATCGCCATGGCCGCCCGCGGCAGCTACGCGCTCCTGATGTTCGGCCTTGCCGTCAGCATCCCACTGATCATGGCAGGCGCCGCGATCGTGATGAGGCTGTTGGAACGCTTCCCGATCATCGTATGGGCCGGCGCGGCGCTGCTCGGTTGGATCGCCGGCGAGATCATCACCAAGGATCCCCTCTTCGCCGGCTATATCGATCCATCCATGGGCCACACCGTCCATCTGGCCGGCGCCTTCGTCGGCGCGATTTTCGTCCTCGCCGTGGGCCTATTGCGCCGGCACTTGCTGCGGCGTAGTGCACCTGACCAAGTCTAGACGAGGCCTGGACCAAGCCGGCGACGTCACTGTGCATGCGGCTTGGCGCTTGCGGGATCTGTATCCACGGCGCTCTTGATCGGCTCCTCGCCCGCCACGTTGTCGGCGACGAAGGCGCCCCGCTGGCCCATTGGCCTTGGCCTGCCGCTCGTCGTGTCGTGTACCGTTTGCAGCTCGACCTGGGCGTTGATCTCCGCGCCGAGCAAGACGATGTAGAACGAGATATAGAGCCAGAATAGCAGGACGATCACCGCCCCGAGCGATCCGTACATCCTGTCGTAGTTCGCGAAGTTGGAGACATAGTACGAGAAGCCCAGCGATGCGAGGAACCACACGAGCGCGGCGAAGACCGAACCGACGGTCACCCACCGCCACTTGGCGTTGCGGCGGCTCGGTCCAAACCTGTAGATCAGCGCCAGCAGCGTCAGCGTGAACAGGACGAAAACGGGCCAGCGCAGATATCTGACGAGCGTCGCGTAGGCTTCCGGGTGGCCGGCGTCGTCGAACAGCACCGGCACGTAGACAATGGCGAACAGCATCGCCACCCCGCCCAAGATGCCGATCAGCGTGTAGCCGATGGCGCTCAGATAGAAGCGCAGGATGCTGCGGCGCTCCGGCTCGCCGTAAGCGATGTTGAGCGCGGAGAACATGGCTTGCGTGCCGAGATTGGCGCTCCACAGCGCAATGGCGAGGCTGACGCCGAAGCTTGCGCCCAGGGTCTGCCCCGGCGTCTGGGCGATCCTGCGGATCTGGGCGATGACGATTTCATAGGCTTGCGGCGGCAGGACGGTCTCGAGCATGCCGAACTGCCGCTCCACCATGGCCGCGTCCGCCGTCAGACCGTAAAGCGAGATCGAAGCGGTCAGCGCCGGGAAAATGGCGAACAGCGCATAGAAGGCACAGCCGGCCGACACCACCGATAGGTTATCGCGGCTGGCCTTCACCGCCACCCTTTGCACGATCCGCCACCATCCCTTAAGGGGAATGTGATAGGGACGCGTGGCTTTGCGGCCGACAGTGTCTGGGTTGCGGTTCATATCCCCATGAAGGATCGTGGAGCGCCGAAGACAAGCAGATAATGCTCACGCCCTAAGAGCAGGTTTTCTGCGGCGGCGCCAGACTGAGACAGGAGGGGTGGCCGAGTGGTTGAAGGCACCGGTCTTGAAAACCGGCAGGCGTGCAAGCGCCTCGTGGGTTCGAATCCCACCCCCTCCGCCAGAAGCTCCGATTTGCTTAATGTTTTCAGTATAGTTAGGTCTGAATACTCAGCTCGCCCCATGTCTGTACCCATGTACGGCTATGGGCTAAAAAGCGCGGCAACAGCGCCGTTTTTCTGAGCCACCCCGTCGCAGCGGGGAAGCCCCTTCCCGCTCTGCTGCCGGTGTCTATGGCCTTCATTGGAGCTTTGTCTTGTCGGCAGGACTCTCCGCAATCGCCAGCGCTTCCCCTGCCGCGTCTATCCCGGTCAGTCTCACCATGCCGTCTTTGATCGCGTCGGCAAGGGGGGCCGTGTACGGGTCTAGGCTCGGATGCCGAACGTAGTAATAGAGACCGAACTGGATCGCGAGACCGTCTAACCCCTCTGCTGGCGTGGCTGCTATCTTCTTGGCGATTGCCTCGCCTTCGTGAAACAGGCGCTTGGCCACCTTCTCGTCCGTCTGCTCGCCCCACGTCATTAGAACGCGCTTCCATTCTTCCCAAAGCGCTTTCAGTTCGGCGTCCGTTGTCATTCAACGCGCCCTTCTCGCTAGGTCTTCTTTTTGAAGCGAATGCCGGGACCACCGTCGCGCGTGTCGCCCGACTCCAGAAACGCAATCCCCGCCTTGTCGAAAGCCTTCTGAATTTTCGTCAAGGTGGAGCCTCGCGCGTCAGTCACTCCCCGCTCGATATTCTTGATGCTGATTTCGCTGACGCCAGAAGCGTGGGCAAGGTCGGACTGCCGCCACCCAATCAGCGCGCGAGCGGCGCGAATCTGTCCCTTCGTAATCACCTGCTCAGAATATGTCATTGTAAACCTGATGTATATTAATCTTGCCGGATAGTTATGTATACGCTAGGGTTATTTTTGTAAACACCAAAGATAGGAGGTTTCCGTCATGAGCGTGATCACCCGCCGCAAGGTTATGACTGCCATCGCCGCCGCTCCGGCTTGTGCAGCTCTGCCGCTGGCCACTGTCCCCGCGAAGGCCGGCGTCTACACGCCGTTTGAGTTCCCCGAATATGCCCGCACCCTTTGGCGGCGATACATCGAGGCGATGGTTGCTCACGGTGATATCCAAACAAAGGCCGAGGAAGCCGAGAACGAAGCCACCTTTGACATTTCAGAATTGGAACGGCCCTGGCTCGTGCGTGGTCCCCACGCTGACTTTACCCCGTCAAGAGATTCTGCGGGCAATGTTTACAGACTGACTCGGACAAACTGCACAGGGGCTATGCCCAACGCAGAGGGGAATTGGACCGTGTTGGAATATCAGCCGTTCAGCACGCGCTTCCCTGACCGAGACTATCTCGGTCAGTGCAAGACACGATGGCAGCCATACGCCGCCGCGAACACGGCTGACGAAGCATTGGCATTATCTAAAGCGCAGGGTGACAAGGAGTGGCGTTCCTTTTGCGGCAAGGTTGGCCAGATCAAACGCAAGCGAAGAGTTGCCGCATTAGGACGCGAGGCTGACGCGGCATGGGAAGCGGCTAAGGCTATCTCAATAGAGATTGCTAAGGCACCGTGCGACAGTCACGCCATGATCGCGGTGAAGCTCGCCTTAAAGCAAGTATTCGATTGGCCGATCCTGCTTGATCTAGACGACGATGCCAGGAGCGGGGAAATCGAGGATTGCGCTCTCGCGTCTATCTATCGGTATACCGTCGCGGTTGATGGCTTCGATCCTATTGCCGAGTGGCGAAACACGCCGGGCGTATAACCAGGAACGCGCTAGAGGGCGGTAGCGGCTCACCCTGGTGCCGCCCTTTCTACCTGGAACAATGCAGCATTTCCCCGCGTTTCCTAAGCTCCCCGGAGGCAATTCTGCTTTTCGGTGTACTAGGAGTTTGCCCCCATGAAAAAGTATCTGCTAGCAGCCATTTTGATCGGGGCGTTTGCGGTCCCCGCTTACGCAGCCGAGTTCCATGTCATGTTCGACAAGACCACCAAGAAGTGCTCGGTCTCGACAACCGCTCCGAGCGAGACTGAAAAGTTCAGCATGATGGGTATCTATGGCTCCGAGGCCGATGCCATGATGGCGATGAAGGGCATGACAAAGTGTAAGAAAGGCTAGTCCGTCTCAAGGGACAGAGTCAGGACATCGAGGGGGCGCTGGCTTCGGCTGGCGCCCTGTCTTTTGGCGACATCGGTGAAGGCGCTAGCCTTTGAGTCGCTTTCGTGACTTATCGCCGACACTCTCTTTTAGCGCCGCTTTCAATCCTACCGGCTGCTTGTGCTTCTTGAGGAAGTCGGCGAACGCTTCGTCTGCAATGTCCTGAAAGTCGCGTCCGCTCTGACTGGCCACAGCCTCTATCGCGGCCCAGGTCTCGTCATCGAACTGCACGCGCTTACCAACCATGATGAGATCCCTAAAACCGGCTCAGTCCAAGCACACAGCGTCCCCATGGCGCCCACTGGTCTAAGCCGTGCCAATAGCAGTCGTGGCGGTCGGCTAGATACCAAAGCAGCCCGCCTAACAGAACCAACAACAGGAGGATGACCCTCACCTGTTCTGACTCCCATAGCAGTGGTGCAGAATGATACGCTTCGATAGCGGGGGGAGCCAAGAGGGAGGTTCCCATGACATCACGCCGTTTCCCGCCACCGTGGACGGTCGAGCAAGTACCAGGCGGCTTCAAGGTGCTCGACGCATCCGGCCAAGCCCTTGTCTATGTCTATGCCCGTGAGACGCTACAGGAAGCGCAGCACGCCAAGGCGCTCACCTTTGATGAAGCGCGGCGGATTGCTGCCAACGTGGCGAAGCTTCCCGACCTACTGAGTAAGCGTAATGAGTGACCGCAAAGCCCTTGCCCGCGAGATTGCGAAGCGGAAGCCCACACGAATGAAGCGGACTTGTATCAAGTGAACGGCTCTGCAACTTTTACTAGCCGTCGCGTGATGTTACCCTCCTAGGGACTCGTAGGGGGTCGGGGAGGTTCAAATGGCAGCGGTTAAGAAGCGCAGCGCTGGCTCGAAGGGTAAGAAGGCCACGAAAAAGAAGCGTACGGTCCGAAAACACCCAGCGCGCAAAACGTACCGCACAAGGGATGACGCCAAGGCGGATGTGTTCGATTACATCGAGCGCTTCTACAATCCGAAGCGGAGGCACTCGACAATAGGATA
>NZ_JBPPND010000255.1:0-19025 GCF_051306395.1 Methyloceanibacter sp.
TTGAGGTCGGCCGCAAGCGTGATGGCAGCCTCGTCGAGAGCGTCGTCCTGGAAAGTTTTGTCGGCGGCAAAAGCAGGAGTGGAGACAAAGATCAACAGCGCGGCAGTGAGGCCAGCGCGGAACCACGCAACCATGGGTGTCCTCCGGGCGCCCGGCCCTCGGCGACAGGCGGGCGATGCCCCCTAATCTAGTGGAGGCTGGTGACGGAAACCAGGGGCTCCCCCGCCCGGCAGACGAATTAGGGCTGACGCTGGCCCTTCGGGGCGCCCGCGATCTCTTGGGCGATCTTAGCGAGCTCGCCGCGCACCCATTGGTGGCACTCGTCCCGGTCGTAGCTCGAATGCCACAGAAGCCTCAGAGGGAACGCCCCGGGCGGCACCGGGTGGGCGATGCGCACCAGCCCGAACTGCCTCTCGAGGATCGCCGCCAGCGACGACGGTAGGGTCAGCAGCGCATCGCTGTTCAGCACGACGAGCACCCCCACCAGCGCAGAGGAGACGTGAGAAGAGACGTTGCAGGACAGTCTGTCGCCTGCAAGCGCCCGGTCCATGAGATTGAGCGTCGGGAGCGTGTTCACGGCCACATGTTCGGCCGCGGCGAAGGCGACGGATTTCGGTTTCCGCGCCGCGAACGGGTGGCCGGGGCGCGCCAGCGTGGCGAGCGTATCGTCGAACAGCTTGGCAACCCGGACGTCGGGGGCGGCGATCGGCGCCCCCTCGATATCGATGACGAAGTGGCTGCGGGCGTTGCGGAGCGCGTCGATCGTCTCGTCGCGGTTAAACGGCGTCCAACTCACCCGCACGCTGGGCGCCAGCGAGTGGAGGCGCTGGCGCAAGGGTTCGACCAGGATCAGCTCGCCTGCTTCGCTCGAAGCTGCGGCAAACTCGCGCAACGAAAGCGACGGATCGAAGGGTTTGCTGGGCCGGAGCAGGCTTTCCATGCCGGCCAGGATGACGTGAACCGTGGGCGCAAGCTCCAGCGCCTTGGCCGTGGGAACCAGCCGCTGTCCGGCCCGAACAAACAGGTCGTCATTGAAAATTTCGCGGAGTTTGGCCAATGCGTGGCTGATGGCCGAGGCGCTGCGCCCCAGCCTTTCGGCCGCCCTTGTGACGCTCGCGTCCACCAGGAGCGCGTCGAGAGTCACCAGCAGATTGGCGTCGACCTCTTTAAGATGCATTTCATTCAACTATTCGGCTGAAAAGAGTTCAGTACGTGCATGTTAGGCCCTGCGCTACGGTTTTGACAAGACATTCGGCCGCCCAGCCCGAGTGTCTGGAGCGTCTGAGCCAGAGCCTGGACGCTTCCTCGTCTCAACCTTGCGGCGGCCCAAAGGTCCCGGCCCGAGGGCCGCCGCATTCTTCCCGTCTTCGGACGGGTTTACCGGTCAGGACCGGCAATGGCCTGGAGCGCGAGAGCCTGGGGCCGAGCTACGAAAAAGGGATGCAGATGTTTCGAGGACCGTTGAATGTTCTGCCGGCCGCCGCTTTGGCGCTCGGCTTTTGCTTTACCCCCGCCGCGGCCGAAAGCGCCACGGACGTGCTGAAGACCTACGCGGACATCGCGCAAGCTGGGTATGAGGATTCTCTCGACACCGCGCACACGCTGAAGCTCGCGGTCGACGCGCTTGTCGCGGAGCCGACCGAGGCGAACTTGCGCAGCGCCCGCGCCGCCTGGATCGTCGCGCGCGCGCCCTACATGCAGACCGAGGCCTACCGTTTCGGCAACAAGATCGTGGACGACTGGGAAGGCCGTGTGAACTCTTGGCCGCTCGACGAAGGCCTGATCGACTATGTCGCCGAGGTCTACGGCACCGAGTCGCCCGAGAACGAGCTCTACGTCGCCAACGTCATCAAGAATGTCTCGCTGACCATCGGCGGCAAGAAGCTCAACACCGCGAAATTCACCAAGGCGCTGCTCTCCGAAGATCTCCAAGAGGCCGGCGGTGTGGAGTCGAATGTGGCCACCGGTTACCACGCGGTCGAGTTCATGCTGTGGGGTCAGGACGTGAACGGGACGGATGCTGGCGCGGGCAACCGGCCTGCCACCGATTTCGATCCCAAGAACTGCACCAACGGCAATTGCGCCCGGCGGGCGGCCTATCTCAAGACCGCCACCGATCTCCTCATCGACGATCTCGCTTGGATGGCCGCCCAGTGGGCGCCCGGCGGCGATGCCCGCAAGGTCATCTCGGACGGCGGCGATGAGCAAGGACTGACCGCCCTGATGACCGGCCTCGGCAGTCTCTCTTATGGCGAGCTGGCCGGCGAGCGCATCAAGCTCGGCCTAATGATCCACGATCCGGTGACGCAGGTGCGGGCTACAAGCAGATCGGCGAGCATGCCGGCTATGGGGTTGGGCCGCACGACCTCGCGCTGTTATCCGACGGGGCACCGCCGTCGTCGCCAATGGCGGTATCCGCACCCATCCCGACCGCAAACGCGAGGAGTTGAACCTGGCCGACATGCAACCCTCGCTTGTCTACATGGATATCGAGTCGGGCAATCTTGTGGAGGAGCGGCGGCTCGCACCCGAACTCCACCAGCTGTCGATCCGCCATCTCACCGTGGCGCAGAACGACACGGTCGTCTTCGGCTGCCAGTATCGCGGGCCGGAACAGGATCTGCCGCCCCTGATCGGCTTCCACCGCCGGGGCGAGGAGCCCGTCGTCCTGCCGACCCCGGATACGACCCAAGCCGCGCTCAACAACTACATCGGGTCGGTCACGGCCGACGCCAGCGGCGCCATCGTTGCCGCCTCTGCTCCGAAGGGCGGCCTCATTACCTATTGGGACGTCGCGACCCGGCGGTTCTTGGGCACCTGTGCTCGGAGACGGCTGCGGGCTCGCGCCGACCCACCAGAGCGCCAGCTTTCTTTTGACCAGCGGCGACGGCTCGCTCGCCACAGGCGGCGCCGACGGCATCGTGGCGCGCCGGTCCTCGCGCTATCATTGGGACAATCACGCCATCCTGGTGCGCTAGCGCCCCGGCCCGCGGTCGCCAACGCATGACGGCTGCGCGTCACACGGGCTTCCTATTCTTACCGCAATTGTCGGGCTAATTCGCGGGGCTCGTTCGGAACCTCCATGCACAGTCAACACTCCCAAAAGCCGCAACTGCCCGCGCGTCTGCCGCAAGAGCCGTCGCCCCCGCCACGCCTGGCTCTTGGCAGCGCCTCCCGCTGGCTCGGCGATTGGTGGCGCAGTGAATGGATGCGCGGCCCTTGGGGGATGACGCTCAAGATCGGTAGCGCGGCCGTGGGCGTGCTCCTGGTGCTGCTCGCCGCCGTCAATCTGGTCCTCTCCGCCGACTGGGTGGAGGCGCGCGTCGCCGCCCGCATCAAGGAGCAGACCGGCCGCGATCTCACGGTGAACGGCTCGACGGTTCTCTTGTTCACGCCGGGGCCGCACATCGTTATTTCCGACGCCAAGATTATCGACCCGGACGCGCAAGCCGGCACTGCCGATCTCTCCATCGCCAAGCTCAAGGTCGATCTCGCTTTCAGCGATCTGTTCAGCCAGCGGATCGATGCCGAGCGCATCGTTCTGGAGCGCCCTGTGCTCACCGTGCGCCTTGGTGATGAAGCGCAGCAATGGGGCGATGCGGACAAGCCGCTCAAGAAGATCCGGTTTGCCAAAGCGCAGATGAACGGCGACGGCGAGAAGCGGCGCCGCGACTTGGTTCTCAAGGACGTGCGTATCGAGGACGGTACGGTCATCATCGTGTATGACGGCGACGACGCCGAAGAGAAGCGTATCGAGCACATCGACACGCAGCTGAGCCTGCCGGCTGTGGACGCCCCGTTGATCGGCGGCGGTACCCTCGAGTGGAAAGACCAGACGGTCAAATTCAGTTTCGAGGTCACCACGCCCGCCGATCTGAGGGCACAACGGCCGGCAAAGCTTCAGTTGGCGCTCGACACGAAGGCGATCGCCGCGCGCTTCGACGGCACGGTTGCCACCGCGCCGCATCTCTCAGGCCAAGGCCGGCTCTCGGCCAAGGCGGCCTCCATTCCCTCGGTGCTGGCCTGGATGCGCGAAACCCCGGCGGTCTCGAGCGCCATAGGAGACGGCGAGCTCGCAAGCGACGTGTCCTGGACTGAAGGCCAGATCACATTGAGCAACGCCCGCTTCGCGCTCGAACACGCAAGCGGCCAAGGCGAGGCGGTCATCGCCCTGAAGCGTCCCCGGCCGCATATCCGCGCCGCGCTTGCCATCGATCGCCTGGACCTCAACCCCTTCCTCGAAGGCGCGAAGCAGCACGAAGCCCGGCGCGCGGACGCCGCACCGGAGCGCGCCGCGCCGGCGCAGCCTCAACCGGCGCCAAAGCCCGCGCCGACCAGCGACTGGTTCTCCAAGCCTTCCGCGCCCGCCGTCGAAGTGGAGCAGGTTGTCGTGGCGCCGCCGGCGCCGCCGGCTCCCAACCGAGCCGAACCCGCGGCGGCCAACAACCTCGCCGCGCTGCCCCAAGCCTCACGCGTGGCCCCGCCCGCGTCGTTCGATGCCGACGTCAATCTCAACGTGCGCAAGACACGCGTCGGCCATCTCGATATCGGCCCCAGCTCGCTCGGCGTCGTGTTCCGCGACGGCGTGATGGACGCGACGCTCGGCGGCATGGAACTCTACGACGGCCATGCCAGTGGCACGCTCACCGTCGATGCATCCAAGCCCGTCCCCAGCTTCACCGGCGACTTCCGCCTCGACGGCGTCCAAGCCAAACCGTTTCTCACCGACGCCGCACAGTTCAGCATGATCGGGGGCCGCACCAAGCTCGATGTTTCCCTGTCGGGCGAAGGCCAAGATGCCGAAGCGATCAAGTCCTCGCTCAAGGGAAGCGGAGCTTTCGTGGTGACCGAAGGCGCCATCGAGGGCATCGACATCACCGCCTTCATCAGTGCGCTCGGCGAAGGGGACTTCGATCTTCAACAGGGCGCGGGCGCGAAGACCGCGTTTAGCGATCTCGGTGGCAGCTTCGTCATCGCCGACGGCATCGCCGAGACAAGCAATTTGAAAATGGTGAGCCCGCTGCTGCAGGTGACCGCCGAAGGCACCGTGGATGTGCCCAACGGCAATCTCGACATTCTCGCCAACCCGGAGATTATCGCCGGACCCGAAGGCCGCGGCGGCGCCAACGATCTGGCCGGGCTCACCGTGCCGGTGCGCGTCGAGGGTCCGCTGGAGGACCCGCGCATCCGGCCGCAGATCGGCAGCGTGTTCGCCAACCCCAAGAACGCCTCGAAGGCCGTAAGCAAGATCGGCCAGGCGCTTCAGAAGAAGTTTAAAGGCCGCCCTGTCGGCGAGACCATCGGCCGTTTCCTCGGCAACGTCCAGATTGGTGGCGGCGGCGCGCCCGAACAAGCGCCGCAAACATTGGCGCCGCTGCAAGGCGGCGAGCCCGATCAAGGCGATGCCGGCGAAGCCATGGATCCCGAGCTGGAAAAAATCCTGCGCTGATCCACGCCGCTCGCGAGTCGCCCTATTGCTTCGCTTGGTGATGCTGTTGCAGCGCCTTCATGCCCGCGGCAAAGCCGTTCAGCGCCGTCACGGTCTTCACCGCCTTGCCGTTTAGCGCGTAGACCGTGATGCTGCCTTGCTTGGACTTGGCGATCTCTTTCCGCATGTCGTCTTCCACGATCAGCAGCGCCTTGCACCCCATGGGCAGGCAGGTCTGGTACGGCATGCGATAGATCTTCCGGGTGTCTGGGGAAAATTCGATGCCACGCTGCAGAGCCACCCCCGTCGGACCGTCCACGCGCAGCACGAGCCGGCCTTGCGGGCCATAGGTGAGGATCACGCGGAAGACGAGCTTCTGTGTTTCCTTCTCCACCAGCGGCAGGACGAGCGAGCAGCGCTCCTCCGACGTCTTATCGTCGCCTTCCTTTCCGCAGAGCAGCGTCCAGTTGCCGAAGCTTCCGGCCACCTTGGCCTTGGGCGCAGGCTTGCCGGGCGGCGTGGGCGACTTCTGGGCTGCGCTGGATTGGGCGAATGCAGCTCCCCCCGCGATAACGCAGACCATCGCGGCCACGGCGAACCCAAATACAGCCGTTCGCAGTCCTGCCACATGCGCCTCCTTGTTGCCACGCGCGCCCATCGTCTAGGGCCGGTCCGGCGGTGCCCGCATGGCGAGTTAGTGAGGGCAGATAAGCGCCAATCGCCGATGCTTGCAACGGGTGGTCTGGCGGCGCATCGCTGCGCGGGACACGACCGGACAAGCCGCCTACAGGCGTCTGCGCCAAGCTCGGAAAGGTGCGCGTCTAGCAGCCGTTGTCGGTCTTGGCGACCTTCATGCTGCGCCGGGGCCGCGTGTAGAAGGTGCGCGTCATCTCGAACGATCCGGGGCTGAAAATCGTCGTAAGCCCCACGAGCGGCGTGAACGTGTACTCGATCTCTGCGACGATGACGCTGCTGTTGGGCTCTGTGAGCCCAGCCGGCACGTTGTACGACGAGTTGTCCGCCCGCGCGCCGCCGTTGTTGGCGCAACTCCAGTCGACCTTGCCATTGTTATCGTCGTCGGCGACCACGCTCGAAAGCACGATCTTGAGGGGCCCGGTCGAGTACGGGGTGAGTATGCTCGAAGCCGCCGCCTGAATATCCTGGATATCGGACTTGGAGACGGATCTGACCTGCGCCGTCAGGTCCGCGGCCGTCGCGGCGACTTGAGCGGTCCGGCGATAGACTGTCAGCGCATTGCCGATCTCCACGGTGCCCACATAGAGCAGGATCAGTGCCGGGACGATAAGCGCGAACTCTATCGCCGATACGCCGCGCGGATCCCGGCCCATGCGTCTCATGCTCAGGGCCGTCCGACGCATGCTGACCAGACCCGATGTCACCTTGCACATCTTATTAGAATGGCTCATTGCGAAAAGCTGCCGTGGCCATGAGAAGCCGGCCGCCACCTTCCATATTGCTGAGATTGATATTCGAGGGCAGGACGGAACCGATATTCAGCGGATAGAAGCCGCGGACCACCACCACATCCTCGGCCTCGCCCGGATCGAAACCGTAATCTTTCGGCTTTCCGTCGGAGCCGGGCGGCTCCGCCAAATTTCCCGCCGCGCCGCCGAAGCTCGGATAGCTACGCACGTCGAGCATGAGGTCATCGCATGTCAGCGGTGCGCTCAGGTGCTTGCAGACTTCCGTCTTGAATTGCTGCGCGTTGAACTTTTGCGCCTGGCCTGTGCGGATGAGCCGTGCCCCCCGATCGATCGCGCCTTCGAGAGCAAAGTTCGAAAAATAGACGAGGCTGACCTGAAGGACCGCGAGGAGCAGCAAGATAAGGGGCGTGGCGACGATGGCGAATTCAAGTGCGGAAGCCCCGCTTCGATCTCTGCCGAAGCGACCCGCGTGTCCGGCTACGCGCCGCCAAAGCGGGCGACAGCTGATGCATTGTTGCGGGTCTACGCGCTTAGTCATGAGCAAAGCCATAGCGATGCTTAGCTTAACGTATAGTAAATATTAGTGACGCACGTCGAATACGGTAAATGTGTAGGTAATCGTATTCTAAATAAACAAGAGACACCTTTGAATAAATGGGGAATACGAAAAGTAAGAACTTTCCTCTTAGATTTATCCTGAACCGAGGCCGAGGCACGCGCAACAGCGGCCGCTCGGGAACAAGCGGGTAGGTGTCACATGCTACAGACCATCAGGGATTGTTGCCGGTCCTTTACATGGAACAAGAAGGGCAATGTCGCCATTCTCTTTGGCCTAGCGCTCATTCCCATTGCGCTTTTCGTCGGCGCGGCCGCTGACTATGGGCGCGGTCTCGCCGTGCGCAACCGCATGGCTGACGCGGCCGATGCCGCGGCGCTTGCTGTCGGCTCGTGGCAAGGTCTGACCCAGGCACAGCTAAAGCAACGGGCGCAGCAATTCTTCGATGCCAACTATCCGTCCTCCGAGATGGGGACGGCCGGGAAGCTCAATGTGAGCTTTGCGGGTGACGACATCACGGTGGAGGTTTCCGGCACCGTCCCCACCACGTTCCTGAAGCTTGCCAACATCTCCTCTATCGATGTCGGCGCGACCTCGGTCGTTACCAAGCGCCAGCGCAATATCGAGCTTGCGCTCGTCCTCGATACCACCGGTTCAATGAGCTCGAGCGGCAAGATGTCGGCCATGCAAACGGCCGCCAAGAAGATGGTCCAGGACTTATTCCAGGGAAAATCTACCTCCGATACTTTGAAGATTGGCGTGGTGCCCTTTTCTGGCGCGGTGAATGTCGGCTCCGACAAGCTCAATTCGGGGTGGATCGACACGGCCAAGTACCCGAACATGTCGGCTATCGCCAAAGAGGATTTCGATTTTAGTAACGGTCAGAGCTCACTCACGCTTTACAGCGATCTCTCGAATGGCCGCTGGGGAGGTTGCGTCCGCGAACGCGGGGGGGCCTATGAACTCACGGATGACGCACCCAGCGGCCTCGCCGCAACGAAGTGGGCTCCCTACTTCGCACCCGACGAACCGGACACCTATTCCTACAGCAACAGCTATCTCGATGATGGCAGTGCCAAGGCCTGCAAAGCAACCGGTCGGTGGGGCTCCATAAGCGATCCAGAGGCGTGTCAGCGCGACACCTCGAAGTACAATAAAGCTAGCGTGACCGGCTCGAATAAGGGCCCTGACTTCAACTGTCCGCCGCAGGCCGTTACACCGCTTACCAACAATCAGGGTCAGGTCATTTCGGCGATCGAGGAACTGCAGCCCTACGGCAGCACCGTCATCCCGGCGGGGCTTCTCTGGGGCTGGCGCGCGCTGTCACCTGGCGCACCCTTCACCGAGGGCGAGCCTTATGACGAGGAGGAACGCGTTAAGGCCCTTGTGTTGCTTACGGATGGTGAAAACAGTGTCGGCGGCGGTGCAAACGGTCATAACAAGTCATACTACAACGCCTTCGGCTTCGCTGCCGAGGGTCACCTCGGTCACACGAATGGCTATGGGGCGGACTCTGAACTAAACCAGAAAACGGTGAAAGTTTGCGATAACATCAAGGCCAAAGGGATTGTCATCTATACCGTTGGCTTCAGGGTCTACGATTCGACGACCCAGAATTTGTTGAGGAACTGCGCGACGAAGCCGGACATGTACTACAACTCGCCGTCCAACTCGGAGTTGGCCGCGATCTTCAACGATATCGCGCAAGGCTTGAGCGAGCTGCGCATCGCGCAGTAGGGGCCGAAAAGCAGACACAACGGTGCGCCGCCGGGCCGCTACTCGTTTTGTGTTTCGCCTTCCGCCGAGGCTTGGCCGATCGCCTGCTTGGTGCGGATCTCTTTGGCGATGGACTCGAAATAGGCGGGCTCGTCGCCGATGACGAGCGGAGTCTCGCAGTTGGGTGAGCAGTGAAGCGTGACGCGGTTCTTGCCGCGGTAGACGGTCACATAGCCGCCAGCCGGCTCCTGCACCACCACACGACGGTTGATGACGACCTTCCCTTCAGGGTCGATCACGATGAGGTTGGTCTCGCCGAAAGACTTGCCGGTCAGAACGAGCGTATTGCTGCTCTGCACCGAGACGTCGGCGATGGACGGGTTGCCCACCACGATCTCCGCCGCGGAGCGATCGAGTCGCAACATCGTGGCCTGATCTATCAGAACCTCGATGTCCTGGCCGGCCGCCGATCCTGGCTGAATGGAACTCGTCGTGACAACCGTGGCCAGCACGATCCCGCATGCCGACCGCCCCGGGCGAAACCGGAAAATCATTGGCGCCCTATCCTCTACGCTGAACTGAAGAACGAGGAATGTCCGTCCTCGTCATCAGACGCGGAAAAGGTGAAGGATTGGCAAACCATGCCGCTGGGAAGCCCCGGTTAACGCCGTTTTCAGCCCTTGGCGGCCAAACTCCCGAGCCGAATCCGGGGGCAAACCAAAAGCGAGACAGGGCGAAGGGCACATGATCACCGATCTTCTCATTATTTCGATCTTTCCGTTGGCCATGGCGCTCGCCGCGGTCACCGATCTCTTTTCCATGACCGTGCCCAACTGGATATCGCTTCTTCTGGTCGCCGGTTTCGCCGTGCTAGCGCCCTTGGTTGGGCTCGGCTGGAGCGAGGCCGGGCTCCACGTGGCGCTCGGGCTGGGAGCCCTCATCGTCACTTTCGCCATGTTTTCCTTCGGCTGGATCGGCGGCGGCGACGCCAAGCTGTTCGCCGCCACCTGCTTGTGGCTGGGGCCGGAGCAAATGTTGCTCTACGCGATCTATGCGGCCTTGCTCGGCGGCGCCTTGACGCTGCTGCTCATGTTCCTCAGGTCCATGCCGCTCCCGGTCATGCTGTACTCGCAAGGCTGGCTCACGCGGCTGCATAGCGAGAAAGAAGGTGTGCCCTATGGCATCGCGCTCGCTGCGGCCGGCCTCCTCGTCTATCCGGAAACCGTCTTCATGGCGGGGCTTGGCGCCTAGCCGTCCCACTTCCTAGCGTCCTCGTAGCGTCTTTGGGCCCCCGGCGGCCGGCCTTGCGGCGGCCGGGAACCCTTTGTGTCGCCTGGGCCACAGGGCTTTGCGGGCGGCCAAATTGGCACGGCTATTAACTCCGCGTTGAGATTTCGTGGGCCAGAGTGAGCCCATGTTCGCGGGACGTGAGGCGTTCGAAAGAAAGAGTCTGTCATGAAAAAAGCAAGGGTTGTCGTCCTCGCTATCGCCATCACGGCAGCGCTTGGCGCCGCTTGGATTGCCAGTGCCATCGTCTCTCGGGCACCGGAGGTTCAACAGGTCGAAAAGACCGTGGGGGCCACGGATGTGCTGGTGGCCTCCAAGGATATCGGCCTTGGCGACAGCGTCCGCGCCGACGACTTCAAATGGCAGCAATGGCCCATCGAGGGCGTCACGCCCGGGCTGATCACCAAGGAAACACAGCCCGACGCGCCCTCCGATCTGTCCGGCGCGGTGGCCCGTGCGCCGTTCATTTCCGGCGAGCCGATCAAGGAACAGAAGCTGATCAAGATTTCGGAAGGCGGCGTGATGGCCGCCATTCTGCCTCGGGGCATGCGCGCCATCTCGACGCCGATCCGCGAGGAGACGGCGGCCGGCGGCTTCATCCTGCCCAACGACAGGGTCGACGTGATCCTCTCCTACACCATGAAGACCGGGCGGAAGGAGCAGCCGGTTAGCGAGGCGGTCCTGCGCAATGTGCGCGTTCTCGCCATCGGCCAGGCGCTGGAGAACAAAGACGGCGAGAAGGTCGTCACCGGCAAGACGGCCACTCTAGAGCTGACGCCGCGCCAAGCCGAGGTTCTGGCGCTTGCCCAATCAATGGGGGAGCTCTCCTTGTCGCTCCGGAGCCTCTCCGATGCCCTGCCTGGTGACGAGCCGACGGCGAAGATCGGCGAGGCCAACCAGGGCTCGGTCAAAGTTCTCAAATACGGCGTGCCCTCGCGCACCTTCGGCATCAACTGACCATGCGGACAAACGACACAAAGAATAAAGGCAAACGGATGCGTCGCTCCCCACTCTCGGCCCTTCTTGCACTCGCTGCGATCGCCGTCGCCAGCTTTGGGCTCGCCGCGGTGACGGCGCCGGGCGAAGGGTTGGCACAATCAGCCCACCGCTCTCTTCTGCGCCTAGGCGATGGAACCACGCGACAGATCAAGCTTGGCCTCAACAAGTCGATGATCGTCGAGCTGCCGCGCGAGGTGCGCGAGGTGATGGTCTCCAATCCGGACCAGATCGACGCCGTGATCCAGAGCGCGACCCGCGCCTATCTCATCGGCAAGAAGCGGGGCGAGGCCAACATCCTGTTCATCGACCAGAACGGCAACCAGGTCGCGGTCCTGGAAGTCACCATCGAGCGCGATCTCGGCGCCTTGCAGAATCTGATTGCCCGCCTCATCCCGGGCTCGAACGTTCGGGTCGAAACGGTCGGCGAGAACGTCGTGCTGACCGGCCGCGTACCGACGCCGATCGACGCCACGCGGGCAAGCGAGATTGTGAACAGTTTCCTCGGTGAGAGCGACAGCGGCAGCGCGACCTCTGCCGCGGCCGGCGGCTCGGCCGTCACCATCAATAATAGCACTTCCTCCAGCGGCAGCTCCGGCGGTCCGAGCCGGGTCATCAACATGATCACGGTGGAGGGCCGCGAGCAGGTCCTGCTCAAGGTCTCCGTCGTCGAGATGCAGCGGAACATCATCAAGCAGTTCGGCGTGGACTTGGAGGCGCTCATCAACACCGGAAACTTCGCCTTCGCCGCAGCCTCGACGTTGCCCTTCCCGATCTCCGGCGCCCTCGGTAATGCCATCGCGGGCGCTGCATGGTCGGACGGAACCAGCAATGTGAGCGGCGTTCTGCAAGCGCTGGAGCAGGACGGGCTGGTGCATATTCTGGCAGAGCCAAACCTGACGGCGATCTCCGGCGAAACGGCGAACTTCCTGGCCGGCGGCGAGTTCCCAGTTCCGGTCGCTCAGGACAATACCGGCGGCGGTATCCCGACCATCACGGTCGACTTCAAGAAGTTCGGCATCGGCCTCGCCTTTACGCCCGTGGTCATGTCCGAGGGACTGATCAGCCTCAAGATCTCCACCGAGGTCAGCGAGCTGTCGAGCGAGGGCGCGGTGGTTCTCAGCAATATTTCGATTCCGGCGCTCAGGGTCCGGCGCGCGGAAACCGCGGTCGAGCTGCCGAGCGGCGGCTCTCTGGTGATCGCGGGGCTTCTTTCGGATCAGTCGCGCCAAGCAATCAGCGGCTATCCCGGCCTCAAGAACCTGCCCATCATCGGCACCTTGTTCCGCAGCCGCGATTTCCAGAAGAGCGAGACCGAGCTCGTGGTCATGGTCACGCCCTATGTGGTTAAGCCGGTGGCGCAACAGCAGCTCGCCAAGCCGGATGACGGCTTTGCCTGGGCCTCGGACGTGAACAGCGATCTCTTAGGACAAATGAACCGCATCTATGGCCGCGATCCCGAGCGCGCGCCCGTCGGCAACTTCACCGGCGACGTCGGGTTCATCGTTGAGTAGGGCATGAAGGGGAAAAGTATCATGGCACCGACAGTTCAAGGCCCGCTCGCGCTTGCGCGCGCCACGCGCCCCACGCTCACCATCGCCGCGGCATTGATGCTCGCGGTGCCAGCAGGCGGGTGCTGGCAAGGCCCGCGCATGCAGGCGCCTTTCACTCTGTCCAATCCGAGCGAGCGGCATCCGATCAAGGTGAGCCAGGGCGAGGCTTTGCTCGACCTTTCCGTGTCGAGCCGTTCGCGCGGTCTCAGCCAGGCTCAGTGGGATCAACTCTATCGCTACCTGGCCGGCTATCAGGAAGCTGGCAGAGGTGGCCTGACCATCAAGACGCCGTCGGGCAGCGCCAATCAGGCCGCCGCCAAGCGCGCTTATGAGGATGTCCGCCACGCCATGCGCCGTGCCGGCATCAGCGCGCGGGGTGTCAGGGTCGAGCCCTACTATGCCAAATACGATCCGGCCGCGCCTTTGCGGCTCTCCTATCTCGAGCTCGTCGCGCAAGGTCCGGACTGTCCCGATTGGTCGGAAAACCTCGCCCGCGATCCACAGAATCTGCCGTGGCCCAATATGGGCTGTGCCACGCAGAAGAACCTCGCCGCCATGGTCGCCGACCCGGAAGACTTCGTCGCGCCGCATCCTGAGATGCCGCGGCCGAGCGAGCGGCGCGACGTGGTCTGGGGCAAATACGTGAAGGGCGAAATGACAGGGTCGAAATGGGCCCCAGAAGACCGTCCTCTGTCTGAGCACGCCAACTCGAGCGATGTAGAGGCCGGGTCGAGTGATTAGCGACGCCGCATATTCGCTCGACGAGCAGCCTGACGACGAGCCGGGCGCTGCGCCGGAGCTTGCCGCGTCGGAGCCGCGCGCCCGTCCTGTCCCGCGCGTGAACATCCAGGCGTTCTGCGAGGATCAGGACACGGCGGCCGTGATTCAGAAAGCATCGGAGGATCGCCGTCTCTCCAAGGCGCACGTCACTGTGCAGATGGGGGGCGTCGAAGCGGCTGTCGCCTTCTATCGCGATGCCTCGACGCCAAACCTGATCGTCGTCGAGTCGTTGCTCGACCGAAACGGCATGCTCACCGATCTGGAGCGTCTGGCCGAGGTCTGCGATCCGGGCACCAAGGTGATCGCCGTCGGACACATCAACGACGTGTTGCTTTATCGAGAGCTTATGCGCCAGGGCGTCAGCGAATATGTCGTGGCGCCGATGACCGTGCCGCTCGTGATCGAGAGCATTGCCTCTGTCTATACCGATCCGGAAAACGGGCCGGTGGGACAGGTCATCGCCTTTATCGGCGCCAAGGGCGGCGCGGGCTCCAGCACCGTATGTCACAACACGGCCTTCGCCATCGCCAACGCGCTAAAAAGCGATGTGGTTATCGCCGACCTCGATCTGCCGTTCGGCACGGCCGGGCTCGATTTCAATCAGGACCCGCTGCAAGGCATCGCCGACGCGCTGGCGACGCCAGAGCGTCTCGATGAAGTTCTTCTCGACCGGCTGTTGTCGCGCTGCTCCGACCATCTGAGCTTGTTCGCCGCGCCGACCGCACTCGACCGGCCCTACGACCTTGATAAGGGCGCATGCGAGACGGTGCTCGACGTGGTCCGCGAAAACGTGCCCTGGGTCACTGTGGATGTGCCCCATCTGTGGACCGGCTGGGCCAAGGAAGTGGTGCTGAAGGCCGATTACGTCGTGCTCACCGCGATGCCGGACCTCGCCAGCCTGCGGAACACCAAAAACCTGGTGGATCAGCTCAAGGCCTCGCGGCCGAACGACCGGCCGCCGATGCTCGTGCTCAACCAGATCGGCGTGCCGAAGCGTCCGGAGATCTCGGTGAAGGATTTCGGTCACGCCATCGAACTGGTTCCACAGGTCGTTATCGATTTCGACGCGCAGCTTTTCGGCACGGCGGCGAACAACGGCCAGATGATCGAAGAAATCTCGGAGAAGTCGAAGGCCGCCGATGCCTTCCGCAATTTGGCCAATCTTCTCACCGACCGGATCGAGCAAAAGAGCGAGAGCTCGTCCCTGCTCGGACCCTTGCTCGACCGTCTGAGACTAACCAAGGCACGCGGCTAAGAAGAAGAAATGTTCGGAAAACGGAGTAACCCCGCGGCACCGGCGCCCCAGCAAAAGGCTCCCGCACCGGAGCCGCCACGGAGTGTCGAGCCGGCGCTGCAAACCGGTGACGACGCCGGCCCGGAAGCAGGCCCACAGCCGTCCGCGCCGAAACCGGCGCGCAAGCCCTCGGAGCGCACCCTCTCCGAGGAGTATTACGACGTCAAGACGACGGTCTTCAACGCGCTCATCGACACGATCGACCTTACCCAGCTCGCCAAGCTCGACCCCGACGCCGCGCGGGAAGAGATCCGCGACATCGTCAGCGAGATCGTGGCCATCAAGAACGTTGTGATGTCCATCGCCGAGCAGGAGGAGCTGCTCGAGGATATCTGCAACGACGTGCTCGGTTATGGGCCGCTGGAACCTCTGCTCGCCCGCGATGACATCGCCGATATCATGGTCAACGGCGCGAATACGACCTACATCGAAGTGCGCGGCAAGGTCGAGCCCTCCTCCATCCGCTTTGCCGACAACGCGCAGCTGATGAACATCTGCCAGCGCATCGTGAGCCAGGTCGGCCGTCGCGTCGACGAGTCGAGCCCGATCTGCGATGCGCGTCTCCCGGACGGCAGCCGTGTCAACGTCATCGCGCCGCCGCTCGCCATCGACGGGCCGAGCCTCACCATTCGTAAGTTCAAGCGGGATCGGCTCACGCTCGACCAGCTCGAGAGAATGGGCACGATCAGCCCCGAAGGGCGCACGCTGCTCGCCATCATCGGCCGGGTGCGCTGCAACGTCATCATCTCCGGCGGCACCGGCTCTGGGAAAACGACGCTGCTCAACTGCCTGACCGCTTACATTGAGCCCGACGAGCGCATCATCACCTGCGAGGACTCGGCGGAGCTGCAACTTCAGCAGCCGCACGTGGTGCGCCTGGAGACGCGGCCGCCGAACCTCGAAGGCGAGGGCGAGGTCACCATGCGCGATCTCGTCAAGAACTGCCTGCGTATGCGGCCCGATCGCATCATCGTCGGCGAGGTGCGCGGACCCGAAGCCTTTGATCTGTTGCAGGCAATGAATACGGGTCACGACGGCTCTATGGGCACGCTCCACTCCAATAGCCCGCGCGAGTGCCTGAGCCGTCTGGAGAGCATGATCCTCATGGGCGGCTACAATCTCCCGGGCAAGACCATCCGCGAGATGATTACCTCCTCCGTGGACATCATCGTTCAGGCCGCGCGCATGCGCGACGGCAGCCGCAAGATCACCCACGTCACCGAGGTCGTCGGCCTCGAAGGGGATACGGTCACGCTCCAGGATCTCTTCGTCTACGATCTCATCGGCGAAGACGCGAACGGGCGCATCGACGGCCGTCATCGTGCCACAGGCATCGCGCGGCCCTATTTCTACGAGAGGGCGCGCTATTACGGTGAAGGCCAACGCCTCACGGAGACCCTGGCCGCGGGCGAGGTACATGATGAGCACGGCCGTCCGTTAGGAGAGGGATTTGCTCAGTCCTGAACTCGTACAGCTTGCGGCCGTCGCGCTCGCTGCCCTCGGCGCCGGCGGCATCGTCTACGTATTGGTGATGCCGTACTTCAGCGACGAGCGCAAAGCGAGCAAGCGCGTCGCCAATGTGGCGCAAGGCCAAGCAGGGCTGCGCCAGCGTGTGGGCGTGCCTCAGCCGCTGCAAATGCGCCGCAAGCAGGTGCAGGACACGATCCGGGATATCGAGGCGAAACAAAGGGCCAAGAAGCGCGTTTCCCTTCGCACCAAGCTGATGCGCGCTGGCCTCGATATAAGGCCGCGGACCTACTACATCTTCTGCGCAGTTTGCGGCTTCTTCGGCGGCTTTCTCGTTCTTGTCTTCGGAATGACGCCGCTGATAGCGCTGCTCGCAGCGTTTGCCTGCGGCTTCGGGCTCCCCCGCTGGCTCCTTGCGCGCCGCATCAAGTCTCGCCAAGCCAAGTTCCTGACCGAATTCGCCAACGCCATCGATATTATCGTGCGCGGCATCAAGTCCGGTCTCCCGCTCAATGACTGCATGCAGGTCATCGGTGCGGAGTCGCCCGAACCGGTCCGCAGCGAGTTCGCCGGCCTTGTCGAGCAGCAGAAGGTCGGCGTACCGCTCGCGAAGGCCTTCGAGCGAATGCACGACCGCATGCCGCTCCCGGAGGTGAACTTCTTCGCGATTGTCGTCGCCATTCAGGCGCAGACCGGCGGCAATCTCGCCGAGGCTCTGTCGAACCTCTCGGGCGTCTTGCGCGACCGCTACCGCCTACGGGCCAAGGTCCAGTCGTTCAGCGCGGAGGCCAAGGCGTCGGCCATGATCATCGGTGCCCTGCCACCGCTCGTCATGCTGACGCTCTACATGGTATCGCCGGATTACATCGCCGTGCTTTGGACCGAGAAGCTGGGCCAGGCCATGCTGGCGGCGGGGGCCACCTGGATGCTGATCGGCATCCTCGTCATGCGCAAGATGATCAATTTCGAGTTTTAACCGAGCCGAGATCCATGTCCTCTCTCGTTCAGTATATCACCGACCCTGAACTCGTGGTCATGGTGCTCGCGGCCGTGGCTGCGTTCGCCACCGTGGCGTCTTTTGTTATGCCCTTGCTCAGCGGCGATCGCCTTGGCGCCCGCATGAAATATGTCTCGACCGAGCGTGCGCGGCTGCGCGCGGAGCGGCTCGCCACGATGGCCGAGGACCAGCGTCACGCCAAGCTCCGCCGCGAGCCGAAAAGCTTCATGAAACAGGTCGTGGAGCAGCTGAACCTGCGCAAAGCCCTTGAGACGGAGGGTACGCGCGAACGGTTGAAGATGGCTGGCTTTCGCGGCCAGGCGCCGGTCGTGGCCTTTCTGTTCTTCCGCGCGATCCTGCCGGTCTTCGGATTTGCCGTTGTCTTTCTGTATCTGTTCTTCGTGAACGACTTCGATCTCGCGCCCATCCTGCGTCTGGGTCTGTCCATCGGCGGGGCCTATCTCGGCTTCTATTTCCCCAACATCTTCATCTCGAACCTTATCCAGCGCCGCCAGAAATCGATCAGTGGCGTCTTTCCGGACGCCCTCGATCTTCTCTTGATCTGCGTGCAGGCCGGCATGTCCGTGGAAGCCGCCATGAACAAGGTCGCGGGCGAGATCGGCGGGCGCTCCATCGAGCTCGCCGAGGAATTCAGTCTGACCACCGCGGAGCTGTCCTATCTACCGCAGCGCCGCCAGGCTTATGAAAATCTCGGCAAGCGCACCGGGCTCGCCGGGGTGAGGGCGGTCGGCACGAGCATGATCCAGGCCGAACGTTATGGTACCGCCGTGGGACAGGCCTTGCGCGTGCTCGCCAAGGAGAGCCGGGAGATGCGCATGGCCGAGGCCGAGAAGAAGGCTGCCGCCTTGCCGCCGAAGCTCACCGTGCCGATGATCCTGTTCTTCCTGCCAGTGCTGTTTATCGTCATTATCGGGCCGGCGGCGATCCAGTTCATGCAGGGCTCCGGCAACTAAGCCTGCCCTACCCAACAAGAAAGGCGCCCCGAAAGGCGCCTCCCTCGTTCCCTCGTCTCTATAATGCGGGGGCGCTACTGGATATTGCTCCTTAGCAAATTCATCGGCCCGTTCTGCGCGGCCGGCTTCGCGGCCCCAGCCTGGGCTACCTTGGCCGGCGATTCGACGACCTCGTCCACGGGCTGCACCATTTGCACTTTCGGCAGCGGCCGTTTGGGCGGCGTCTCGACCGCCGCCGCTTTCACCGGCGCGGCCTCCTGGACCGGATCGTTCGTGGCGAACGGGGACCAATCTTCCGCCGAAGCCTGCTTCGTCGATGGCTCGTTCGAAGCGACCGCGGTCGGCTTGGCCAGCATGTCGCGCAAATAGGACATGCTCGATTTGGCCTGTGTTGCCGTCATGTCGACGGCGGCCACCTCGCGGGCCTCGTCGAACTTGCCTTGCACGCCCAGGACCAGCGCCAGGTTCTGGCGAATGCGTTTGTCGTCCTGGCCGTTCTCCGCGGCCTTGCGCAACAGCGCCTCGGACTCTT
>NZ_JBPPND010000256.1:0-4542 GCF_051306395.1 Methyloceanibacter sp.
TTGCCGATTCAACCGATCGCCGCAACACACTCGGAGAACTTCTCCGCTGGTGAGTGATACTGCAACGTCTTTCTTGGTCGCTCGTTAAGCTCGCGCGCCACGGCGTTCAGTTTGGCTTGGCTGTGCACGGACAGGTCGGTGCCCTTCGGGAAGTACTGGCGCAGAAGACGGTTGGTGTTCTCGTTAGTGCCGCGCTGCCAGGGACTGTGAGGGTCGCAGAAGTACACCTCAAGGTCGGTGGCCAGCGTCAGGCGCTTGTGGTCGGCGAGCTCCTTGCCCCGGTCCCAGGTCAGCGACCTGCGCAGTTCCCGCGGCAGGTGCTGCACTTGTCTCACGAGCGCGGCCACGACGCTGGCGGTGTCCTTGTTCGCAACTTTGGCGAGGAGCACGTAGCGGGAACGGCGCTCGACCAGCGTGGCGACATAGCTGTTCCGGGAGCCTGCGATCAGGTCGCCTTCCCAGTGGCCGGGGATGGCGCGGTCCTCCACAGCAGCGGGCCGTTCCCGGATTGAGATCGCGTCCTTGATCTGGCCGAGCCCGTCGCACTTCAAGCTGGCGTGCCGGGAGCGGCGGATTGCGCGGGTCGCCCGCAGATGGGCCAGCAGTTCTTTCTTCAGCACGCCGCGCGTCTGGACGAACAGGCTTCGATAAATAGTCTCATGGGACACGCGGCGGTGCTCGTCGTCAGGATGTTCACGCTTCAGCCAGCCTGCGATCTGCTGCGGCGACCACTTGCGCTCAAGCCTGCCCGATACTGTCCGGCAGAGCGCCGGGCGACAAGCGAGCTTGCAGGGCTTGGGGCGACGTGTGCGATCCCAAGCCGCCTGGTCCGACCGCGCAGCCCGGTAGCCTGCACGGCCTCCATTGCGCTGCACCTCGCGGCTGATCGTCGATGGCACGCGTCGCAACTGACGGGCAATCGTTCGAAGAGACAGCTGTGCCCTCAGCCCTCGGGAGATCTCCTCGCGTTCGGCAAGCGTCAGCGCCAAACGAGACCTTCGCCGCTCCGGCGGTCGGACCCCGCCGGTCCTGGCCAACAAAGGATAAATCGACGAGGAGTTGCGATCGAACAGCCGCCCGATCGAACTCATCGACTCACCGCACTGCCAGCGATCCCAAATCTCCGCCTTCTGCTTCTCCGTGAAATAGATCCGTCCGCGATAGCCCATCCTGAACACTCCATCTTTCCTCAAAGATTGAAGTGTTGCGGCCACCCTTTGAACCCGCCGCCAATAGCTGACGCGCTTATCTATTCTGCTAACAGACGCTTATCCCAAGCCTCATGCTATTAGCCGGCTCTCGTTGTCACGAAAGTAATGTTCTGTCTCAGCCGCGGGGTGAGGCTTAGCAAAAAAGTATCCCTGGCCGACGACGCAACCGATCTGAAGAAGAAGGTCGCAGGTTATTCTGTCTTCGATTCCTTCGGCTACCGTCTCCATCTTTAGCGCGCGGGCCAGCCGCACAATCGCCTTGACCATCTGAACTTCGTCGGCGTTCGACGACAAGTCATGTATGAACGACCGATCAATCTTCAGTCTGTCGAATCGGAACTCACGGAGATAGCGGACACCGGCATAGCCTGCACCAAAGTCATCCAATGCGACCCGCACATCGAGGCGTTTTAACTCTGTTAGGATGCCGACCGCTGTACTCATATTTTCGACAAGTGCATTCTCCGTGATTTCGATTTCTAGCCGCTTGGCCGGGAACGATGCTTCACTGGTGATCGTCAGAATGTGGCCAACAAGAGAGGTATCCGCCAATTGGACGGGCGACAGATTCAATGACAAGGTGACATGGTCGGGCCAGCCTTTTGCATCCCTTACGGCTTGACCGAGCAAGCTGTAAGTCATCTCTCCGATAGTGCCGGTACCCTCGGCGACAGGGATAAGGACGCTCGGCGGCAGCAGGCCCTTAGTCGGATGCTGCCAACGCGCAAGCGCCTCAAAGCCGATTACCCGACCGGAGCGCATGTCGACAAGAGGCTGGTAGTAAGGAACGATCTCGCCAGACTTAATGGCACCTTCAATCTCGGACTCAAGTTCGACGCGATTGAAAAGTTCTTGCTCCATTTGTTTTTCAAAGCGGTGGTAACAACCACGGCCCTTCATTTTGGCCGCACTTAAGGCCATGTCTGCGCGCCGAAAAGTGGCTTCCACTAAGGAGCCATCTTGGACAGCAAGTGGATTCGAGTCGCCGTCTACTATGCAAACTGTGTACCCGATGCTGATCCCAATATTGAGCCTAAGGTTGGCAAGCTTAATTGGCACTTGCACTTCGTCTAGGATCTGCTGCGCAAATTCGGTGAGAACGATTTCGTCATCCGTGAACGGCAGGAGGATGCCAAACTCATCGCCACCGAGTCGAGCGACTACGCCGCGATCCGCAAGCCTACTGAGGCGCTGTGCAACAACCTTGAGCACTTCGTCGCCAACTCTGTGACCAAAGCAATCGTTCACTTGCTTGAAGCAATCGACGTCCAATATGAAGACCGCGATTTTTTGGTAGTCTCTTTGCGACTCCTTATAGGCGCGTTTTTCCTCGATAAATTGCCACCTATTTGCAAGCCCGGTGAGCGAGTCATGAGTCGCCATCCACTTCAGTTGTTGCTCTGAAGCAGCAAAGGCTTCGCTGGAGGCGCTTAAAGTGCCGATCATGTGCCACCACAATAAAACGAGGCTCCCGGTAACAGCAGCAAAAATCCCAAAGGTTAGCCAGCGAGACAACGCCTTGAGGTCTTCCCATTCGCTTCTGGCCGCGCCTAATATACGAGCGCGTAACGACAAAACGCTCTCCGCAAGGATGCCCTTCTGGAATCTGTAGTCTGCATTTTCGAAAACAGACTGGGTGCCGGCTACGTCTCCCGTTTGCAGATCCTGAAAGGCGCGGCGCTCCATTTTCACCAGCCGATCATTAGCAGCACTCACCTCCTGAATGTGGCGCTCTACTTCGTCCGGGGCTAGTTCCTTAGCCCTGTCAAGTGCTAAATCGATCTGCGCTAGAGCTTGCTCATAGCGAGTAAGCCAGTTCGGGTCCTGCGTCGCGGCCGCCATCCGGGCTGCATTCGTCGCCCGTTCGTCACCGAGGAGAATACTATCGGCGACGGTAGTCGCCTCCTGTAACAGCTCCGCGGCATCGATGAGATGGGAGCGAAGGAGCAAGCGCTCGCTCGCCAAGAGACCGATGCCGACCAGGACAACGCTGAAAACCAGTCCCATGGCACGGCGCGCAACGCGGACTGTTGATTCAACACTGCCCGCGTCGCTAGCATCCTCTCCTGAAGAGGCGGAATGCTTTACTAGATTTGTCATGTTTGCCTATGGACCGCCTCCAAAAGGCTAGGCCAAATGCGCTTAAGAATGCATAAACCCATCCTTGGCACTTAGGCTCGTTTGATTGAGCCTCGTGTGGCCGTACCGCTGAAGTCTGCTGTCAAAACCGGACGCTTTACCCAGCACTCAGCTCTGACCCCCGAAGCTCATAAGCGCATCGACGATCCGGCCCACGTGGGCAAGAGCGTGCTGAAGGTCGGGACCTAAAAAGCCCCCAAGAGCCAATTGCCTAGAGAGGCCTCTGCCCCTATATAGGGCCCATTCCCCTCAATTGGTTCGTTTGGCTCTTTCGCCGGAGGGGGCGAGAGAGAGGCGCTACCCCTTTACGTAAGGTTCGAGATGCTCATGACCCGCACCCCGTTGATGCCCAAGGCGACCGCCGTCTGGCTCGTCGACAACACCTCCCTCACCTTCGAGCAGATTGCCGAGTTCTGCGGCCTGCATGTGCTCGAGGTGAAGGGCATCGCCGACGGCGACGTGGCTCACGGCATCAAGGGCATGGACCCCATCTCCTCCGGCCAGCTCTCCCGCGAGGAGATCGCCGCCGCCGAGGAGGATTCCAAGCACCGTCTGAAGCTCCTGGAGCCCAAGGTCGAGGTGCCCGAGGTCAAGACCAAGCGCGGCCCCCGCTACACCCCCGTGTCGCGCCGCCAGGACCGGCCGAACGCCATCCTGTGGCTGCTGCGCAACCACCCCGAACTCAAGGACAGCCAGGTCATGCGGCTCGTGGGCACCACGAAGCCCACCATCCTCGCCATCCGCGAGCGTACCCACTGGAATTCGCCGAACCTCCTGGCGCAGGATCCAGTGACGCTCGGCCTGTGCTCGCAAATCGATCTCGACGCCGCCGTGAAGCGGGCCGCCGCGCGGCTTGAGCGCGAGCAGAAGAAGGCCACCAAAGCAGCCGTCAAGGCGGGAACCTTGCTCCCCACCGAGGAGACCATCGGCACGGCGGAGCCCGCGGGCGAGGCCGAGCCGGAGGCGCCGCAAGCCAATGACAACGACATGGCTTCGTCGCTGGCGCAGGAGGCCCGCGACGCCATGGCGGCGCCGGATGAAGAGGAAGAGGCTCCCGACGCCGACTCCGTGTTCGCCAAGCTGAAGGACCCGAAGCCCGAAGCCGAGGCCGAAAGCGATGCGGAGAGCTCCCACAAGGACACGCCCTCGGAATAAGGGCTCGTGCGACTTGTTTTTCCCTCCCCCTGCAGGG
>NZ_JBPPND010000257.1:0-12548 GCF_051306395.1 Methyloceanibacter sp.
TCCGTGCACAGCCAAGCCAAACTGAACGCCGTGGCGCGCGAGCTTAACGAGCGACCAAGAAAGACGTTGCAGTATCACTCACCAGCGGAGAAGTTCTCCGAGTGTGTTGCGGCGATCGGTTGAATCGGCAACACTTAGCGGACATCTGAATGGCCTCGTCTGAGGACACGGTCTAGCGGCGCTCATTCGGCCCTGCGGCCTAGGTCATCTTCAGCACGATCTTGCCGATGTGTGCGGAATCGTCGATGCGCTTGTGAGCTTCGGCCGCCTCTTCCAGCTTGAAAGTAGAGTCGATCACCGGCTTGAACTTGCCGTCGGCGATCAGCGGCCAGATGCGCTCTTCGATGGCTTGCGCCATGCGCGCCTTGGTCTCGGGCTCTTGCGCCCGCAGCGTGGAGCCGGTGAGGGTGAGGCGGCGCATCATCAGCCGCATCAGATCGATCTCGACCTTGGAGCCCTGTAAGAAGGCGATCTGCACGATATGGCCCTCCAGCGCGGCGGACTTCAGATTGCGCTCGATATAATCGCCGCCCACCATGTCGAGAATGACATCGGCCCCGTGCTTCTCCGTCACCGTTCGAACCACCTCGACGAAATCCTCTTCGCGGTAGTTGATGGCGCGCACCGCGCCGAGCGCCTCGCAGGCCTTGGCCTTGGCGTCGTCGCCCACGGTGACGATCACCTTCGAGCCCAAGGCGGTGGCGAGCTGGATGGCGGTGGTGCCGATGCCGCTCGCCCCGCCATGCACCAATAGCCATTCGCCCGGCTCGAGCCCGCCGCGCTCGAACACGTTGTGCCACACGGTGAAGACGGTTTCGGGCAGCGCGGCCGCCTGGACAGCGTTGAGACCGTCGGGCGCGAGCAGCGTGGTCGCTTCCGGCGCAACCGCGAACTCCGCATAGCCGCCGCCGTTCACCAGCGCGCAGACGAAATCGCCCTCCTTGAACCGCGTCACGTTCTCGCCCACGGCGATGACGGGGCCGGCCACTTCCAGCCCGAGAAGATCGGAGGCCCCTTTCGGCGGCGGGTAGAGCCCTTGGCGCTGGAGCACGTCCGGCCGGTTGATGCCGGCGGCCTCGACCGCGATCAGCACCTCGTCGGCGGCGGGCTTCGGCACTGGCCGCATTCCGGCCACCAGCACCTCCGGTCCGCCGGCCTCGCGCGCTTCGATCACAGTCATGGTCTCTGGCAGCATCGGTTCCTCTTTATGTTGTCATGCCCGCGAAAGCGGGCACCCAGTAACCGACGATCTTCGTGATTTGAATGCGGAGGCTACTGGATGGCCCGGTCAAGCCGGGCCATGACAGATAAAGGGATTAAGCCCGAAATGCCACGATGCTAGGATGAGCCCATGGATCTCGACGACATCGCCCCGCCGCCCAAGAAAAAGACCCACGAGCTTGGCCAGGACCTCTCCAAGCTTTCGGTCGCCGAGCTTCAGGCGCTCATCGACACGCTCAAGGGCGAGGTCGCGCGGGTGGAAAAGGCGCTTTCCGATAAGCAATCATCGCTCAGCGCCGCCGAAGCCGCGTTTAAGCGCTGATAACTTTCCGGACACTGTTCCTTTAGGTAAATCGGGCCTTAGTCTTAACTCGTTGTTAGGAGTTGGGAGGTACTCTTCTCGTTATCCAGTCCTCTGGATCTGAGTGGCCTGTTCCACTCTGTTTGACGCCTCCCTGTTAACTTCCTGAGCCGCCAGTCTTTGGCGGCTCTTTTTTTGCCTGATTCTTGGGCCTTAACCTTGGTTACCGGAAGGCGACGACAACACTTTCCCATGGCATACTATGCCGCCGGGCTCAGGGGTGACGGAGTGGGGCGATGGCGGGGAAATCCAAAAACGACGACTATGACGACGGCGTAACCGTTTCATTCGGCGCGAAATTCGCGCGTTCGGACCAGTTCAAGACCGTGTTCCGCGAAGGCATGGCGCTGGTCGAGGCGGCCGCCGCCTATCTCGACGGCGATGGGCGCAAAGAGGCCCGCAGGCTGCGTCCGCCGCACTCTTTGGCCTATGCGACGGAAAGCATGCGGCTCACCACAAGGTTAATGCAGCTCGCGTCCTGGCTGCTGATCCGCCGGGCGGTGAGCGAGGGCGAGCTGACGCCGGAGCAGGCCGTCGAGGAGCAGCGGAAGATCAAGCTTCCAGTGCCGGGCGATCACCCGGCCCGCGATCTCTCGGCGCTGCCGGAGCGCCTGCGCGACCTCATCGAGCAGAGCGTCAAGTTTCAGGCGCGGGTCGTGCGCCTCGATCAGATGCTCGATTTCAACCAGCCGCCGGCGGCGGGCGAGACCCATCCGCTCAGCTCGCAGCTTTCCCGGCTGCGCCAGGCTTTTGGCCCCGACGCCGAGTAAACCGGCCAATTTAGCGGCCTATTTCAGGAAGCCTTCGTATTTCTTCTTGAAGCGGCTCAGACGGCCGCCGCGGTCGATCAGATGCTGCCCGCCGCCGGTCCAGGCCGGGTGGGTCATGGGATCGATGTCGAGCTTCAGCGTGTCACCCTCGGCCCCGTAGGTCGAATAGGTGAGGAACTCGGTGCCGTCGGTCATCACCACCTTGATCTGGTGGTAATCCGGGTGGATGTCCTTCTTCATTGCGGTCGCCTTGATAAATCGCATGGTTTGTTTGAGCGGAGCCTATACTGGAACTCGTGGCCGGGCACAAGACTGCGCCGGAAAGGCGCGGCATCAAGGTCTTGGCGCTTTAAGCTCAGGCCCTTAAAGTCGGCACACTCTAAAGTCTAGCTGGGCATTTCTTGTGCAACTCGTATCCTCGAAGTCCGACGGCAAAGATCGGCAGGAGCCTGAGATAGAGCAACCCGGGGAGGAAAAGGCGAAGCGCGTTTCGCTGCGTCCCCTCCTACGGCTGAGACTCTATCTGCTCCGCTACAAGGCCATGCTGGCCATCGCCTTTCTGGCGCTGGTGGTGGCGGCCGCGGCAACGCTTGCCGTGCCGCTTGCCATGCGCCGCATGATAGATCTCGGCTTCTCGGGGATCGAACCCGATCTGATCGACACCTATTTTGCCACATTACTTTTCGTCGGCGTCGTGTTGGCGCTTGCAAGCGCCGCGCGTTTCTACTGCGTGAACTGGCTCGGCGAGCGCGTGGTCGCCGATATCCGCGCCGACGTGTTCAGGCATCTGACCGGCCTGAGCCCCGCCTTTTACGAGGTCTCCCATTCGGGCGAGGTGATGTCGCGGCTCACTGCCGACACGACACAAGTGAAAGCCGCCGCGAGCACCGCCATCTCGCAAGCGATCCGCAACGCGCTGCTTCTGGCGGGCGCCGTCATTATGATGGTGGTGACGAGCACCAAGCTGTCGCTCGCCGTGCTCATCGCCATTCCCATTATCGTGCTGCCGCTCGCGGCCTATGGACGCTCGGTGCGGGCGCGATCGCGCCACGCCCAAGATACGCTCGCGCATGCCTCCGCCTATGCGAGCGAAAGTCTCGGCCAGGTGAGGGTGCTGCAAGCCTTCACGCACGAGGAAGCGACCTCGAAGCGATTCAGCGAAGCGGTGGACCGTTCCTTCGAGGCGGCGAACGCGCGCGCCAAGGCACGGGCCGGTCTCACGGCTATCGCCATCTTCCTCGTCTTCGCATCCGTCGTCAGCGTGTTGTGGTACGGCGCGCAAGACGTGCTGTCCGGCTCCATGACCGGCGGCACGCTCGGCCAGTTCGTGCTCTATGCGGTGTTCGCCGCCGCCGCGGTCGGCAGCTTGAGCGACGTGTGGGGCGAGGTGGCGCAGGCCGCCGGCGCCGCGGAACGGCTGGGCGAACTGCTACAAGTGCAATCCGCGATCGAGAGCCCAGCGAATCCAAAGGCGCTGCCCGAGCCGCCGCGCGGCGAGATCGCCTTCTCGGACGTCTCCTTCACCTATCCGCTGCGGCCCGAGACACGCTCGCTCGACGATGTGAGCTTCCATATCAAGCCGGGCGAACGCGTGGCGCTGGTGGGCCCGTCGGGCGCCGGCAAGACCACGATCTTCGCGCTGCTCCTACGCTTCTACGATTCGACCTCGGGCCGTGTGGACGTGGACGGCGTTCCCGTCAACGAGGCGGATCTCAATGCGTTGCGCTCGCGCTTCGCCGTGGTGCCGCAAGAGACGGCGCTGTTCGCCGACACTATCGCCGCCAATATCGCTTACGGCGCGGAGGCGGCGAGCCGGGCCGAGATCGAGGCTGCGGCAAAAGCGGCCTACGCGCATGACTTCATCATGGAGCTGCCGAAAGGCTACGACACCATGCTGGGCGAGGGCGGCGTGACGCTGTCTGCCGGTCAGCGCCAGCGCATCGCCATAGCGCGCGCGGTGTTGCGCAGCGCGCCGATCCTGCTGCTCGACGAGGCGACCAGCGCGCTCGATGCCACTAGCGAGACCTTGGTGCAAAAAGCGCTCGACAAGGTGATGGAAGGGCGCACGACGCTCGTCATCGCCCACCGGCTGTCCACTGTCGTGGGCGCCGACCGCATCCTCGTGCTCGATCGCGGGCGTCTGGTGGAAGAGGGGACGCATCAGACCCTGATCCGCCATGGCGGCGTCTATGCGCGGCTCGCCGAGCTGCAATTCGCGCCCGACGCCGCGGAGTAGTCCTACCGTTCGGTCAGCTTGAGCTCGATGCGGCGGTTGCGGGCGAGCGCCGCAGGGCTTTCGCCCGCGTCGATGGGCTGGAACTCGCCGAAGCCCGCCGCCACGAGATGCTTGGGCGAAATTCCCGCGTTCATGAGGTAGCGCACCACGGAGATGGCGCGTGCGCTCGACAGCTCCCAGTTGGAGGGGAACTCGGGCGTGGCGATGGGATTGATATCGGTGTGGCCGTCCACGCGCATGACCCAGGCGATGTCGGGTGGAATATCGCCTTGGATGTCCTTCAGCGCGCTCACGAGCTTGTCGAGCTCGCCATAAGCGCTCGGCTTGAGCTCCGCGGAGCCCGGGTCGAACAGCACGTCGGAAGGAAACACGAAGCGGTCGCCGACGATCTTGAAGTCCTGGCGGCTCCCTAGGGCCTGGCGCAATTTGCCAAAGAAGTCTGAGCGGATTTCGTTGAGCTCCCGAACCTTCTTGGCGAGCGCCACGTTCAGCCGCTGGCCGAGATCGGCGATCTTGGCTTGGGCTTCCTTATCCTTGGCTTCGGAGGCTTCCAGCGCTTCGTTGAGTGCGGCGAGCTGAAGCCGCAAGGCCGCAAGCTGCTGATTGAGCAGCTCGACCTTGGCCAAGGCGTCGTTGGTGATCTTGCGCTGCTCGTCGAGCTTGGTGCCGAGCGCCGCGGCGCGGTCTTCGGCGCCCTCGGTTTCGCCGCTGGCCATGCCGAGAAGCCCGGTGAGACGCTTGTTCTCGGCCTGCGTATCCAGCAGCGTCGCTTGCAACGCGGCCATATTGTCTTCGGTGCCTTCTTTTTTGGAGCGCTCGAGCGCCAGCAACTCGGTCAGCTCGGAGAGCTGGCGGTTCAGGCGGGACAGCATGGTGTCCTTGCCGCTCGCGGCCTGGGTGATGATGTAGTTGGTGACCATGAACATGGCCATGAGGAAGATCACCACGAGCAGCAGCGTGGACAGCATGTCCACGAAGCCCGGCCAGTAATTGGCGGAGTATTGACGGCGGCGGGCACGGGCGAGCGCCATGGCTTAGCTTCCTTCTCCCGCCGGCGCAGGCTTCTTGCCGCTAATCTGGCGGAGCACGGCGGCGAGCTCATGCTGCTGCTGCGCCTGCTCGTCGGCCCATTCGCGCACGACCTTCTGCTCGGCGCGCATCTGCCGGATGAGCTTGTCGACCCCTTGCGCGAGATCCTTCACAGCGTCGCCCGTATTGTCGTTGAGCATGCCGACCTCGACCTTCTCGCTGAGGTCCGACAGGGAGCGCTGCATGTCCATGAGTGCGAAGCGCAATTGGGGCGGCACGCTGTCGCCCGCGTCGGCCGATTGCAACTCGGTGATGTTGGCGAGCCAGTCCTCGAGCTCGTTATAGAAGCGGCTCTGAGCGTGGCCCGCTTGCAGGTCGAGGAAGCCGAGGATCAAGGAGCCGGCGAGGCCGAACAGGGAGGACGAAAACGCGATGCCCATGCCGGCGAGCGGCCCGGCCAGGCCTTCCTTCAGCTGGTCGAACAGCATCACATTCTCGCCGCCGCTCGTGTCGAGGGCGCCAATGGTATTGCCGACCGAGCTCACGGTGTGAAGCAGGCCCCAAAAGGTTCCGAGCAGGCCGAGAAACACAAGGAGTCCGACGAGATAGCGCGTAGTCTCCCGCTGCTCGTCGAGGCGCGACGCGACGGAATCGAGCAGCGTCCGCGCCGAGCCGGTGGCGAGCGACAAATGCCCGGTGCGGTCGCGCAGCATGGTGGCCATGGGCAGCAGTAGCACCGGCTGTTTCTCCACGGCGATGCCCGGATCGGAGATGCGGAAATCATTGACCCAGTTGATCTCGGGAAACAGCCGCAAGACCTGGCGGAAGGCATAGACAATGCCGACCAGGAGCACGGCGATAATCAGACCGTTCAGGCCGGGATTGGCCATGAAGCTTCGTCTCAGCTGCCCGGTCTGACCGTCGAGGATGATGGCAAGCAGAACGGCGAGAATGAGAAAGAGTGACATGCGCCAAAGAAAGACCTGGGGGCGCGTGAGCTTCGTCTTGTACTGCTTGGGTGCCATGTTCCGCCGTTGCTGGGTGATGTGACCTCGCGCCAGAGATTAACCGAATAGTTTGACGCGCAAAACGGCAACCTCAGGGCGGACAACTTCATAATTGCCCGCGGTAGGTTTGCCGGAATTGTGTAGGCGGCATGTCAGCGCCGGGCTTTGCCTTATTTGGCGGCCGCCGTTTTTGTTACAGTGTCGGCAATAGGGACGTTTTTGCCAGCGGCTTTCAGCAGTTTCAACAGCTTGGCGTGGATCGTCTCATTGCCGGCCACGATGCTGCCCGTCTCCAGCATTTCGTCCTTGTCGGCGATGTCGCTCACATAGGCGCCCGCCTCCCGCAGGATGACGATTCCGGCGGCGATGTCCCAGGCCCGTAAGCCGTGCTCCCAAAACCCGTCGAGACGTCCCGCGGCGGTCCAGGCCAGGTCCAGCGCTGCGGAGCCCATGCGCCGCACACCCGCGCTTGCCGACATCACCGCGCGCAGTTCCTTCAGGAACAGCTCGTGATTCGGCCGCCCCGCATGTGGAATGCCCGTGCCGATCACCGAGGCCGCAAGCTCGGATCGCGCGGCCACGCGCAAACGGCGGCGGTCGTTGATATAAGCGCCTTTGCCCTTCTCCGCGGTGAAGGTCTCGTCGGTGGCGGGATTGTAGACCAGCCCGGCGACCAGCTCGCCGTCGCGCTCCAGGGCGATGGAGACGGAGAAGATGGGAATGCCGTGGAGGAAATTCGTGGTGCCGTCGAGCGGGTCGACGATCCAGCGGTGCGTCGTGTCGGCCCCTTTGACCTCGCCGCGCTCCTCCATGAGGAGCCCATAGCCCGGCCGCGCGCGGGAGAGCTCGGTGAAGATAATGTCCTCGGCGCGGTGATCGGCGGCGCTGACGAAGTTGGCCGGGCCTTTCAGCGAGACCTGAAGCTGCTCCACCTCGCCGAAATCGCGCGCCAGGCTGCGGCCGGCCTTGCGGGCGGCTCCAACCATGACGTTCATCAACGCGGATGCGGGCATTGCTGTGTGTTCTCGCCCCGGCGGGGGTTGCCGTCGTGACGCTACTCGGCGCGCTTGACGTAGGTGATCTCGTTGGTGTCGACGACCACGCGCTCGCCCGCCTCGACGAAAGGCGGCACCATGACGCGAACGCCGTTCTCCAACATAGCAGGCTTGTAAGACGAGGCGGCGGTCTGTCCCTTCACAACGGGATCGGCCTCGACGACAGCGAGGGTCACCTGGTCGGGAAGCGCTACGCCGATTGCCCGGCCTTCGTGGCTCTCGACCGTTACCTTCATGCCGTCTTGCAGAAAAGCGGCGCGGTCCTCCAGAAGCTCGCGCGGGATCTGAATCTGGTCGTAGGTATCGGTGTCCATGAAGGTGAGCATGTCGCCTTCCGCATAAAGATATTGGTGGTCCTTCTGCTCCAACCGCACGCGCTCCACGGTCTCCGAGGCGCGGAAGCGCTCGTTCAGCTTCGTGCCGTCGATCAGGTTTTTGAGCTCGACCTGTGCGTAGGCCGGGCCCTTGCCGGGTTTTACGGCCTGGGTTTTCACGGCGAGCCACAGGCCGTTCTTGTGGGTGATCACGTTGCCGGGCCTGATCTCGTTGCCGTTGATTTTCATGGAGTCCCTTTTGGGATGCGTGGAGAAGTGGCGCCTTTAAGACGTGGGGCCCCGCCACTGTCAAGGGCGGGCGGCGGCGGGTGCTCAGCGTGAACCGCTAATCGGTCAGGCGCCCCGACTCCCAGGCATCCACCAGGCGCTCGGCCTCCACACGCTCTTCCTTGCCGAGCTTGGCCAGCATGATGTCGAGGGAGAAATCGCTGACGCCGGCTTGCCGAGCCAGCAAATGCCATTTGGCCGCCCTGACCGTATCGGGCTCGAAGACGACGCCGTTGGCGTAGAGCCGGGCCAGGCGGTTCTGGGCCACGGGGTTGCCCTTCTCGGCCGCGAGCCGGAAGAGCTGCGCCGCGCGCTTCTCATCCTTCTCCACGCCTTGGCCCCTGAACAGCATGGTGGCGTATTCGACCTGGGCCGCCGAGAGGCCGCCGTCGGCCGCCTTGCCGGTCCATTCGGCGGCTTTTTCCTTGTCGATCGGGACGCCCCGGCCGAACTGGTAGAAGGCGCCGAGATCGTACTGGGCTTGCGGGTTGCCGAGAGCGGCGGCCTTCTCCATCCATTCGGCGGCTTTGGCCTCGTCGGCGAGCCGGCCGCGCCCATTCAGATAGAGAAGGGCGAGATTATATTGCGCCGCCGGGTTGCCCGCCTTGGCGGCATGCTCGAACAAGTCGCCGGCGATGCGGAGGTCCTTGCGCACGCCCTGGCCTTCGGCGACCAAAAGGCCAAGCGAGAACTGCGCGTTGGAATCCCCGAGGTCGGCGGCTTTGGCGTAGGCATCGGCCGCCTTGGCGTAATCCTGGGCCACGCCCAGCCCGCTCGAATAGATCTCGCCGATAAGCGTAAAGGCCTCCTTGGACCCTGCCTCGGCCTCCTTCTCCGCAAGCTCGAGCGCCGTCAGATATTTGCCTTCGGCGTAAGCGGCATAGGATTCGCTTTCTTTGGCGTGGGCCTGACCCGCTGCCAAAAGGCAGGCGCTCACAGAGAGAAGGCAGGCGGCGAGGATGCGTCTCACGCGGCTCTCCTCGCGCCGCGAATAGCCTTATCGATGCCGGTAATCATGGCGAGCGCGGAATCGCTCTGCCAGATGGTGGGCGGCGGGGCAATGAAATCCGCACCGAGTGCCGCAAGCTGCTCAGCATGAGCCACGTTCTCGACGTTCCAGGCCACGCAAGGCACTACAAAAATCTCCGACCACCAGGCCACCAAATCCGTATACTGATCGAAATGATCGATAGTGCCACCCTCCACGCCGAAAGCGACATAGTCGGCGCCCGCCTCGGCGAGCGCCATCGCGCCGTGCCGGTCGAGTCCGCAACCCACGCCGATATTCGCGCTTTCTCCAAGAAGCGTACGGGCACGGGCATAGAGATCGGGATCGGCGGGAATATGCACGCCGTCGGCGCCGAGATCCTCGGCGCCGACGAGGTCGTTCTCGATCAGGCAGGCCACGCCGGCCCCTTGCACGAGATCGATCATGCGGTCGGCGGGAACCTTTTCCGATGCCTGACCGTTGTCGCACAGCAACACGCAAGCCGGAGCGACCTGCGCCAAGGCTTGGGTGAGTTGTGCGTCGAGCTTCGCAGTCAGTGGTGCCGGAACCTGCAGGTAGAGCCGGCATTGAGTCTTGGCGTCGGCCATGATCAGGGGGTTCCCACGGCGTTTGCGCGTCCGTCTCAAATCACACGCCTCGCGCCGCTGTCAAATTTGCGCAGTGCACAGTGAGAAGAGGGTTGTCGGCGGGTCGTTGAAGATTGAACATAGTGTCACCACATTGTCGCCAGGCTGCCGATCCACACATCGCTAGGCACCTTGACGATGTGTCGATGGCGTCGAGCGGGGAGGGCGAGCGCGATGAACCAGACAGATGCTCTTCAGCGGTTTGATGCCGCGTTTGATGAGCTTGAGGGTCATCTGAAGCAGGTCCTCACCGATGACGATGGGGAAGCTTCCGTCCCGGTTCTCAAAGAGCAAATTCGATTTCTGATCGAGGAGCGGGACCAGTTGTTGGACGATCTCGAAGCCGAGCGGCTCCGCATCCGGCGCCTCAAAGCCGCCAACGACGAAGTTTCCGGCCGGCTTGAGGTTGTGATGGGAACTCTCAAGGATATGATGCCGGCCATGCCGGGTTAACTCTGCCAAGCTGGGGGCGTTCATGGGGCAGGTGAGTGTCACGCTGAACGGGCGAAATTATCGTCTGGAATGCAGCGAAGGCGAGGAGGCTCACCTCACCGCGCTCGCCGACTATCTCGGCACTCATGTCGATGAGATGCGGCGGAAGTTCGGCCAAGTGGGCGACGATCGCCTGATCCTCATGGCGTCTCTGGTCGTGGCGGACGAGTTGTGGGAGCTGCGGCGCGAGATCGACGACCTCAAGACGGCGCTGGCCGGCGCCCGCCGCGACAAGTCCGCGTCCGACGAGAACGCCAAGAGCATCGAAGCGGACCTCACGGAGAAGATCGGCGAAGCGGCGGAGCGCCTCGAACTGATCAATGCGCGGTTCGCCGGGGCGGGCGGTGCGGCGGAGCGCCGCTAGTCGTTTGAACACATTTCTTTCGCTATAGTCTGCTGTTGGCGGGCTGCGGGGTGCGTTAGGAGCTTTTTCCCAGGGCCCTATAAGATCCTAAGGGAGCTGACCCTGGCGGGGACTGTGGTCTCTGCTACTCGGCGCCCACCTACTAAAGTAGGGATACCCGGGATCTTCGCTCCGACGGCCACCGCGGCCCCGCCAATCCCGCTACGCTTGCGCCAGCCCCCTCAGGCTGGCGGCAGGCGCCGCTATTCTGTATTGACCCCCGGATGATCCACTCACGAAAGCCCTGCGGCACCCCATGCGTCTTCTGTTCCTAGGTGACGTGGTGGGCCGGTCCGGGCGCGCGGCGCTGCTCGAGACCTTGCCGAAATTGCGTGAGCGCTATGCGGCCGACTTCGTTGTGGTGAACGGCGAGAATTCGGCAGGCGGCTTTGGCATCTCCGAGGTAATTCTCACAGAGCTGCTGGACGCGGGCGCCGACGTGGTGACAACCGGCAACCACATTTGGGATCAGCGCGAGGCGCTCGTCTTCATCGAGCGCTACGACCGCCTGTTGCGCCCCGTCAATTTTCCGGCCGGCACGCCGGGGAAGGGGGCTGGGCTGTTCAAGGCGGCGAACGGCGCGGACGTTCTTGTGGTCAACGCCCTGGGTCGGGTGTTCATGAGCGATCTCGACGATCCATTCCGCGCCGTGGAGGACGAACTCGCGGCCTGCGGCTTGAAATTGGGCGCCGACGCGATCCTCATCGACTTCCACGCGGAGGCCACGTCCGAGAAACAGGCCATGGCCCATTTCGTCGATGGCCGCGCCACCGCGGTGATCGGTACTCATACGCATGTCCCCACCGCCGACGAGCAGGTCCTGAACGGCGGCACCGCCTATATCAGCGACGCCGGCATGTGCGGCGATTTCGATTCCGTGCTCGGCATGGATAAGGAGGAGCCGATCAGCCGCTTCCTGACCAAGATCGCCTCGCGGCGCTTCGCACCCTCCAAGGGCGCGGCCACGGTCTGCGGCGTCGGCATCGAGGTGGACGATGCGACGGGCCTGGCGCGCGCCATCGCGCCGATCAGGCTCGGGGGCCGGCTGTCTCAGGCCGAGCCGGCCTTCTGGCTCGAAGAGGCTTAAGCCGAGCGCAGGCTGGGCCCGGGCGCGGCTTGCCGCGCGCGGCCATGGGCCCAGAGGCGCTTGAGGCAGGCAATCGCCTCATCCAGATGGATCAGCGCCTGATCGGCGTCGAGGGTCTCGTCGTAAAGGGCGATTCGGGCGCGCGCCACGTGATCGGCGGCTTCGGTACAAAGCTGCGGGAGACTTGGCAAAGGGCCGTCCGGCGCCTTGGCGGCCTTGGCTTTCCGTTTTGTCGTCATGTGGTCCCCCTTCCCCTGGACGCGAGGCCCGTGCAGAGCCCCAAGCCTTTGATTCTCAGGGCATTAAGGTTAAGGCTTCGCTAAATGGCTGCCCCGCCGGGATCGCCGCACCGCCCGGCAAGGAGAGGGGCGAAAATGTCACAAGAGCTTCAAAATCGACACGCAGAGGGCGGTTCGCGATTTAACCTTGCCGCCTCAGCCCGTATAACCAGTTGAGCTTTCCGCCGGACAGCTTGGCTTTTCAGCCGCGCACAAGGCGGAGCAATAACAAGGGGGAACGGGAGATGGATATGTTTGGGGGACTGACAAGAACATCCAGCCGCATCGCCATCGCAGCTGCATTTGGTCTGACGCTTGGGGTTTACGCCGTGAGCACGCCAGCCAAGGCAGCTGATTTGGGCGGCGATTGCT
>NZ_JBPPND010000258.1:0-4169 GCF_051306395.1 Methyloceanibacter sp.
CGAGACGTTCGACATCATTGCCCGCGAGGGTGCGGACGCCTTCTATAAAGGCGCCATCGCCGCCGATATCGGAGAGGCCGTGCAAAGCGATCCGCGCAAGCCCGGCGCACTTTCCATCGCCGACCTCGCGAACTATAGCGCCCAGCCTCGCATGCCGGTTTGCATGCCCTATCGGGGGCGCAGCGTGTGTGGCGCGGCCCCGCCCTCATCCGGCGCCGTTGCGGTCGGCCAGGTGCTCGGCATCTTGGAGCCCTTCGATCTCGGGTCGGATCCCTTCACGCCGGAGGCCGCCCACCTGATCGCCGAGGCCGAACGCCTCGCTTACGCCGATCGCGGGCGCTATCTCGCCGATCCCGGTTTCGTCGCGGTGCCCCTAGATGGCTTGCTCGACGAGAACTATCTCGCCGAGCGCCGCAAGCTGATCGATCCGACGCGTGCGCAAGAGACGGTCACGGCCGGTACACCGCCGGTCATCCCGCTCAGCGCCTTCGGCCGCGATCACACCAAGGAGCGAGGCGGAACCAGCCACGTCTCCGTGGTGGACGACGCGGGCGACGCTTTCTCCCTGACCACCAGCATCGAGTATTCCTTCGGCGCGCGGACCATGGTGCGCGGCTTCCTGCTCAACAACCAGCTCACGGATTTTTCGTTCTTGCCGGAGGATGCCGCGGGCCGGCCCATTGCCAACCGCGTCGAGCCGGGAAAGAGGCCGCGCAGCTCCATGGACCCGACCATGATCTTCGGCGCCGACGGCGATTTGGACTACGTGCTGGGTTCGCCCGGCGGCCCGGGCATCATCATGTTCAATCTGAAGACCATCTTCGCGCTGTTGGACTGGCAGATGGACGCGGCGCAAGCCGCGGCGCTCCTCAATTTCGGTAGCACGCAGGACGTGGTGCTCATGGAGCCTGAGCCGGCGTGGGACCCGCTCGCCACGAGCCTCGAAGCCAAGGGCCACAAGGTCCGCCGCATGGACATGACCAGCGGCGAGCACATCATCGCCGTGACGCCGGACGGGCTTGAAGGCGGGGCCGACCCGCGGCGCGAGGGCGTCGCCCTCGGCGATTGAGCGCGAGGCTAGACAGAGGCCGCCGTCCAAGGCATCCACCTTACCGAGGCACCCCATTTAAGATGACAAGTACCCCACTCAAAATTGCGATCCGCGGGGCCGGCATCACCGGGCTCTGGCAGGCGCTGACTTTAACGCGCCGCGGCCACCAGGTGATCCTCGCCGAGCGCTCGGCCGAACCCTTCGCCGATGCCTGTAGCCCCTATGCCGGCGCCATGCTCGCGCCACGCTGCGAGGAGGAAAGCGCCGAAGCGATGATCCGTGAGCTCGGCGAACGCGGCATTGCCCTATGGAAGGAGACCTATCCTGGGCTGGTGGCGCAGGGCAGCCTCGTCGTCGCGCCCTCGCGCGACCGCAGCCTGCTCGACCGCTTCGAGCGCATGACCGAGGGCGCCGGCCGTCTCGATGCGGCAGCCCTCGCGGAGCTCGAGCCCGGTCTCGCGCCGCGCTTCGGCACCGCTCTTTATTATGCGGGCGAAGCCCACCTGAACCCAGGCGCGGCGCTCGCCTTCCTGCTCGGCAAGGTCCAGGAGGCCGGCGTTGCCGTTCAGTTCGGCATGGAGACCATTCCGCAAGGCGCCGATCTGGTCGTCGATTGCCGCGGACTGGCCGCCAAGGATGGCCTGCCGACCCTGCGCGGGGTACGGGGCGAGCGCATCGTGGTGCGCGCGCCCGAAATCGCCATCCAGCGTCCGGTGCGCCTGCTTCATCCGCGCTTTCCGCTCTATCTCGTGCCGTGGGGGGATGGCCTATACATGGTCGGCGCCACGGCGATCGAGCGGGAGGACGGGGGGCCGGTCACCTTGCGTTCGGCGCTGGAGCTCCTGAGCGCCGCCTATGTGCTCGATCCCGCCTTCGGAGAGGCGGAGATTTTGGCGCTCGGCGCCGGCGTCCGCCCCGCCTTCTCCGACAACCGGCCTAGGATTATCCCCTTGAACGGCTATATCTATGTCAACGGCCTCTACCGGCATGGCTTTCTGCTCGCGCCGGTCATGGCCGAGCTGGTCGCCGACTATCTGGAGACCGGCGCCACCAATCCGGAGGTGTTCGTTGCAGATCCTGCTCAACGGTGAGCGCTTCGTGACCGAGGCAAAGAGCCTCGATGAGCTATGCGCCGCGCTCGGCTTCGCCGACGCCAAGGTGGCCACGGCCGTCAATGGCAGTTTCGTGGCCGCAACGGCGCGCGGCAACACGCAGCTCACCGACGCTGACGAGGTCGAGATCGTGGCGCCGAGGCAGGGCGGCTGATGCTCGAACTCTACGGCACACGCTTCACCTCGCGCATGTTGCTCGGCACGGCCGGCTATGCCTCTCCCGACATTCTGCGCCAGGCGGTCGAGGCTTCGGGCGCGGAGATCGTCACCGTTTCTCTTCGCAGGGAGTCGGCCCGCGCCCGCACGGGCCAAGGGTTTTGGGCGCTGATCGAGCAGCTTGGCCGCCGCGTGCTGCCCAACACCGCCGGCTGCCACACGGCGAAGGAGGCCATCGCCACCGCTCAGATGGCGCGGGAGCTGTTCGGCACCAATTGGATCAAGCTCGAAGTGATCGCCAACGACGACACGCTTCAGCCGGACCTGTTCGGACTGGTCGAGGCCGCAGGCGTGCTTTGCGCCGAAGGGTTCGCGGTGCTGCCATACACGACCGAAGACCTGAGCGCCGCGGAACGCTTGATCGCCGCGGGCTGCGAGGTGCTGATGCCGTGGGGCTCGCCCATCGGCTCGGCACGCGGCCTCGCCAACAAGTCCGCGCTTCAAAGTTTGCGCGCTTACTTCCCCGACACGCCGCTCATCGTCGATGCGGGCATCGGCGCCCCCTCCCACGCGGCCGAAGCCATGGAGATGGGCTATGACGGCGTGCTGCTGAACACGGCCATCGCCAAGGCCGGAGATCCCGTGAAGATGGCGGAAGCTTTCGCGAACGCGATCCAAGCCGGGCGGCTGGCCTATGAGGCGGGCATGATCGAGCCGCGCGACATGGCCTCGCCCTCGACGCCCCTCGCCGGTACGCCCTTCTTCAAGATCGATCACGCCTCCTGACGCGCAGTGGCCCGTCTCGATCCGTTCTATCCCATCGTCCCCGACACCGCCTGGCTCGGGCGGCTTCTGCCGCAAGGCGTCAAGCTGGTCCAGCTTCGCATCAAGGATCAACCCGCAGAGATCGTCCGAGCGGAGATCGGCAAGGCGCTGGCGCTGTGCGCCGCGCAGGATTGCCAACTCGTGGTCAACGACTATTGGCGCGAGGCGCTTCAAGCGGGCGCCGATTTCGTACATCTCGGCCAGGTGGATCTTGCAGGCGCCGATCTCGCCGCCCTCAAGGCCGCGCGCGTCAGGATCGGCATCAGCACCCACAGCGAAGAGGAACTCGATGTGGCGCTTGCCGCCGACCCGGATTACGTGGCGCTCGGGCCCATCTACCCGACCTGGCTGAAGAAAATGCCCTGGGCGCCGCAGGGGCTCGCGCGCCTCGCGGCGTGGCGAAAAAAGGTCTCCTGCGCCCTCGTCGCCATCGGCGGCATCACCCCGGAACGGGCGCCTGGCGTGCTTGAAGCGGGCGCCGACAGCGTCGCCGTCATCACGGACATCATGACACACCAACATCCTGAGCTTCGGACCGGAAATTGGATCACTGTCACAAAGCCCTGGCGATACTTATCAACAGGTTCTCCACACGCCTGAGGGACGAGTTTAAGGTTGACCCTACTGCCCCTGAAAGGAATGATCGCCAAACGGGACTTAAGGACTGATGCGGGGACAGCGATGAGTTACCGGCTCGATCCGGCTATGCCAGTGAGCGAGGCTTTGCGGTCCGTGGCATTGGCCGAACTGGAGATCGCTCACACCTCGCTGGCGACACCCTCTGACCGCCACACCGGCGTGCACAGCGCGCGCAAGGGCTTCAAAAGATTGCGCTCTCTCTTGCTACTGGCCCGGCCCGGCATGCCCGAGCCGGTATTCGCCAACCTGACAGCACGCGTGGCCCGCATCGGCAAGGGGCTTGCTGCCGCCCGCGACGCCCAGGCCCTGCTCGATGCCGTCGACAAGCTGGAAGAAAACACCGAGCCCGGTCTTGGTGACGCTCCGATGCAATCCGTGCGCGGCTG
>NZ_JBPPND010000259.1:0-3000 GCF_051306395.1 Methyloceanibacter sp.
AAGAGCGGCCATCGCACCGGCGATCGCCAATCTTCCCCACAACCTCATCAGGACCGCTCGGCCTTTCCGAGAGGCGCTTTTGTAGGATGACCCCACAAGTCCCGCCCATCCGGGGAAACGTTAGCCAGTTAACCTATTGGCGACAAGTGCAACCGCGTGTTTCTTGAGTGTTTTCAATGCTTCTGTGGCCGTCCGGGCACGGCATTGTCATCCTATGGTTAATATCTGAGCGGAGGTCGGTTTGAGCCAGGCTAAGCTGTTGGAATTCATGAGGCGGCCGGAAATGTACAAACCGGCGCCTGCAACCGTGGAGTGCATCGAGACCCACGCCTCGGTCGTGTTTCTGGCCGGGGACTTCGCCTATAAGGTGAAGCAGGCGGTGAAGTACCCGTTTCTGGACTTTTCGACACTGGAGAATCGGCGCGAGGCGTTGCGCAACGAGCTGCGCTTGAACAGGCGCACCGCTGCTCAGCTCTATCGTGAGGTCGTGCCCATAACTGAAGCCCCGGACGGAGGGTTTCGGTTTGGAGGAGAAGGGGAGCCGATCGAGTGGGCGCTTGTCATGCGCCGATTCGACCAAGACTCACTCCTCGACCGGCTCGCCGGAGAGGGCCGGCTTGCTTTGGAGGCCATGGCGCCTCTTGCGGGCGCCATCGCGCGCCTGCACGCCGGCGCCGACCGCGTCCTCACCGAGCATCATGCGGTGCGGCCGCTCGCCGGGATCATCGCCGAGCACGAGCAGGTTCTCGCCGAGAACGCGGATGTCTTTCCGCCGGAGGCTGCCGCGCTGCTCGCGGAGCGGACCCGCGCGGCTTTCGACAAACTCTCGCCGCTGCTTCGGGCCCGGGCGCGTAGCGGCTATGTGCGCCACTGCCACGGCGATCTGCATTTGCGGAACATCGTGGAGATCGACGGTGAGCCCGTGCTGTTCGACGCGCTCGAATTCGACGACAGCCTCGCCACCATCGACGTGCTGTACGACCTCGCGTTTCTTCTGATGGATCTCGGCAAGCGCGGGCTTGGGAGCCATGCCAACGCGGTGCTCAACGCATATCTCGACGCCGCCGATGCCGGCAATCTTGTTGGGCTCGCGGCGCTGCCGCTGTTCCTGTCGCTGCGCGCGATGATCCGCGCCAAGGTCGAACTCTTGCGCGCCCGACACTCCTCGGCAGGCAATGGGGCGGATATGCGCGAGGAGGTGCGGGCCTATTTCGATCTGGCCTGCGCGTATCTTGCGCCGGCGCAGCCGCGGCTCATTGCCGTCGGCGGACTTTCGGGCAGCGGCAAGTCCACGGTGGCGCGCGCGTTCGCTGCAGAGCTTCTCCCTTTTCCCGGCGCGGTGCTGGTGCGGAGCGACGCGGCGCGCAAACGCCTATTCGGTGTGGCGCCCGAGGAGCGCTTGCCGGATTCCGCCTATACGCAAAGCGTGTCGGACCTGGTCTATGCGTTGTGCCGCAAGCGGGCGGCCCTTGCTCTCGAAGCCGGCTGGCCCGTGATCATGGATGCGGTGCATGCAAAGCCCGAAGAGCGTGCGGCGGTGGCGGCGCTTGCCGCAGAGCATGGCGCCGCTTTCACCGGCCTGTGGCTCGATGTGCCGCCGGAGGTGATGCGTGCGCGGGTCGCGCAGCGAACAGGCGACGTCTCGGACGCGACACCACAAGTTGTGGACGCGCAACTCGCCTACGACCTCGGCGCGATGGATTTCGATACTATCGACGCGAGCGATTCGGTCACGGACGTGGCCGCGCGGTGTCTCGATCGGATCGGACCTTGAGGATCGTTTGGCGATTCATTCTTTGCTAACGCACTTAGGCCGACAGTGGTGTCGCGCCGGAGGGACCCGCTTGGGTTTTGCGTTCGAGGTCTCTCCGGCGCATTTTTCGTTAGCCCTTCCGGGGGACGGGACGTTGCGTGGGGTGGGTCGGCTCTCCTTTGCACTCGGTGCAGGCGGGCTTCAGAGCTTTTTTGACAGCCGTCATCCCGCACGTCTCGTGCTGGGCGCGCTTCTGATTGCCAGTTTGACATTCGCCATCTCCGCTTGCGGCCGCGATGAGAGCGTGGGGCTCGGCAAACGGATCATTCCGTTCGGCCAGCCGGTGCCGAAGGGGGGCGGGCGCTACCAAGTGGGTCAGCCCTACGAGATCGCCGGCGTCCGCTACACGCCGCGCGAGGATCCTACATACGACGCCGTCGGCCAGGCGTCCTGGTATGGGGAGCTGTTCCACGGCCGCTACACCGCGAACGGCGAAATCTACGACATGGACCGCCTGTCCGCGGCGCATCCGACGCTTCCTTTGCCGATTTATGTACAGGTGACCAATCTCCAGAACGGGCGTTCGCTCGTCGTGCGCGTGAATGACCGCGGCCCGTTCAAGCACGACCGCATTATCGATCTCTCGCGGCGCTCGGCGGAGGTGCTCGGCTTTCGCAGTAACGGCACCGCGCAAGTGCGCGTGAAGTATTTGCGCCGCGCGCCTCTCAGCGGCGACGACAGCTATGAGCGGCAATATCTCGTAAGCCGGGGCTATCAGCGCTACGCCTCCACGCCGCAGGCCGTCCCGCCCGAGCTGGACCCGATTGCGGTCGCCAGCCTGCCGATCGTGCACACGCCGCCGCCATTGCCTGACCGCCCGGACCGTTCGTTCGCGACGGCCGCGTTGCCCGCTCCGGCCCCTGCGCCCAAACCGCAACCTGAGACCGTGGTGACGATGGCCACCTTGCGCCCGGAGCTGCAAGCCTCTCCCGAAGAAACCGGATCGATCGTGCCGCCGCGTCACCCTGAGCCGAACTTCCTGGCGCCGCCGGACGGCCCTGCCATCCAGGCGGGCTCCTTCAAGGACAGGGAGAACGCCGAGCGCGCCCGCACTGTCCTATCCGACATCGCGCCCGTCGACGTCGCCCCAGTTGATGTGGGCGGGGAGACCTACTACCGGGTCCGGGTCGGGCCCTTTGTGGACGATATCGCGGCGGCCGTGGCGCTGCCGCAGGTGACCGAAGCGG
>NZ_JBPPND010000260.1:0-42865 GCF_051306395.1 Methyloceanibacter sp.
TCGACGAGCGCTTCCGGCTTTTTTGTTGGCTTGCCGGATTTGGGGGTGAGCGTTCCGGCGAGCTTGAGTGGCGAGAGGCGCGCTCGATGGAGCGCCTCGCACGCATAAATATTCCCCAGACCCGCGATCAGCCGTTGATCGAGCAGACCGGCCTTGATCGAGGTGGCCTTGCCTTTGAGCTTGCCCGCGAGCCATTCGGAGGTGAAGTCTTCGCCGAGGGGCTCGACGCCAAGCCCTTTGAAGAGCGCGTGGCTGTCGAGGGTCGCGGCCGGCACCAGATCCATGATCCCGAAGCGGCGCACGTCGCTGTAACGGATCGCCGAGCCGTCCCCGAGATGGAAGACGATGTGCTCGTGCTTCGGCACAGGCTTTTGCGGATGTGCGAAACGACCCGGGGCCGCCGCCGTGCCGTTCGCCTTGTCAATGGCGAAGCGGCCGGTCATGCCGAGATGCATGACGAGCACCTCGCCGTCGTCGAGCCGGGCGAGCAGATATTTGGCCCGCCGGTCGAGCGCCTCCACTTTGCGGCCCTCAAGGCGCTCGCCGAAACGCTTGGGCAGCGGAAAGCGCAGATCGGGACGGCGCTGCTCCACGCGGGCAAAGGCGTTGCCCACGAGAACGGGTTCCAGCCCCCGGCGCACGGTCTCCACTTCAGGCAGTTCGGGCATGGCGTCCCAGCATAGTGCAGTGCAGAACAACTCTCATCGCACTGCAACAATAGCCTGAACTGGGGCCTTAGGCTATTGTCCGCTGCATGTCAGAGGACCTCAAAAACCGGGACGCCGAGACCAGCTTCGGCTTCGCCAGCGTGCCCGAGAGCGGCCGCCAAGGCCTTGTGAACGAGGTCTTTTCCAAGGTCGCCGGCCGCTACGACCTGATGAACGACCTGATGTCTGGCGGCCTGCACCGCCTGTGGAAGGCCGAGCTTATCAGCACGCTCGCGCCACCGAAGGGCGAAGCGCCGTTTGCGCTCATCGACGTGGCGGGCGGCACAGGCGACATCGCTTTTCGCTTTCTCGATGCGGTGGGGCCGGGCGGCAGCGCCGTGATCTGCGACATCTCCAAGGAGATGATCGAGGCCGGCAAGGCGCGCGCCAAAGAAAGAGGGCCGCTCACCTTCGTGCAAGGCAATGCCGAAGCCCTCCCGTTCGAGAGCAAGCGCTTCGACGCCTATACGATCGCCTTCGGCATCCGCAACGTCACCCATATCGACCAGGCGCTGGCGGAGGCCTTTCGCGTGCTGAAGCCCGGGGGCCGGTTCCTGTGCCTGGAGTTCTCGAGCGTGGAGATGCCGCTGCTCGACACGCTCTATGACGCCTATTCCTTCAACGCCATCCCTGCGCTCGGCGGCCTTGTCGCCGGTGACGCGGAGTCCTATCGCTATCTCGTGGAAAGCATAAGGCGCTTCCCCGATCAGGAACGCTTCGCCCAGATGATAAGAGATGCGGGCTTCGAGCGTGTGGGCTATCGAAACCTGACAGGTGGCATCGCGGCCATCCATTCGGGCTGGCGAATTTGATGAGGCAATAGAGACGTGAATGCCATCGCCAACATGGCGCGGCTGACAAAGGCGGGCGTGACCCTTGCCTGGAGCGGCGCGCGCGTCCTGCCTGCGGACACCAAGCTGTCGGGCCCGCTTGCCGTGTTCGGCCGGGTCACGGCGCCCTTGCGCAAGAACGCCGCCGCCTCGGGTAACCAGGCGCTGCTCTCCGAGGCGCTGACCTCGCTCGGGCCGTCCTACATCAAGCTCGGACAGTTTCTCGCCACCCGCGACGACATCATCGGGCGCGAACTCGCCCGCGACCTCTCGACCTTGCAAGACCGTTTGCCGCCATTCTCGCAAGATGACGCGGTGAAAGCCGTGGAGACGGAGCTCGAAGCGCCGATCGGCGAGATCTTCGCGGAGTTCGGGCCGCCGGTCGCGGCGGCGTCGATCGCGCAAGTGCACAAGGCCAAGGTGAAGACGCCGGACGGCACGCTGAAAGACGTGGCGGTGAAGGTGCTGCGGCCGGGCATCGAGCAGCGCTTCAAGAGGGACCTCGATTCCTATTTCTTCGCCGCGCGCATGATCGAGCGCTTCCATGCGCCGTCCCGGCGTCTGCGCCCCATCGCCGTGGTGGATACGCTGGCGAAATCCGTCGGCATCGAGATGGATCTGCGCATGGAAGCAGCCGCCATCTCCGAGATGGCCGAGAACAGCAAGGACGATGAAGGCTTCCGCGTGCCGAAGGTCGATTGGACGCGCAGTGCGCGCCGCGTGCTGACGCTCGACTGGATCGACGGCATTCCCATCGGCAATCACGACAGGCTGCGCGCGGCGGGGCACGACCTCAAAGCGCTCGGCACGCTCCTGGTGCAGACCTTCCTGCGCCACGCCATGCGCGACGGCTTTTTCCATGCCGACATGCATCAGGGCAATTTGTTCGTCGATGCGCAAAGCACCATCGTCGCCGTCGATTTCGGCATCATGGGCCGCTTGAACATGAAGGAACGGCGCTTCCTCGCCGAAATCCTCTACGGGTTCATCACCCGCGACTATGCGCGGGTCGCGGAGGTGCATTTCGAGGCGGGCTACGTGCCGCGCAAACATTCCGTCGCGCAATTCGCGCAAGCTCTGCGCGCCATCGGCGAGCCCATCATGGACCGGCCGGCGAGCGAGATCTCCATGGCGCAGCTCCTCGGCCAGCTCTTCCAGTACACCGAAGTGTTCGACATGCAGACCCGGCCCGAGCTGATCCTGCTGCAGAAGACGATGGTGGTGGTCGAGGGCGTGGGCCGCAGCCTCGATCCCGATCTCAATATCTGGGTGGTGGCCGAGCCCGTGGCCAAGGAGTGGCTGGAGAGTCAGCTGGGCGCCGGCGCTCGTTTGGAGCAGGCAGCCGAAAGCGCCGCCTCCGTGGGCCGGTTCGTGGGCGATCTGCCGCGGCTCCTGCTTCAGGCCGAGCGTACGGTGGACGCCTTCGGGGCCATGGTCGAGGACGGTTTGCACCTGGACGACCGGAGCGTGGAACGGCTGGCCGAGGCGCAAGCCCATAAGGACCGCTGGAGCCGGACCGGTATCTGGGTCGGCGCAGCGGCCCTCGTCGCCATCGCGCTCGCGCTTCTGTTTTGAGGGACACGCTAACCCTATTTATTGTCATTGCCCGGCTTGACCGGGCAATCCAGTAACCCCCGTCAAACCATTATTGCTAAGGTCGTGGCTACTGGGGTCCCGCTTTCGCGGGAACGACGCGGAGCAAGACGAAAGTGCAAGGTAAGCGCATTCTTCTGATCGTCGGGGGCGGTATCGCCGCCTATAAGGCGCTGGAGCTCGTCCGCCGCTTGGGTGAACGGGGTGCCTCCACGCGCGTGATCCTGACGAAAAGCGGCGCGGAATTCGTGACGCCGCTCTCCTTCTCCGTGCTCTCTGGTGACAAGACCTTCACCGATCTGTTCGATCTCAAGGACGAGGCGGAGATCGGCCATATCCGCCTGTCGCGCGAAGCCGATCTCGTCGTGGTGGCGCCGGCGACCGCCGACCTGCTCGCCAAGATGGCGACGGGCACGGCCTCCGATCTCGCCTCCACCGTGCTGCTCGCCACCGACAAGCGTGTGTTGGTGGCGCCCGCCATGAACGTGCGCATGTGGCAGCACCCGGCGACGCGCCGCAACGTCACGACGCTCCGCGCCGACGGCATTCACTTCGTGGGTCCCGACGAAGGTGAAATGGCGTGCGGCGAGTTCGGTCCCGGCCGCATGGCAGAGCCTGAAGCGATCGTGAGCGCCGTCGCGAGGCTTCTTTCCGAAAAGCAAAAGGGCCCGCTCACCGGCCGTCACGTGCTGATCACCTCGGGCCCGACCCACGAGCCGCTCGATCCCGTGCGCTATATCGCCAACCGCTCCTCAGGGAAGCAGGGCCATGCGCTGGCGCGCGCCGCGCTTGCTCTCGGGGCCCGCGTGACGCTGGTCTCGGGCCCGGTGAATTTGCCCGACATCGACGGCGTGAACACGGTCAAGGTCGAGACGGCGCAAGAGATGCTGGATGCGGTGCTCGACGCGCTTCCCGCCGACATTGCCGTTTGCGCCGCCGCGGTCGCCGATTGGCGCGCGAATGCCGAAGCCGCGCAGAAGCTCAAGAAAGAGCGCGGCGGCGATGTCTCGCTGAGCCTCGCGCAGAACCCGGACATCTTGGCGACCGTCGCCATACCGGGGCCGCAGCGGCCGGAGCTCGTCATCGGCTTCGCCGCCGAGACGGAGAATGTCGTGCACCATGCGCGCGCGAAGCGCCGCGCCAAGGCCGCCGACTGGATCGTCGCCAACGATGTGTCCGCCGGCACCGGCATCATGGGCGGCGACCGCACGCAAGTGCATCTCGTGACCGACGCGGGCGTCGAGGATTGGCCTGCCATGAGCAAGGACGAGATGGCGGCGCGCCTCCTGGCGCGGGCCGCCGAGTCGTTGTCCAGTGTGCGTTCGGCGGCCGAATGAGCGTCACGCTCCGGATCTTGGCCCTCCCCCATGGCGAGGGGCTGCCGCGTCCCGCCTATCAGTCAGCCCATGCCGCAGGCTTCGATCTGCTGGCTGCCATGCCCGAAGACGGCACGCTGATGCTTGATCCGAGCGACCGCGTGTTGGTGCCGACCGGGCTCGTCTTCGAACTGCCCCCAGGCTACGAGGCGCAGATACGCCCGCGCTCGGGGCTGGCGCTGAAGCACGGCGTCACCGTGCTGAACAGCCCCGGCACCATCGACGCGGACTATCGGGGCGAGGTGAAGGTGCTGCTCATCAATCTGGGCAGCGAGCGTTTCCTCATTCAACGTGGCGACCGCATCGCCCAAGCCGTCATCGCGCCGGTGACCCATGTGGAGATCGTCGCGGCGGACGCGCTGAGCGACACGACGCGCGGCGATGGCGGCTTCGGCTCCACCGGCTAGGTGCCCTGGCGGTGCCTGCCTGCAAGGCATAGATTGAGCCCATGCTCACCCAAGACGAAATTGCCCGCTACCGGCGCCATCTGGTGCTGAAGGAGATCGGCGGCGAAGGCCAGCAGCGCCTCAAAGCCGCGCGCGTGCTCGTGATCGGCGCAGGCGGCCTCGGCTCGCCGCTCACGTTGTATTTGGCCGCGGCAGGCATCGGCCAGATCGGTATCATCGACGACGACCGGGTGAGTCTCGACAACCTCCAGCGCCAGATCGTACACGATACCGGCTCCGTCGGACGGGCGAAGACGAAGAGCGCGGCCGCGACCATCGAACGTCTCAATCCCCATGTGGCGACGAAGCTCTACACCACACGCCTCGTCGCGGAGAACGCGCTCGATATCTTGCGCGGCTACGACATCGTTGCCGACGGCTCCGACAATTTCGCCACGCGCTATCTGGTCAACGACGCCAGCTATTTCGCAAAGGTGCCGCTGGTCGCCGCCGCGCTCGGCCCCTTCGACGGCCAGCTCACCACCTTCCGCGCCTTCGAGGCCGACGCCGAAGGCAACCCGCGCCCCAACTACCGCTGCCTGTTTCCGGAGCCCCCGCCGGAAGGCACCGTGCCGGCCTGCTCGGAAGCGGGCATTCTCGGCGCGGTGGCGGGCGTGCTCGGCTGCCTCCAGGCGGTGGAGGTGGTCAAGGAGCTGCTCGGCATCGGCGATGGGCTGGTTGGCCGGCTGCTCCTCTACGATGCACTCCAAGCCCGGTTTTCCACCGTGAACTATGCGTGGGACCCGGAGAACCCGCTGAACGGCAGAAATCCGCGCTTTCGCGACCTCAGCCACCACCGCGCGCGCGCGCCAGCCGCCGCGCAATAGAGTTTTTCAATCTTTTCAGCCGAGGGTTGCGGGCGAGGGATCCTTGCATTGCCCGGCCGCGCCCGGGCGTCACCATGAGGCTGCGCCATGGCCACAGAGACCATCACCGTGGAGTGCGCGATCGCCGGCGGCGGCCCCGCCGGGGTCATGCTTGGCTTTCTCTTGGCGCGGGCCGGTGTCGACGTGGTCGTGCTCGAGAAGCATGAGGACTTCTTCCGCGACTTCCGGGGCGACACCATTCATCCCTCGACCCTGGAGCTTATGTACGAGCTCGGCTTGATCGACGAATTCCTCGAACGGCCCCACCAGGAGGTGCGCGAGCTCGGCGTGCAGATCGGCGATGAGCTGGTGCAGGTCGCCGATTTCTCGCATCTGCCGACCCACTGCAAGTTCCTCGCTTTCATGCCGCAATGGCACTTCCTCAATTTCCTAGCCGAGGCGGGCAAGCGCTACCCGACCTTTCATTTGCGCATGCAGGCGGAGGTGGACGAACTCCTGAAGGACGGCGAACGGGTCGTGGGCCTGAAAGCGGCGACGCCGCAAGGCGATCTGGAAGTGCACGCCGATCTTGTTGTCGGCACCGATGGCCGTCATTCCACCGTTCGCAAGCTTGCCGGCTTCGAGGTGGAGGATCGCGGCGCGCCCATGGACGTGCTGTGGCTTCGCCTGTCCAGGCACGCGGACGATGGGTCCGACAGTCTCGGCCGCATCGAGCCGGGCCGCTTCTTCATCATGATCGATCGCGGCGACTATTGGCAGTGCGCCTTCGTTATCCCGAAAGGCGGCTTCAACGAGCTGCGCCGCAAAGGCATCGAAGCTTTCCGCTTGGCGATTGTTGCGCTGAATCCGGAGCTGTCCGACCGGGTGCGCGAGATTGCCTCCTGGGACGACGTGAAACTGCTCACCGTGGCGGTCGACCGCTTGAAACGCTGGTACGCGCCGGGGCTGCTGTGCATCGGCGATGCGGCCCATGCCATGTCGCCCATCGGCGGCGTCGGCATCAATCTCGCCGTTCAGGATGCGGTCGCAACCGCCAATATTCTCGCCGCGCCGCTGCGCGAGGGGAGGGTGACCGAAGAGGATTTGCGCAAGGTGCAGAAGCGGCGGCAATGGCCGACCGAGATGACCCAGGCGCTCCAGATCTTCATTCAGAACCGCGTCGTCTCCAACGTGCTCACTATGAAGTCACGGCCGAAGCCGCCTTTCGCGGTCAAGCTGCTGAACCGCTTCCCGGTGCTGCGCCGGTTGCCTGCGCGGCTTATCGGGTTGGGCTTCCGGCCCGAGCACGTGCAGACGCCCGAGGCGCCCATCCGTCCCGCATCGTAGCGGGCCCTTCTTAGAACATTGCGGGGTGGACGCGGTCCGGCGGCGCGTGACCGTCGAGGAAGGTCTTGATGTTGATGATGACCTTCTCGCCCATGTCGACGCGGCCTTCGAGCGTCGCCGAGCCCATATGGGGCAGCACGACCACTTTCTCGTTGCGCAAGAGCTTCGGGTTCACGGCAGGCTCGTGCTCGAACACGTCGAGACCGGCGCCGGCCAGCTCGTTGTTCTCGATCATGCGGGCCAGCGCATTTTCGTCGATCACCTCGCCGCGCGCTGTGTTGACGACGTAGGCGGTCGGCTTCAGCAGCGACAGCCGCCGCGCCGAGAGCAAGTGATAGGTTGCCGGCGTGTGCGGGCAATTGACGGAGATGATGTCCATGCGCGCCAGCATCTGATCGAGGCTGTCCCAATAGGTGGCCTCAAGCGCCTGCTCCACATCCGGTGGGACCCGCCGCCGGTTGTGATAGTGGATCTGAAGGCCGAACGCCTTGGCGCGCCGCGCCACCGCTTGACCGATGCGCCCCATGCCGACAATGCCGAGCCGCTTGCCGAAGATGCGGTGGCCGAGCATCCAGGTCGGCGACCAGCCCTGCCATTGGTCGCTGTCCCCGAGCAGGATGTTTGCGCCCTCGGTCAGGCGCCGCGGCACCGCCAAGATCAGCGCCATGGTCATGTCGGCCGTATCCTCGGTCAGCACGCCAGGCGTGTTGGTCACGATGATCGAGCGGTTCCGCGCCGTGTCGAGGTCGATATTGTCCACGCCCGTGCCGAACTGGGCGATCAATTTGAGGTCCGGCCCGGCCTGGCTCAGCACTGCCCGGTCGATGCGGTCGGTGACCGTGGGCACCAACACGTTGGCCGTCTTGACCGCCTCGATCAGATCGTCCCGCGAGAACGGCTTGTCGTCGAGATTGAGCCGCGCGTCGAATAGCTCCCGGAGTCTTGTCTCGACGACATCGGGAAGCTTACGCGTGACGATAACGAGCGGTCGTTCAGAAGCCATAATTTGTCCAGTCAGGAGGCTAGCGGCGGGGGATGTTCCCGGATTGCGTTGATTTGCGCGCTTTGTCTAACAGAAGGGGCTTTAAGAGATAAAGCGTCATATTGGCTTAGGGACTGCCGGGCCACGATCCGTTCACTTTTCTCGGCCATTTAGGAGCGGGCCGATTCGGCCGCCAAGGGGGAGAAACAAGTGCGCTTTCGCGGGGTTGTCGGCATTGGGATGGCTTTGGGACTGGCCTTCGCCCTGGCCTTGGGGCTGGCCTTCGTTGGCACTTCGGGCCAGGCTGGCGCGCAAGAGGGCGCTCAGCCGGCGGCTGTGAAAGGCCCGAGCTCCGGCTTGAACGTGCCGCGCTTCGTCAGCCTCAAGTCCGACAAGGTCAATGTGCGCCGGGGCCCCAGCAACGATCAGTCCATTGTCTGGGTTTTCGCGCGCGCCGGCCTACCCGTCGAGATCATCGCCGAGGCCGACAACTGGCGCCGGGTCCGCGACAGCGAGGGCGCCGATGGCTGGGTCTTCCATAGCCTGTTGAGCGGACGGCGCACCGTCCTCATCAGCCCCTGGTCCAAGGGCAAGGAGGCCGTGGCGTTGCACAGCGGCCGCTCCACCGGATCGCGCGCCGTGGCCCAACTTCAATCGGGCGTGCTCGGCAACGTAGTCACCTGCGACGGGAAATGGTGCGAACTCACCGTCGACAACTATTCCGGCTATGTGGAGCAGGACAAGTTGTGGGGCGTCTATCGCGGCGAGGAGATAGAGTAGCTGCGCACGTTCGCGTCTGCCAGGACACGCGTCTCAAATCTGGAAGATTAATGCGAGCTAGCCGCTTCTCTTGACGAGCCGCACCAGCACGTCGACGCGGGAAATGGCCATGCCTTCCGGCGCCTCGGGTAGACCCTCGATGCGAATCGCGTCCGTATCGATATCCAGTAGCCTGCCGGACCGCTCGCAGAAGAAGTGATAGTGGTTCGACGTGTTGGTGTCGAAATAGGTCTTGGCCCCTTCGACCGCCACTTCCCGCAAGAGTCCAGCCTCGGTGAACTGGTGCAGCGTGTTGTAGACGGTGGCAAGCGAAACCGGCACCTTGGAGGCCAGCGCCTCCTCATGCAGCCACTCGGCCGTGACATGCCGGTCGCCCTCGGCGAACAGCAGGCGCGCGAGTGCGACCCGCTGGCGCGTGGGCCGCAAGCCCGCGCCGCGCAACAGCTCGGCGACGTTTCCGGCCGCAGCCGCGACGGTATCGTCTGCGTGGGACAGCTTTTCCATGATCTCGCGACTATCCAAAACTTTGGTTCCTGGAATATAGGCGTAAGCACGCTTTATCGCAACGCCGTGCTCTGGCTGACTTTTTGCCGCGTTAACCCGGATGCCTGGGGCTCGCCGGGCCCAAAGAAGGCCCAAGGCCCGAGGCCGATTGCCGGCCGCCGGGTGCCCGTGCGCGGGCTTTTGATGGGCCGTGGCATGTGTTAGGTAACCAGCCCAACGACAGACCGAAGCGAATGAAGGACTTCATGAGAGTGCAGAAATCCACGGCGGAACGGCAGGCCAGTTTCGACTACGAGGCTTTGCTCGCCTGCGCCCGGGGCGAGTTATTCGGCCCCGGCAATGCCCAGCTTCCCTTGCCGCCCATGCTCATGTTCGACCGCATCTCCAGCGTTCTGGAGGAAGGCGGCGAGCACGGGAATGGCCGTATCGTGGCGGAGCTGGACGTGAAGCCCGACCTCTGGTTCTTCGCCAGCCACTTCAAGGGCGATCCCGTCATGCCGGGTTGCCTTGGCCTCGACGCCTTGTGGCAGATGCTGGGCTTTTTCCTCGGCTGGATGGGCGCCCCCGGCAAGGGCCGCGCGCTCGGTGTCGGCGAGGTGAAATTCTCCGGCATGGTGCTGCCGACCATGCAGAAGCTCGAATATATTGTTGATCTCAAGCGCGTGATTCGCCGCAAATTCACCTTGGGTACCGGCGATGGTTGGCTCAAGGCCGACGGCGAGACGATCTACACGGCCAAGGATCTGAAGGTCGGCCTGTTCCAGGCGGGCGAAGCCGCTCCCGCCGGTAGTTGATCTGTTGCGGCGCAAGCATCAAGGACGTTAAGCGAATGAAACGCGTGGTCGTGACCGGCATGGGCATCGTGTCCTCCATCGGCAATAGTGCCCAGGAGGTGCTCGCCTCCCTGCGCGAAGCCAAGTCCGGCATCGTCAAGGCGGACGACTATGCGGAGCTCGGGTTCCGCTGCCAGGTCCATGGTGCGCCCAAGCTCGATTGGGAGGAGATGATCGACCGGAAGGTCCGCCGCTTCATGGGCGCCGGCGCCGGTTGGAACTACATCGCCATGGAGCAGGCGATCCGCGACGCCGGGCTCGAGGAAAAGGACGTCTCCAACGAGCGCACCGGGCTCGTCATGGGCTCGGGCGGACCCTCCACCCGCGCTATCGTGAAGGCCGCCGACACCACCCGCGAGAAGGGCCCCAAGAAGGTCGGCCCCTTCGAGGTGCCGAAGTCGATGTCCTCGACCAACTCGGCGACCCTGTCCACGCCCTATCATATCAAAGGCGTGAGCTATTCCATCTCGTCGGCCTGTTCGACCAGTGCCCACTGCATCGGCAATGCCAGCGAGCTGATCCAGCTCGGCAAGCAGGATATTGTGTTCGCCGGCGGCGGCGAGGAGCTCGACTGGACCCTGTCGGTCCTGTTCGACGCCATGAACGCCATGTCATCCGACTTCAACGACCAGCCGGAGAAATCGAGCCGCGCCTACGACACCGCCCGCGACGGCTTTGTCATTGCCGGCGGCGCGGGCGTCCTGGTGCTCGAGGAGTTGGAGCACGCCAAGGCGCGAGGCGCGCATATCTATGCGGAGCTCGTCGGCTACGGCGCCACGTCCGACGGTTTCGACATGGTGTTGCCCTCGGGCGAGGGCGCGGTGCGCTGCATGCGCATGGCGATGCAGAACCTGAACGGCGGTAAGATCGATTACATCAACCCGCACGCCACTTCGACGCCACAGGGCGACTTGCTCGAAATCGAGGCGATCCGCGAGGTGTTCGGCGAGGATTGCCCGTCTATCAGCGCGACCAAGTCGTTGAGCGGTCATTCGTTGGGCGCCGCGGGCGTGCACGAGGCGATCTACTCGCTCCTGATGATGAACAACGGCTTCATCTGCGAGTCCGCCAATATCGAGGATATGGACCCGGAAGTGGCGGACATGCCTATTGTGCGCAAGCGCAAGGATGGCGTCGCCATTAATACCGTAATGTCGAACAGTTTTGGCTTTGGCGGCACCAACGCCACACTCGTGTTCCGCCGTTTGGATAGCTGAGGGGCGGGAGCCTGCGAAATTAACCCCAAGCAGAGTATGTATCATGGCAACAACGAAAGACATTGCTGAACCCGGACCGCTGATGGCAGGGAAGCGGGGGTTGGTGATGGGTGTCGCCAACGACCGCTCCATCGCCTGGGGCATCGCCCGCGTCCTGCACGGACAGGGTGCGGAACTGGCCTTCAGTTACCAAGGCGGCGCCTTCGGCCGCCGCGCCGTGCCGTTGGCCGAATCCATCGGCGCCAAGATCATCGAAGAGGTGGACGTCGAGGATCTAGACAGCGTCGACCGCATGCTGGGCGTGGTCCGCAAAGAGTGGGGCTCCCTCGATTTCGTTGTGCATGCGCTCGCCTTTTCCGACCGCACCGAGCTGAAGGGCCGCTACTGCGACACCACGCGGAAGAATTTCGAGCACACGATGGTGATCTCCTGCTTCTCGTTCACGGAGATCTGCAAGCGCGCTTCCGACATGATGAGCGAGGGAGGTTCGCTGCTGACGCTGACCTATGGCGGTTCGACCCGCGTCGTACCCTGTTACAACGTTATGGGGGTAGCCAAGGCCGCGCTCGAGGCCAGCGTGAAATATCTCGCCTCCGATCTCGGCCCGCAAGGCGTTCGGGTGAACGCGCTTTCCGCCGGGCCCATGCGGACGCTCGCCGGCGCCGGCATCTCCGATGCGCGCACTCTGTTCCACTATCAGCAGCGGCACGCGCCCATGCGCCGTTCGCCGACCCTCGATGAAGTCGGCGGCGCCGCGCTCTATCTCCTGTCGGACCTGTCGGGCGCCGTCACCGGCGAGGTGCATTTCGTGGATTGCGGCTACTCGACCACGTTTATGCCCGATCTGAACGCCCTCAAGGCGATGGAACGTGCCGAGGAACTCGAGAACGCCGTGGAGAAGGTGGCCCCGCGCGAGGCGGCGCAATAGCGGGTAACGCTGTGGCCGGCCTCCATATTGACAGGGCGGGACACGGCCACGATTTTGCCGCGATAGCTATTGAGATGAATGGCCGACGCGCGCGCCACGCGCGCAAGCGAGGCCGCCCCAAGGAGGACTAAGGACTAATGTTCGAGATCATTGTCATGGTGTGCCTTGCAGCCACGGGAGAGCAATGCACGGAGTTCAAGCTCCCGGATAAGGAATATCGCGACGCGGTGACCTGTATCCGAGATAGCCACGCGGAGGGCGCTGCCTGGCAAAGTCAGAACACCAAGTACATCCTCGTCGGCACGCGTTGCGCGAAAGACGCCAAGGCTGCCGTAGCGCCCAACAGCTAGCCGGAAGCCCCAAAGAAAAACGGGGCGCCGAAGCGCCCCGCTCATCGTCTCATCGTTGAAGTGCTGGCCGCTGCCTAGCTGGCCTCCGCCTTCTCGATCTCTTTGCCGGTCTTCTGGTCGACGACCTTCATCGACAAGCGCACCTTGCCGCGCTCGTCGAAGCCAAGCAGCTTGACCCAGACCTGATCGCCTTCCTTGACGACGTCCGTGACCGCATTCGCGCGCCCCTCGGCAAGCTGCGAGATGTGTACCAGGCCGTCCTTGGGGCCGAAGAAGTTCACGAACGCGCCGAACTCCATCACCTTCACGACTTTGCCCTCGTAGATCTCGCCGACCTCAGGCTCTGCGGCAATGCCCTTGATGCGGGCGATGGCCGCGCGTATCGACTCCGCGTTGGACGAAGCGATCTTCACCGTGCCGTCGTCCGAAATGTCGATCTTGGCGCCGGATTCGGCCACGATCTCGCGGATCACCGAGCCGCCCGAGCCGATCACTTCGCGGATCTTGTCGGTCGGAATGTGGATCGTCTCGATGCGCGGCGCATACTCGCCGAGCTCCGGACGCGCCGCATTGAGCGCCTTGTCCATCTCGCCGAGGATATGCAGGCGACCGTCCTTCGCCTGGTCGAGCGCGATCTGCATGATCTCCTCGGTGATGCCGGTGATCTTGATGTCCATCTGCAGAGATGTGACGCCCTCCGACGTACCGGCCACCTTGAAATCCATGTCGCCGAGATGGTCCTCATCGCCCAGGATGTCGGACAGGACGGCAAACTTTTCGCCTTCCTTGATGAGGCCCATGGCGATGCCCGCAACCGGGCGCTTCAGCGGCACGCCCGCGTCCATCATGGCGAGCGAGGAGCCGCACACCGTGGCCATGGACGAGGAACCGTTCGACTCGGTGACCTCAGACACGATGCGGATGGTGTAGGGAAACTGCTCGCGGTCGGGCAGGACCGGGTGGATAGCCCGCCAGGCGAGCTTGCCGTGACCGATCTCGCGGCGTCCCGGAGTGCCCATGCGACCCGCTTCACCGACCGAGTAGGGCGGGAAGTTGTAGTGCAGCATGAAGCTTTCTTTGTAGGTGCCCGCAAGCGCATCGACGTACTGCTCGTCCTCGCCGGTGCCGAGCGTGGTGACGGCGAGCGCCTGTGTCTCGCCGCGGGTGAACAGCGCGCTGCCATGCGTGCGCGGCAGGATGCCGACTTCGCACGAGATCGGCCGCACCGTCACGAGGTCGCGGCCGTCAATGCGCTTCTTGGTGTCCAAGATGCTGCCGCGGACAATGTCCTTCTCGGCTTCCTTGAACGCGCCCGAAATCTTGCCGGCGATCGTGCCGTCGTCGTCCTCGGGGACGAGCTCGGTGACCACCGTCTCCTTCACCTGGGAGATGCCGTCGCGGCGCTCCTGCTTGGAGACGATGGAATAGGCTTCCCGCAAGCCGTTCTCGGCGAGGCCGCGCACCTTGGTGACCATCTCCGCGTTGTCGACGGGCTTGAGTTCCCAGGGCTCCTTGGCGGCGCGCTCGGCGAGCTTGACGATGGCGTCGAGTACCGGCTGGAAATGCTCATGGCCGTACATCACGGCGCCAAGCATGATGTCTTCGGGAAGCTCCTTGGCCTCCGATTCCACCATGAGCACGGCGTCGGCGGTACCGGCCACGACCAAGTCGAGCGTCGTCTCGGGCATCTCGTCCACCATCGGGTTCAGCACGTATTTGCCGTCGATATAACCGACGCGCGCCGCGCCGATCGGACCGAGGAACGGGACGCCGGAAATCGTCAGCGCCGCGGAGGCGGCAACCATGGCGACGATATCGGGATCGTTCTCCATGTCGTGCGACAGCACGGTGAGAATGACTTGAGTCTCGTTCTTGAAGCCCTTGGCGAACAGCGGACGAATAGGCCGGTCGATCAGGCGTGAGGTGAGGGTCTCCTTCTCGGTCGGGCGTCCCTCGCGCTTGAAATAGCCGCCGGGAATCTTGCCCGCGGCGAAGGTCTTCTCCTGGTAGTTCACGGTCAGAGGGAAGAAGTCGATCCCGGTTCTTTCCTCCTTGGCCGAGACGACGGTGGCGAGAACGCTGGTCTCGCCATAGGTGACCAGTACGGCGCCGTCGGCTTGTCGGGCAATGCGCCCGGTTTCGAATTTGAGTGGGCGTCGGGCCCATTCGATTTCTACAGTGTGTTTATTGAACATGTGCGTGTCCCAATGAGCGGGGAAAGATAAGGCCGTCCCTGTCGCCCGGTGGCGGAAGGACTGGCCCGTTCATATGCGTGGAAGCTCAACCGCCGCGTCTGCACGGCGAAATTGCTACCGGCGAATACCGAGCCGGTTGATGAGCTTCTGGTATCGGTCCTGATCTGACGCCTTGACGTAGTCGAGCAGACGCCGCCGCTGGCTGACCATTTTCAGCAGCCCACGACGCGAATGGTTATCCTTGCCGTGCGTTTTGAAATGCTCGGTAAGATTGGTGATCCGTTCTGTCAGGATCGCGACCTGAACTTCCGGAGATCCGGTATCGTCGGATTTGGTCGCGTACTCTTTGATAAGCTCTTGCTTGCGCTCAGCGCTAATCGACATCGGGATATCCTTATATTTGAGGGTTTGACAGGGCCGAGCCGGGATGTCGTCCAGCACGGTCGTTCGGAATGCGCGAAAAAGCCCGAAAAGCGGGGCCCGCGCGACCGCTGCACTATAGGGATTATCGCCCCCGAGACCAGCGGAATTTGGGCCGTCAGCCCGGCAGGTTAAAGATCCGCCGAGGCCTGAATTCGCCTTGGGAAACCTCCCCCAGAGCCACCAGCGCCCCATTGGAAACCGCGTAGACGGGGCCGGTGATAATCGGGGCGTCACGGCCCCGGAGCAGCACCGCCTGACCCTGGCGGAGCCTGGCCGCGTCGGAACTGCTCAAGTTGAGGGCCGGCAGGTCCTGAAGCGCCGTTTCCACCGGCTGAAGGAGGGCAAGCGCCGCTTCCCGGCTCTCGCCGGCGGCCGCCTCCACCTCCTCGAGGGTAACGGCCTCCGCCTCGCCGAAGGCGCCGACCCGGGTGCGGCGTAGCGCCGAGACATGGCCCAGACAGCCGAGTGCCCGGCCGAGATCGCGCGCCAGCGCCCGGACATAGGTGCCCTTGCCGCATTCGGCCTCCAGCACGCAATGGTCGGGGTCGGGCAGGTCCACGAGCGTGAGCCGGTGGACCGTCACGGTCCGCGGGGCGAGCTCGAACTCCTCCTCGTCACGGGCGAGATCGTAGGCCCGCGCGCCGTCCACCTTGAGGGCCGAGTAGCGCGGGGGGACCTGGGAAATGGCGCCGGTGAACTGGGGCAGCGCCGCCTCGATCTCCTCGCGGGAAGGCCGCAGGTCGGAGGTCTCGGTCACCTTGCCTTCCGTGTCTTCCGTGTCGGTCTCCGCACCGAAGCGCACGGTAAAGCGATAAGCCTTGGCGCCTTCGACGGCAAAAGGCACCGTCTTGGTCGCCTCACCGAAGGCAATCGGCAGGATGCCGGTGGCCAGCGGATCGAGCGTGCCGGCATGTCCCGCCTTGGTGGCGTCGTAGAGCCAGCGCACGCGCCCCACTGCCTTGGTCGAGGTCAGGCCTTCCGGCTTGTCGAGGATCAGCCAGCCGCTGACCGCTTGGCCCTTGCGCCGCCGCGCCATGCCGCTTGCCCCCTCAGAGTCCCGCTATTCGTCGAGGTCGCGGGCGACCTCGGGCGAGGCGAGCAGTTCGTCGATACGCGCGGAGGCCTCGAAAGACGAATCCACCTTGAAGCGGAGCTCCGGCATGAATTTGAGGCTGATACGTTTCGCCACCTCGCCGCGCAGGAAACGCTTGTGCTTTTCCAGATGCGCCACCACCTCGGCCGCCTCGCCACCGCCGAGCGGCATCACGAAGCAGGTGGCAAGCTTGAGGTCGGGCGTCATGCGGACCTCGGGCACGGTCAGCGAATGCCGGCTCAGCACTTCATCGATGACGTCGCCGCGGGTGAGAATCTCGGCAAGCGCATGGCGGATCAGTTCGCCCACTTTCAGTTGACGTTGGCTCGGGGTTTTAGGGCCCTTGTCTCGCGCGGTCATGAATGGCTTCTCTCGAAAGCGCCGAAAAACGGCTGGCGCAATGCGCCACGCCTACAACGTGCGCTGGACGTGCTCGACCTCGAAGCACTCGATGACGTCGCCCGGGCGCATGTCCTGATAGCCCTCGAAGGCCATGCCGCATTCCTGGCCCGACACCACCTCCTTCACTTCGTCCTTGAAGCGCTTGAGGGTGGAGAGCTTGCCTTCGTGCACCACGACGTTGTCGCGGATCAGCCGGACCTGGGCCCCGCGCTCGACCTTGCCCTCGGTCACGCGGCAGCCGGCCACCTTGCCGACCTTGGAGATGTTGAACACTTCCAGGATTTCGGCGTTGCCGAGGAAGGTCTCGCGCACGGAGGGGGAAAGCAGGCCGGACATGGCCTGTTTGATGTCGTCGACCAGATCGTAAATAACCGAGTATTGGCGAATTTCGACGCCGTCGCGCTCTGCGGCCTCGCGGGCCTGCGCATTGGCGCGCACGTTGAAGGCGAGCAGCGCGGCGCCCGACGTCAACGCCAGCGACACGTCAGACTCGGTGATGCCGCCGACGCCCGCGTGCACGATGCGGGCCTTGACCTCGTCGGTGCCGAGAGCGGCGAGAGCCGCGCAAATGGCCTCGACCGAGCCCTGCACGTCGCCCTTGATCACGAGCGTGAATTCCTGGACGCCGGTTTCCTTCAACTGGCTCATCATCTGCTCGAGGCTGCCGCGCTGGCCGGCCACGGCCAGCCGCTTGCGGCGCTCGCGCATACGATAGTCGGTGATCTCGCGGGCGCGCGCCTCGCTCTCGACCACGGCGAACTGATCGCCGGCCTCAGGCGCTGAATCGAAGCCGAGGACCTCGACCGGCACCGAAGGGCCGGCCTCCTTGACCTGATCGCCGAGATCGTCGATCAGCGCGCGCACACGTCCCCACGCGGAACCGGCAACGACAATATCGCCGAGGTGCAGCGTGCCGCGCTGAACGAGCGCCGTGCCGACCGGGCCTCTGCCCCGCTCGAGCTTGGCCTCGACGATGACGCCGTCGGCGTCGCGCTCCGGATTTGCCCTGAGTTCCAGCACCTCGGCCTGCAGCGCGATCGCCTCGAGCAGCTTGTCGAGATTGGTCTTCTTGAGGGCCGATACTTCGATTTCCAGCGTGTCGCCGCCCAGGCTCTCCACCACGATCTCGTGACTGAGCAGTTCGGTACGCACGCGCTTGGGGTCGGCGCCTTGCTTGTCGATCTTGTTGATGGCGACGATCAGCGGCACCTCGGCAGCTTTGGCGTGATTGATCGCCTCGATGGTCTGCGGCTTCACGCCGTCGTCCGCCGCCACCACCAGGATGACGATGTCCGTGACTTTGGCGCCGCGGGCGCGCATGGCGGTGAACGCCTCGTGGCCGGGCGTGTCGATAAAGGTGACCTTCTGGCCCGAGGGCACCTCGACCTGATAGGCGCCGATATGCTGTGTGATGCCACCCGCCTCCTGGCTCACGACATTGGCTTGGCGGATAGCGTCGAGCAGCGAGGTCTTGCCGTGGTCCACATGGCCCATGATGGTGACGATGGGCGCGCGCGGCTGCAAATCTTCCGCGTTGTCCTCGGCCCCAATAAAGCCCTCTTCGACGTCCGCTTCCGACACCCGGCGTACCGTATGGCCGAACTCCTCGGCGATGAGCTGCGCCGTGTCCGAGTCGATCACATCGGTGATCTTGTGCATTTCGCCGTCCTTCATCAGGTACTTGATGACGTCGACGCCGCGCGCGGCCATGCGGTTGGCCAGCTCCTGAATAGTGATGACCTCGGGAATCACCACCTCACGCGCGATCTTCTGCGTGGTTTGCGGTCCCGTGCCTTGCTTCTTCTGACGCTCGCGGTGGCGCCTCAGCGAGGCAAGGCTCCGCTGGCGCTGCTCCTCGTCGAGCGCGTTGGTAATCGTCAGGCGGCCACGAACCCGCCGATCGTCGCCGCGCCTTGGGGCTGCGGGGCTCTTCTTGTGACGGGCGTCCGGCGTGCGCGACGGCTGCTCTTCGGCCTCTTGCTTCAGATGCTTGCTGCGCGCGGGCTCCTCGGCCTTGGGCTGGGCCGTCTCCTCGGCGGACTTTTTCTCGTCGTCCTTGCGCTTGCGCTCCTCGGCCTCTTCGGCTTCTTCGGCCTCTTTGGCGCGCTGCTCGGCGAGAATGGCCTCCTGGGCCGCGGTCTCCTTGGCGCGCTCTTTCTCCTCGGCTTGCCGCACCTTTGAATCGGCGAGCGCCTTGGCGCGAGCGTCCTTCTCCTCCTCGGAGAGTTGCTTGAGCACCACGCCGGAACGGCGCTGCTTCTCTTCAGCGGCGGGCTTGGCGGGTCTCGCCTCGGCGGCGGGCGCCGCGACCTTCGGCTTGGCCTCCTCGGCGGGCTGTGCAGCCGCACCGCTTGAGCCGACCGACCGGCGCTTCTTCTTCTCGACCAGAACGGACTTTGAGCGCCCATGGCTAAAGCTCTGGCGCACATGGCCGGACTCCACGGTCCGGCGCACGTTGAGCGTCATCTTGCGCCCGCGAGTTTTGCCTTCAGTCTCGTTCGTTTCACTCATTCTTGGTCCGTATCCAATCCGTATTTGTCCGCGAATGCGGAAATTCCCTGGCAATAGCGCGCGGCGCGCGCGGCTGCCGCCAGAAACTTTCGAGCCGCTCCACCCTGGATTAGGGCAGCATGTATCACATTTGCCCGGCCCGATGCCAAACCCAATTCATCTGCGGTAAAGGCGCAGATAGAAGGGAGACCGCGCCCTTGCGTGGCCGCGCGGGCCTTGCCGTCCAGTTTCCGGCAACCATCTTCGGCCGCGTCCGAGGCGTGGATCAGGGCGATCACGCGGCCTTTGCTCAAGGCTTCCTCGACCTTGGAATGGCCGAAAACCACTTCCCCCGCCTTGTTGGCGAGGCTCAGTGCCCTGAGGGCCGCCTCGGCGAGGAGGTCTCCCACACGGTCCGGCAGCGCCTCCTGGGCCTTGGCTTCGGCCTTGAATGCCCGGCCGAAAGCCTTGCGTTTGACCGCCTCGGCGATGGTTTCGTGGGCGGCGGTCAACCAGACGCCGCGGCCGGGAAGCTTCTCTTTCAGGTCGGGGACGACCACGCCGTCCGGCCCGAGCACAAAGCGGATGAGGTCGTCCCTAGAGCGGTGGGCGCGCGTGACGGCGCAGCGGCGCTGCGTTTCCGCTGCCCGCTCCCGCGTCTCGTTTCGCTCTGCCGCTTCCAGCCGCAACCGCTCTGTCTCCTAATCGCCTCATGACGCAGGCGCGTCATCGGCCGCGGGCACCTCGCCCGCTTGCGCTTCCGTACCGGCCTCGGCATCCGCCTCGGCCTCGCCGTCCGTTTCGCCTTCCGCCACTTCTTCCTGGGCGACCAGGTCGGCCGCGTCGATCCAGCCGGCCTTCACCCGCGCGGCAAGGATCAGGTCCTCGCATTGCGGCCGGGTCACGCCAAAGCCGTCGAGGAAGCCCTCGTGGCGGATGGTCTCTTTCTCCTGCCGCTCGCTCCAGCCGGCGAGATCGTCGGTGGCGCAATCGGCCAAATCTTCGACGGTCTTCACGCCATTCTCGCCGAGCGCGACCAGCATCGCCGTAGTGAGCCCCGGAACCTCCAACAGCTCATCGGCCACGCCGAGCCCTTTGCGCTTCGCGTCGAGCTCAGTTTCGAGCTTATCGAGATGTTCGCGGGCGCGGGCCTGAATCTCGTCGGCGGTGTCCTCGTCGAAGCCTTCGATCGAGGAAATCTCATCCGGCTCGACAAAGGCCACTTCCTCCACCGAGGAGAACCCTTCCGAGGCCAGCAACTGGGCGATGACCTCGTCCACGTCGAGTGCCGCCATGAACTTGGCCGAGCGCTCGGCGAACTCCGCTTGGCGGCGCTCCGACTCCGACGCTTCCGTCATGATGTCGATGTCCCAGCCGGTGAGCTGGGAAGCCAGCCGCACGTTCTGGCCCTTGCGGCCGATGGCCAGAGACAGCTGCTGGTCGGGCACGACCACCTCGATGCGCTCGGCTTCCTCGTCGAGCACGACCTTGACAACTTCGGCAGGCGCGAGGCCGTTGACGATGAAGGTGGCGGCGTCCGGCGACCACTGGATGATGTCGATCTTCTCGCCTTGAAGTTCGTTCACCACGGCCTGCACGCGGCTGCCGCGCATGCCGACGCACGCGCCTACGGGATCGATCGAGGCGTCGCGCGAGACCACGGCGATTTTGGCGCGGCTGCCGGGATCGCGCGCAACCGACTTGATGGTGACGATGCCCTCATAGACTTCCGGAACTTCCTGAGCGAACAGCTTGGCCATGAATTCGGGATGCGTGCGCGACAGGAAAATTTGCGGACCGCGCTGCTCGCGCCGCACGTCGTAGACATAAGCGCGGATGCGGTCGCCATAGCGGAAGTTCTCGCGCGGCAGGGTCTCGTCGCGGCGCACGATGGCCTCGGCCCGGCCGAGATCGACGATCACGTTGCCGTATTCGACGCGCTTGACGATGCCGTTGACGATCTCGCCGACGCGATCCTTATACTCGTCGAACTGGCGCTCACGCTCGGCTTCACGCACTTTCTGCACGATGACCTGTTTTGCGTTCTGCGCCGCGACGCGCCCAAAATCGAGCGGCGGAAGCGGCTCGGCGATGAAGTCGCCCTCTTGCGCCGCCGGGTTCTTGCGGCGGGCCTCGGCGAGCGAAATCTGCGTCGCTTCCATGGTCACGTCCTCGACCACTTCCAAAAGCCGCGCCAGCGAGATCTCTCCGGTCTTGGGATCAACCTCGGCCTTGATCTCGTTCTCGCTGCCATAGCGGGACTTCGCCGCCTTCTGGATGGCGTCCTCCATGGCGGTGATCACCACCTCGCGGTCGATCGACTTCTCGCGCGCGACCGCATCGGCGATCTGCAGGAGCTCCAGTCTGTTGGCGCTCACGCCTGCCTGGGACATTCTTTAGCCTCCAACTCAAGTTGCGTTCGTTCGCGGGAGCATCGCTCCCCGAGCAAAATTCAATGCACGGGCTTGCCGCCCGAAAGATCCGTCCTGAAGCCGTCGAGATCGACGACGAGCTTCGCCTCGCCGATGAGCGAGAAGGGAAGGCCGATAATCACGGGCTCGGCCTTGCCATCCAGCTCAATCTTCAAATGCACTTCCTCGCCGGCCACGTCCTCGATCGTGCCCTTGAAGCGCTTACGACCGTCCACCGGCTCCTTCAGCTCTATCTTGGCCTCGTGACCCGCCCATAACGCGAAATCGCTCGGGCGGACCAAAGGCCGGTCGATTCCGGGCGAGGAGACCTCCAAGTTGTACGCCGCGGGCATCGGATCGTAGGCGTCGAGCACCGGCGAAAGTCCCCGGCTGATCGTGGCGCAATCGTGCACCGACATCTCACCGTTCGGCCGTTCGGCCATGATTTGCACCGTGCCGCCGTCCCGGCCCGAAATCTTCACCCGCACCAAGCGAAACCCGAGCTCTTCGATCACCGGCTCGGCGAGCTCGGCGACCGTCCGCTCCTGGTCCGTTTCCCGGACGAAACGGCGCTCTTTAGGTGTCGCAGTGCTCGGCATTGACGGCGAGGCTCGAAGGCCCCAGCGAGAAGGTGTGGGCCCTAATAAAAAGGAGCGGGCCGCGGCCCACTCCTGATCAAATCAACCATGAGTTTCGAGCGCTAATATACGTGCTTTCTCCAGGGTTTCAAGCGGCCTTGGACTCAAGAAAACGCCTGTATTCCAACGATGGTTTCTAATCGATGGGGATCACGTGCTTGGTGATGCGGGCGAAGTCTTGCGCCCGTTCCAGGCTCAGCGCGCACAGGCATGCCGAATAGTTGCCGCCGATCGAGGTGGCGCCGAAGGCAAGCTGGTCCTCGAAGGTGCAGTTGGCGTCGCGATAGGCGATCCATTTCTTTTGCGCGCCGACCAGTGACTGGAGCTGAATGTCCGGCCGCTGGCCCATCTCCTTTGCGAACCGCCGGATGGCGGCCTTCAGCGCCGCGTAAGCCTGGTTGAGCTTCGCGTCGGCGGCATCCGCCGCACGCGCCAAGCAAGCCTTGTATTCCGGGTTCGATGTGGTCCGCGCCTCACAAGCCGTATAGCAGGCCGCGGAGATTTCGGCCGCCGACGCCGTGGCCGGCAGGAGGAGGATCGTAAAAGCCAGGGCGCATGCGCGCATGGGAGGCTCCTTTTCTAACGTCTCCGCCAGCTGAGATAGACAGGCTTGCGGCCCTCGCTCAAGGCCTTCCTCTCATAGCGGGTCTCCGGCCAGTCCTCTGGCCGCAAGCGCCAATCCGATGGCTTGCGGGCCAGCCAATCGAAAGCCCCGTTCAGGTTGACGGCGCGCAGCGCGTGCCCGGCGTAGTCTACGTCGTCGCTGGCGAAACGCAGTTCGCCACCTCGCGCCAAGACACGGGCGAGGGCGTCCACGAGCGCAGGCGAGACCAGCCGTCGCTTCGCCTGCCGCTTCTTGGGCCATGGATCCGGAAACAAGATGAAGGCGCGGGCGATTCCAATATTTGGAAGCCAGGGGAGCACCTCCCGCGCGTCGCCATCATGGAGGCGGACGGTTTTCAGGCCCCGATCCTCGATGGCGCCGAGCAGGCTGGCCACGCCATTGATAAAGGGCTCACAGCCGATGAAGCCGATGTCCGGGTTCTGCGCCGTTTGCCACAGCAGATGCTCACCCGAGCCGAAGCCGATCTCGAGCCACACCTCCCGCACGGGCACGGAAAACAGCGTGCATGGATCCTCCGGGGCCGCGTCGCCAAGCCCGAGGCGGAGCGCCGGCAGCAACTCGGCGACGAGCCGGTCCTTGCGCGGGCTCAAGCGCTTGCCCTTGCGCCGCCCATAGGATCTGAGCGGTGAAGGCCCGGCCGGCGGTGATACGTCGCGTTTTTCCGTCATGCTTGGCCTTGCCTGCCTTCGCCGAAGCGAAGCCTTACCTAACATGCGCATCGGTACTAGTGGGCGCTGCGGCTTCGCGCGGGCAGGTGCCGGGCATCGGCGGCTTTTGCCAGCCCCAACGCAAAATGGCCGGGGCGACGCCCGGCCATCAGCGATCAAACCTGATTGAATTGGCTAGCTGAGCTCGCCGCGGATCGGCTCGACCAGGTCGAGGCGCTCCCAGGAGAAGCCGCCGTCGTTCACCGGCTGCCGGCCGAAATGGCCGTAAGCGGCGGTGCGCTCGTAGATGGGACGGCTGAGCCCCAAATGCTCGCGAATGCCGCGCGGGCTTAAATCCATCACCTTGCGCAGCACGTTTTCGAGCTTGTCCTCGGGGACGGTCCCGGTGCCGTGCAAGTCCGCATAGAGCGAAAGCGGCTGCGATACGCCGATCGCGTAGGCGACCTGCAGCGTGCATTTATCGGCAAGACCGGCCGCCACCACGTTCTTGGCGAGGTAGCGCGCGGCATAGGCCGCCGAGCGGTCCACCTTGGTCGGGTCCTTTCCGGAGAAGGCGCCGCCGCCATGAGGCGCCGCGCCGCCATAAGTGTCGACGATGATCTTGCGGCCGGTGAGGCCCGCGTCGCCGTCGGGACCGCCAATCACGAAGCGGCCGGTCGGATTCACATAGATCTTCGTGCCGCCGTTGACCCAGCCCTCGGGCATGACCTCGTCGACGAAGCCGCGCACGATCTCGGCGATGCGCTCCTGGCTTGCGTCCTCGGAATGCTGTGTGGAGACCACGACGGAGTCGGCGCGCACCGGCTTGCCGTCTTCGTAGATCAGCGTCACCTGGCTCTTGGCGTCGGGGCCGAGTTCCGGCGTGCGGCCAGCGTGCCGGCCTTTCGCCATCTCGTGCAGAATACGGTGGGAATAATGGATCGGCGCCGGCATGAGCGGCTCAGTCTCGCGGCAGGCGAAGCCGAACATGATGCCCTGGTCGCCCGCGCCTTCGTCCTTGTCGCTCTCGGTGTCGGCGTCAACGCCCATGGCGATATCGGCCGACTGCTCGTGCAGGTAGTTTTCGAACGTGGCGGTTTTCCAGTGAAAGCCGTCCTGCTCGTAGCCGATCTCGCGCACCGCGCCCCGCGCGGCGTCTTCGATGGCATCGGAGGTGACGCTCTCGGGGCCGCGCACTTCACCGGCAAGCACGATGCGGTTGGTGGTGACGAGCGTCTCACACGCCACGCGGGACAGGGGGTCGGCGGCCAGATAGAGGTCCACGACGGCATCGGAGATGCGGTCGCACACCTTGTCGGGATGGCCTTCCGACACCGATTCACTGGTAAAGAGGTAATTTCCTCGGGACATGCTCTCCCCTTTTTAGAAAACGAGTTGGGCTGGGCGGCCGAAACGGACGGCCCGGTTCTTACAATCGTGGAGCCGGAGGTCAAGTCCCGGCAATTTTGCGAGGGAACTAGTTGGTTCCGCTGCCGACGCTCAGAGCGCGGACCAGATCGACGACGCTCTTGCGGACCTTGGGGTCGCTGATCTTGACGAATGCGCGGTTCAGTTCAAGCCCTTCGCGGCTGTTCAGGAATTCCAGAATGAAGGCCTCGGAGTCGGGCTCCGCCATGCCAGGAGCCTTGCTCCCGTCGCCCACATAAGGGGCCTCTTCGAAAAAGAACTGCACCGGCACGTCGAGGATCTTGGAGATCTGAAACAACCTGCTGGCGCCGATGCGATTGACGCCTTTTTCGTATTTCTGCACTTGCTGAAAAGTCAGTCCCATGCTGTCGCCAAGGCGTTCTTGGCTCATGCCGAGCAGCATCCGCCGCAAGCGCACTCGGCTCCCGACATGCGTGTCAACGGGGTTAGGCTTCTTACCTGCCATTGGCGAAATTAATCCTCTAGTTGGCAAAAACAGAAGGTTGTTCAGAGTCTTGGTGGTTGGTCCCCAGCCCGGTTTGGTTCATAGGGTGGGTATATGAACCCGTCAAGTTTGCACCTATGCGCGCACTGCGGCAAACCATCCACCCAAATATCCCGAGTATCAAAACCAAGATTTCCATGTTCATCCCAAGCGCAACATAAGTCGTTCTGGGGCCCACTTTGGGCAGTTTTGCGTCGATGATGCCTTTTTCGCCGAGCCCGATCTCGGCGAGAACGCGTCCCCACGGGTCGATCACCGCCGAGATGCCGGTATTGGCCGCGCGCACCACGGGCAGACCCTGTTCGACGGCACGGACCTGGGCTTGATGGAAGTGCTGGTAGGGGCCGGCGCTCGATCCAAACCAGGCATCGTTAGTCACGTTGAGCATCCAGCCGGCCCGCGTGCCCTGGTCGGCGATCTCGTCGGGAAAAATGATCTCGTAGCAGATAAGGGGCCAGACAGGCGGCAGGCCGGGGATGTCGAGCAGGCGCGGTCCCATCCCCTCGCTGAAGCCGCCGCGCACGCCGGTCATCTGCATGAAGCCGAGGCCTTCGAGAAAATCCTGGAACGGCAGATACTCGCCGAACGGCACGAGGTGCATCTTGTCGTAACTGTCGAGAATCTGCCCGCCATTGCCGACGGCAAGCAGGCTGTTGAACACGTCGCGCTCTTCGAGGCGCCCGTTTGGGTCCCGCTGTTCGACCACCCGGGCAACGCCGACGAGCAATGTGGTGTCTTGCGGGAGCACCTCGCCGATCGCCGCAAGCGCGTCGGGCGAGTCGCCGAGCAGGAAGGGCAGCGCCGTTTCCGGCCAGATCACGAGGTCCATCTCGGCGAGCCCTTCGGTCCGGGTGAGGTCGAGATATTCGGCAAAAATTTCTGCGCTGTTCTCCGGACGCCACTTATCGGCCTGGTCGACATTGGCCTGGACGATGCGAAGGCGCACACCCGTGGTTCCCTCCGGGGCGGCGGCCAGCCGCCAATCCCCCCATACGTAGCCCAGTCCCAGCAGCACAAAGAGAATCGCCGCAAGCACAACCGTTCCTTTGCTTCGTCGTCCGTTGGCGTTCCAAATCGCCGCGGGGGCCGCGAACAGAAGGACGGCTACCAGACTCAAGGCATAAACGCCGAAAAGCGCGGCAAGTTGCATCAGAGGGCCGTTTGCCAGGAGCCCGTAGCCGATCAGGTTCCAGGGAAAGCCGGTCAGCACATGGCCGCGGGCGTATTCGGCAAGGCCGATAGCGATGGCCAAAGCGAAGACGCGGGCCGGGCCGGGCCGCCACAGAGCCATGGCGAGGACGCAAGCCGCGGCAAAGAACAGCGCCATGCCGGCGGGAAAGACCGTCATGACGAAGGGGATCAGCCAGCCGTGGCGCCAGGGCTCGATCAGGAATGCCTCGGCGACCCAGTAGAGCCCGGCGAGAAAGAAGCCGAAACCGAACCAGAAGCCGGTGAGGCCCGCGCATTTCAGGCGGTCGCCAAGCGCCGCGCGCGGCTCATGGCAGCCGTCGAGCAGCCAGACGAGCCCGCCGAAGCTCACGAAGAGGATCGGCCAGAAATGCACCGGCGCGAAGGCCAGCACCGACACCGCGCCAAGGAGCACCGCGACACAAGCGCGCTTTACCCCGGCAAGCCCACTCGTCCAGGCCGCCGCCCGGGAAAACGGCGCTAATCCGCGGCTCAAGACGCGCGCTGACCCGCCTGGCCCTCGGCGGAGGCGGTGTCGAGCTCTTTCGGCAGATGGATTCGCAGCTTCTTGATGCGGCGCGGATCGGCATCCAGCACCTCGAACTCGATTCCGCTCGGGTGATGCACGAGTTCGCCGCGCGCCGGAATGCGCCCCGTGAGGGTGAACACCACGCCGCCCAGCGTATCGATATCCTCTTCCTGCTCGTCGGTGACGAGCTGGACGCCGAGATGCTCCTCCAGATCCTCGACCGGAATGCGGGCGTCGGCGATCAGTCCGAGCCGCGGGTCGGTATGGATCATCGGCTCGTCTTCCACGTCGTGCTCGTCGGCAATGTCGCCAACGACCTCCTCGACCAGGTCCTCGATGGAGACGAGCCCGTCCGTGCCGCCATACTCGTCGACCACGAGCGCCAGATGCAGCTGCGAGGTCTGCATCTTCAGCAGCAAATCGAGCACGGACATGGACGGGGGCACGTATATCAGTTCGCGGGCGATTTGAATCGAGCCCACGCTCCGGGTCAGATCGACCTTGCCGAGATCGATCCTGTCGTCATCGCCTCCGTTCGCTTCCTCGGTGATCCACGACATGAGGTCGCGGATGTGAATCATGCCGCGCGGATCGTCCAGCGTCTCGCGATAGACGGGCAGGCGGGAATGCTCGGCCTTGCGGAACACGCGCAGCAGCTCCTCAATGGTCACGCTGTCGTCCACCGCGACAATGTCGGCGCGTGGCACCATGACGTCCTCGACCGTAAGCGCGCCGAAGCGGAGGATGCGCAGCAGCATGCTGCGCTCTTGAGCGCTCAGCGTGTCGCTCTTGCTGCGGGCCAACGCGCTCTCGATGAGTTCGCGCAGGTCCGGCTCCTCGCCGAGACCGAAGGTCTGCAACAGGCGATCGAACCAAGTCGAGTCCTCGTCGGCGGTGCGCGCTTGCTCGGTCTCAGGCTCGCGTTCGGCCGAGGGGTTACTCATCAAGTCACCTCCGCGAGGCCGGCCTCGTCCCCATGTCCATAGGGGTCGGCGATGCCGAGTGAGGCGAGGGCCTCTGTTTCCAGGTCTTCCATCTTATCGGCTTCGGCGTCGTCAAGATGGTCGAAGCCGAGAAGGTGAAGGACGCCGTGGATCACGAGGTGAGAGACGTGATCGGAAAGCGGGATGCCCGCCTGGTCCGCTTCCGCTTTGGCGGTCTCATAGGCGACGGCGACGTCGCCGAGAGCGCCGTCCTCCCCGGGCGTGTCGCCTGCCGGAAAGGACAGCACGTTGGTGGGCTCGTCCTTGCCGCGCCAGGTGCGGTTCAAGGCGCGCATCTCCGCATCGTCGGTAAGAAGGATGGTCGCTTCGTAGGGCGCGGACCTTGCGGGCAAAGCCTGGGTGAAGGCGGCGTGCGCGGCGAGTTCCAGTGTGGCGTCGCTGACCGTGCTTTCGTCCCACGCGCCGCCATGGCGCACGACCTCGGCCGCGAGCGTCACCGCTTGCGGAGGTTCCCCGCTGTTGCGGCTAGAGCCGTCGTCGCTCATTCGTTTCCCCCGGTCTTCGGAGCAAACGTCTTGGCGGCCTGCTCGTTGGGGGCGGCCTCGTAGGCCTCGACAATGCGGCCGACGAGTTCCCGGCGCACCACGTCGGACTTGGAGAAGGCGATGTGGCCGATCTCGTCGATCCCGCGCAGGATCTCGATGGCTTCGATGAGGCCTGAATCCTTGCCGGGCGGCAGGTCGACTTGCGTGGGGTCGCCGGTGACGATCATCTTGCTCCCCTCGCCGATGCGCGTGAGGAACATCTTGAGCTGAACCGCCGTGCAGTTCTGGGCTTCGTCGAGAATGATCATGGCATGGGAGAGGGTGCGTCCGCGCATAAAGGCAAGGGGCGCGATCTCGATCACGCCCGTATCGAGCCCGCGTTCGACCCGTTCGGGCGCGAGCACGTCATAGAGGGCATCGTAAAGGGGGCGCAAATAGGGATCGACCTTCTCGCGCATGTCGCCGGGCAGGAAGCCCAGCCGTTCGCCCGCCTCCACGGCTGGCCGCGACAGGATCAGCCGGTCGCAGCGCCCGGCCTCCAGGCAGGCCGCGGCAAAGGCGACGGCGAGATAGGTCTTGCCGGTGCCGGCCGGGCCGGTGGCGAACACCAGGTCGTTCCGCTGAAGTGATTCCAGATAGGCGCTTTGCGCCGGCGTGCGCGCGGTGATCAGGCGCTTGCGCGTCCGGATCTGCTGGGCCTTGGCGTCCGGCGCCCCGTCGTCTTCCGTCTCGATGACGCGGGCATGGCGAATGGCGCCCACCACCTCACCCGCGCCGATTATCTCGCCTTGGGCCAAGCGGCCGTAAAGCTGCTCGAGCACGGACTTGGCGGCGGCGCAGGCCTCGTCCGGCCCGCGCAAGGCCACGGCGTTGCCGTTGACTGTCGCCGAGATGCCGAGCCGGTCCTCGAGGACGGCGAGATTCGCGTCATAGTCGCCAAGGAGATCGCGCACGAGTTGGATATCGTCGAAGTAGACGACCAGGGGCTCACCGCCCCCGTTGGTCTGCGCCGCGTCTGGACGCGTTGCCGTTGCTGCTCGCCCGCGCGTCAAAGATGGTTTCCGAACGCTGGCCTTGCTGGTCACACGGCCGCCTGAACTGGCTCGCGCCATTCAAATCCCGAATTCATGACACCGGTAAGACTGTTCGGCCCTGCCGCCCGGATGTCAACCTCGGCGATGTGACCTATCAACGCTTCCGGACCCTCCACATGCACCGCCTGCAGATAGGGTGAACGCCCGGTGACCTGTCCTGGTTTCCGCCCCTTGGCCTCGAACAGCACCGGCAGGCGCCGCCCCACCAGGCTCCGGTCGAAGGCGTGACGGCTCTCTTCGAGCAGCGCCTGGAGCGCGGCGAGACGTTCTTTCTTGGCCGCTTCAGGCACTTGGCCTTCGAGCTTCGCCGCAGGCGTGCCCGGCCGGGCGCTATACTTAAAAGAGAAGGCTTGGGCAAAGCCGACCCGGCGCACCAGCCCCAGCGTGTCTTCGAAGTCGGCGTCGGTCTCGCCGGGAAAGCCGACAATGACATCGGTGGAGAGCGCGAGGTCCGGCCGAACGGCGCGGATGCGTTCGATCAGCGACTCATACTCCTCGGCCGTGTGCTTCCGGTTCATGGCCGCCAGGATGCGGTCGGACCCGGCCTGGAAGGGCAGGTGGAGATACGGCATTAGCTTCTCTTCGTCACCGAACAGCGCGATGAGATCATCGTCCATGTCGCGCGGGTGGCTCGTGGTGAAGCGCAGGCGCGCGACGGACGGAATCTCGCCGAGCCGCCGCAACAGCCGCGCGAGGTTCCAGGTGCCGCCGCCCGCTCCGTCGCCGTGATAGGCGTTGACGTTCTGCCCGAGCAGGGTCACCTCGCGTACGCCGCGCGAGGCAAGCCGCTCGACCTCGGCGACGATCTCGGAAGGCGCGCGTGAATACTCCGCGCCGCGCGTGTACGGCACCACGCAGAACGTGCAGAATTTGTCGCAGCCCTCCTGCACGGTGACGAACGCGGATGTCTGTCGTTTGCCGAGGGCGCGCTGCGGCAGCGCCGCGAATTTGTCTTGCGCGGGAAACTCCGTCTCGACCGACCGCTTGCCGGTCGAGGCGTCGGCCACGAGATCGGCGATGCGGTGCAGGCTTTGCGGGCCGACCACGATGTCAACCACGGGCGCGCGGGCGATGATTTCCTCGCCCTCGGCTTGCGCGACACAGCCGGCCACCGCCACCATCGTGTCGCGGCCTTGCGCTTTGCGCGCCTCCTTGTTCAGCCGCACGCGGCCAAGCTCCGAGTAGACCTTCTCGGCCGCCTTCTCGCGGATATGACAGGTGTTGAGGATGACCAAGTCGGCGTCGTCCATCGCCTCGGTCAGCTCGAAACCGGCAGGCGCAAGCGCTTCGGCCATGCGCTCGGAATCGTACGCATTCATCTGGCAGCCGAAGGTCTTGATGTGGAGTTTTTTGGGGCTCATCGCCATTTGCCGTTTGTTGGGCAGGAAGGCCCGGTTCGTCAAGTATTCACCGTCACTGTCCCAGCATCGTGGCGATCAACTTGGGCGGCTTCCGGGCGGGCAGGATCTGCTCGAAGGTGCATTGCGTCGGCGCCTTGTCCGGCCGAAATCGCACGAGCTTGGTGCCGTGACGAAACCTCTCGCCGGTGACTTGGTCATAGCGCACCTCTACCACGATCTTCGGCTTGACCGGCTTCCATTCGCTGGAGCGGTCCGTCGACCATCGGCTGGGGCCGCTAGGCGCTTTTCCGGTGAAACCCGGTGGCGTGATCAAACCCTCGAGAAGCTTGGTTAGTGCCGGGCGCTCAACGTTGGTGATTGTCGATGTGAAGCCGACATGGTCGAGCTTCCCTTCGTCATTGTAGAGTCCGAGGAGGAGCGAACCGACCTCCGTGCTGTTGGCCGCGTAGCGGAAGCCGCCGACCACGCAGTCGGCGGTCCGCAAGAGCTTCACCTTCAGCATGGCGCGCTCGCCGGGCAGGTAGGGCCCGTCGAGGCGCTTGGCCACGACGCCGTCGAGGGAGCCACTCGCCCGGCCAAGCCAACGCTCGGCTTCATTACGGTCCAGCGTGGCAGGCGACAGCTTAACGCTGCCGCTTCCGCCGACTGACTTGTTGAAAGCTTCAAGCGCACGTCTCCGCTTGGTCAGTGGCTCCGCGATAAGGCTCTTGTTCTTCGCGTCGACGAGCATGTCGAATAGGATGAGAATGGAAGGCGTCTCCGCCGCAAGCTTGTCAACGCGGCTCTCGGCTGGATGGATGCGTTGTTGCAGGGCATCGAACGACAGTCTCGTGCCGACGGGGATGGCAAGTTCGCCGTCAAGGACGAAGCATTTCGGTTTGAGCGCCTTCAGCGCCTCGACCAACTCCGGAAAATAGCGCGTCAGCGGCTTTCCCGACTTCGCTCGCAACTCCACTTGGTCGCCGGCGCGGAAAGCGAGGCAGCGAAAGCCGTCCCATTTGGGCTCGAACTGCCAGCCATTGTCTTCCGGCAGCTCGCTGACAAGCTTGGCCTCCATAGGCTCCAAGTCCGTCGGAACAGCAAGCTCAGCGAGAGATTTTGGCGCTGCCATCGCGATAACTCCTCCGGGGATGGGACACGGGGGAACGCGCTTGGCCCGCAAGGCGTTTTGGCCGCATAGATTCGAACGTGGAGAGTAGACCATGCCAGCGAAATCAGCAGCCCAGCAAAAAGCCGCCGGCGCGGCCCTTGCCGCCAAGCGCGGCGAGATCAAGGTCAGCGAGCTTCAGGGCGCCTCGAAGGAGATGTACGAGTCGATGTCCGAGAAGGAACTCGACGAGATGGCGTCCACCAAGCGCAAGGACAAGCCCGAGCACGTCTCCGAGTCGAAGCGCTAGCCTAGGCTATTGCAGCCGCACGGTGACGCTGTCCGCGGCGCCGGTCGCATCGGTCACCGTGAGCCGCACGAAGCCGGGGCCGTCCGGGGCAAAGAATAAAGTGCCGGCGCCTCGCGCCGTCTCGAACGGCAGGCCATTGACCAGCACGTTGAGCGGCGGCGTGCCGCCCGCGATCTTGATGGCGATGGAATCGAGCCCTGCAGCGTCGGAAGTGAGCGCCAGGCTCGCGTTATTCGGTGGAAACACGATGCGGACTTTCGGCCTCATGGCCTCGCCTTGCTCGCCGCGCCCGGCGAAGCGCCGGAGCGGCGGCGGCAACTGCGCCGTGCGTGCCGTGACGATGCCTTTCGGCGCCGGCAGTAGAGCTTTTGGCTTTTGCGTGAGACGGGCGAAAGCATCGAACAGGATCGGCGCCGCGGCCGTGCGGCCCACGAGGCCGGTCACCGGCGCTCCGTCGGGCCGCCCGACCCAAACACCGATCGTATATTCGCCGTCGAAGCCAACCGCCCAGGCGTCGCGGTAGCCGTAGCTGGTGCCGGTCTTGAAGGCGATGCGCCCGCCAAGCGCGTTCGGCGGCGGCGGCGCGCCGCGCAGCACATTGCCCACATACCAGGCGGCCACCTGTGCCATCAGCCGCTTGTCCGGCAGAACCGCCGCGCCGGTCCGCTCCCGCAGGGGAGCCACCGTACCCTGGCGGGCAAGCCCCGAATAAAGCGCTGTGAGGTCGATCAGCTTCACGCCGATGCCGCCGAGCCCCAGCGCCAAGCCGGCCGTCTCATGGTCCGGCAGTTTGAGCGCGGCGCCCGCCTCGCCGAGCCGGGCCAACAACCGGTTTGGTCCCACCGCATCCAGCACGGCGACCGCCGGCACGTTGAGCGACAATTGCAGAGCCCGGCGCACCGTGACGGTCCCTTGGAACGTCTGGTCGAAATTCTCCGGCGCATAGTCGCCATAACGGGTCGGGCGGTCCTCGATCAGTGTCTCGGGGTGGACCAGCCCGTCCTCGAAGCCGAGCCCATAGATAAAGGGTTTCAATGCCGAGCCCGGAGAGCGCAAGGCGCGCGTCAAATCCACTTGGCCCGCGCGGGCCTTGTCGAAGTAGTCGGGCGAGGCGACCCGGACCAGGATCTCACCGGTTTCGTTCTTGACCACGACGATCGCCGCCGACATGGCATCGCCAAGCGCCGCCGCCCGCTCGCGGGCGAGCCGCTCCAGCCGGCGCTGCAAGCGTCCGTCAATGGTGAGGTGGATGGTCTTCGCGCCGGCCGAGGCCGACCGCGCCTCGTCCGCGGCATGGGGCGCGGAGAGCGGCATGGGCTTGCGCGCGTGCGGAACGGGCTCGGTCTTGGCGCTGGCGCGCTCTTCCGCACTGAAGAGGCCGTTGCCCGCGATGCGATCCAGCACGCGATTCCGCGCCGCTTGCGCCCGTTCGGGATGGCGGTCGGGACGGCGATATTCCGGCGATTGCGGCAGCGCCACGAGGAGCGCCGTCTCCCCGAGCGTCAGCCGCCGCGGCTCCTTGCCGAAATAGGCGAGCGACGCGGCACGGATGCCTTCCAGGTTGCCGCCATAGGGCGCGAGCGTGAGGTAGAGCGAAAGGATCTGGTCCTTGTCGAGCGCCCATTCGAGCTGAAGCGCGCGGACCATTTGCCGGTACTTGGCATAGAGCGAACGCTCCCGTCGTGGCTCCAGCAGGCGCGCCACCTGCATGGTGATGGTCGAGCCGCCGGAGACGATGTGACCCTGGGTCGCGAACTGATAGGCCGCGCGCGTCATGGCCAGCGGATCGACCCCGTGATGGGAGAAGAACCGCTTATCCTCATAGGCGAGCAGCGCCTCGATAAAGCGTGGGTCGACGTCCGCTTGCGTGGCCGGAAGCCGCCAGCGTCCTTCGTCCGTCAGGTAAGCGCGCAACAGCTTGCCGTCGCGGTCGAGCACCGTGGTGGAGTATTCGAGGTCTTTCCCCAAGGGCGGCGGGCCGAAGGAGTCGGCAAGACCGGCGAGCGCGCCCGCGGCAATGGCCGCGAGCCACACCGCCCCGATAGCGGCATAGGTGGCGCGTCGCGTGAGCCGGCTCATTTGCGCGCGGTCACCTTGACGGACCCGGTGCCGGTGCGGCCGAAACGGTCGGGACTGTACATGTCCTCGACCACCGCTTGCGGCAACACGTAGTCGCCGGGAGAGACCGCGCGCACCACATAAGCCACGCGGTAGACCACGGGACTGTCGGCCTTGCGCTCGAACGCGGCGACGAACCGGTCGTCGCGGAAGGCCGTATGCTCAGGGGTCGCGGCTTGGCCGATCCAGGACAGACCGCCGGTATCGGCCGAGGACACGAGCTTCGGATTGTCGATCTCGAAGCCGGCCGGCACATAGTCGGTCAGCGCCACGCGGGCGAATTGCGGCTTCGCCTCGGTGACGGCGAGCAGCACCACGTAGCGCTCATTTTGCGTGGCCGTGGCGATGTCCACCTCTTCGCCGTCGAGCGTGTGGAAGGTCCGCTCGAGCCTAAAGCCGTGATCCGCGGCAGGTTCGGGCGTGGTCGGTGCGCCGCTCACCGAGACCACCGCGTCGACGGGCGTGTCACCGTTATTGGTCACGGTCACCGGATTGATGCCGAGATCCTCTTCGCTGAAGGACCGGTAGAGCGGGCCAAGCTGACCGCCTTCTTCGCCGCTTCCTTCCTCGATCGTAAGGCTGACGCCTTGCTGACCGAGCGCCCGTGCGGCGAGCACCAGCCAGGCGTCCTCTTGAGTCGAGGTGTAGGTCACGGCGTCGCGCGCCACGCCGATCTGTCGCGTGGCGCTGACCAGGATCGGCTTGCCGGCATCGCCTTCAGCCGCGAGGGTCACCACCGCGGCCGCATCGCGCAGGCGCGAGCCGAAATCGACGCGGCCGGTGGCTTTCGGCTTCTCCTCGGGGAGCGCGCCGGCCGCCACCCGGAACGCCTTCTCGGCACGGGTCTTGTCGCCAAGCATGGCCAGCGCCGCCCCGATCTCGGCCTGCGCCGTCGGCGTGCCGAGCTTGTCGAGTTTCACGTCGGCGATGTAGCGGAGGTCGCCCACGGGAGCCATGCCGTTGCGGGCCAGCACGTAGAGTGCATAGGACAGCGCGAGCCCGCCATCGGTGGAGACGTCGGGCGCGGTGCTCACATAGTTCCGCAAGCGATTCAGCGCGAGCTTGAAGCGCTCATCCGGGACGGTGTGACCGTTGGCGCGCGCGCGCGTCAAAAAGTCGGTGACATAAGAATCGAGCCAGGCATCGCTGCCGCCGGGCGACCACAAGCCGAACGCGCCCTCATAGCCTTGGCGCGCCAGTACGGTCTCGATCGCCTTGGTGATGCGTTTGTCGACCTTGGCATCCGCGGCGAGCTTCGCATCGAGCGCCATGTCGTTGACATAGAGCAGCGGCAGCGCGCGGCTCACGATCTGCTCGGTGCAGCCGAGCGGATAGCGGTCGAGCGCGGCGAGCAGGCTCGCCACGTCAAGCGCCGCGGTCGGCGTGACCGACAGCGCCAGCTTTCCGGTCCCCGGCACGAGATTGGCGAACACGTCATTCGAAAGCGTGATGCTTTGCCCGGGTTCGAGCGGCTTCACGGTGCGCCGCGCCAGGATCTGCGTCGCCGGGTTCACGGTGAGCGCGTAGCGCCGCGCCACCTCGAAATCCTCCGGCCCCGTCACCGTCACGTCGATGGTGCCGTCGCCGACGCCGAGCGCCGAAACCGGGAAGGTCGCGGCGCCGCGCTTCTTGGCATCGAGTTCGATGGCGCGGTCCCCGTTGCCGACGCTAAGCGGGCCGGCGGTCGAAACAGCAATCTGGTAGGAGCCCGCTGCGCCTTCCACATTGTCGAGGTCGAGTCGCAGCGTGGACGTGTCGCCCATGAGCAGGAAGCGCGGCAGCGTGGCGCTGACCACCACCGGATCGCGCACGACCACGTCGCCCGAGCCGTGCCCGACTTGGGTACCGTTCCAGGCGACGGCCATGACGCGCACCGTGCCGGTGAAGGCAGGGATGTCGAATTTCACCTCTGCCGTGCCGTCTTCGCCGACGGTGACGATTCCCGAATAAAGCGCCAAGGGGGGTTGCGTCGGCGGGTTTCCTTGCAATGTCCCGCCGGAATCGCCGCCGGTGCGGATTTGCCCGCGCGCCCCTTGCATGCCGTCGATGAGCTGGCCGTAGAGGTCGCGGATCTGCGCCGAGAGCTGGCGCTGGCCGAGATAGTACTCGTCCGGGTTCGGCGGCTCGTAGCCGGTGAGATTGAGAATGCCTACATCAACGGCCGCGACCACGATGCGCGCCTGATCGCCGGTGGCGAGATTGGCGAGGCGCACCGGCACGCGCAACGTCGTCTCCGGTCTGACGAGATCGGGCAGGTCGAGGTCCACGCCAATCGTGTGCGCGAGCCGGTCCACGCTGAACCACTGCACGCCGATGGCGCGCCCGGGCATGCGCTTCTCCGCCGCGTCGAGCGGCCGGCGCAGCGTCGCCAGCACGTAGGCGCCGGTGCCCCAATCTTCACCGACGGTGAGCGGCAGCTTCACCAGCCCCGCCTCCACGTCCGTGGTGGTCTGGGTGATGAGCCGGTCCCCGATCACCGACAGCGTCACGGTGCCGGCGCTGCGCGCGGTCACGGCCACGGTCATGGTGTCGCCCGGCGCGTAGCCATTCTTGTCGAGGGCGATCTCCAGAAGGTCCGGCGTGTCGGCGGACGCTTCCGCGTACCAGCCCGAGTCGAAGCCGTAGGTGGTCAGCGGGCCTTGCGGGTCGTTGGTTTCCACTTCGAGCCGGTAGCGGCCCCAGCTCACCGGTACCTCGATCTGGCCCGGCTGCGCCGCGCCCACGTCGATCGTGCCGTCGGCGACCCGGCGGGTGACCTTGATGGGCTCGTAATTCCAGCTGCCGTATTGCCGGTACCACTGATGTTTGGACTCGATGCGCAGGAGCTGCCATTTCAGCCCCTTCGCGGCGACTTGCATACCGTCGGGCGCGGCCATCACCACGTCGAACTTGGCGATGTCCTGGTCGCCGAGGGATGAGCCTTTGAACAGCGGCTTCACGCCGATCATGTCGGAGCGGGGCGTAACCGGCAGTTTGAGGTCGTGCTCGACGGCGCGGCCGCCGGGCTCGGCAAGCCGCACCACGACCGTGGCCTCGAGCGGCCTGGCCGAAGCGGGAACTTTGTCGAGCGCGACCGGGAAGGTCGCTTTGCCGTCAGCGTCGGTCTCGGGCAGGTCGGCGAGCGGAAAGCTCTCGGAGGAAAAGCCGTCGTCGGATTGCGCGTCGTTCACACCGAACACGTAGCCTGTAAAGCCCGGGCGTTCGCTGGTGGCGGCGATCTTCAGTTCCCCGTCGATTGGCAGCCCGGAGGCCGGCGCGCCATAGAGGAAACGTCCGTCGAGGGCGATCTCGGCGGGGCTCGCCGGTGACAGAGTCTTCGCGCCGGTCGAGATGTCGAATTCGAGCCGCTCCGGCACATAGTCCTCGACCAGGAAGCTCGTCTTGCCGACGGGTGCGCCCTTGGGGTCGGAATAGACCTCGACCCGGTAAGTGCCTGTCGGCGCCGAGGAAATAAGCGCCACGTCGAGTGCGCGGCCGCCGAGCCCCTCGTCGGGCACCACGGCGCGGCGATATTCGATACCGTCCGGACGGTCGACCACCAGCGTCAGGGGAACTCCGGGCACGGCGATCCCGGCGGCGTCGCGCAACAGTGCCGTGATGTGTACGGTCTCGCCGGTGCGGTAGACGCCGCGCTCGGTAAACACGAAGGCATCGAGCCCCTTGGGCGCCTCGCGTCCGGCGACGCCCCGGTCGGTCAGGTCGAAGCCGGACTGTTTGAGATTGAGAAAGGCGTAGTCGCCGTTAGTCCCCGAAGCGACGAGCATCGCCGGCGACAGACCGCCTTCACCCCGCGCCAAGCCAGGCGCGAAAGTGACCGCGCCTTTGTCGTCGGTCGCCGCCGTCGCCAGCACTTCGTTGTTGCGCGCGATCAGACGGACCTCGACGCCTGACAAGGGCGCCGTGCTGGCGAGCGAGTTGACGAAAGCGTGGACGCCGTCGGAGCCGGAATAGGCCGTGAGACCGAAGTCGGAGACGACGAACCATTGCGTGGTCCGCTCGCCGTAGTCGTCGCCCGGCACGTCGGCGGGGTTGGCGGCGAGGAGATAGACGCCCGGCGCCATCTCAGGCACCGCCTCGCCGACCGGGAAAGCGGTGGTGACTTCTTTATTGAGCTCCTGCGCGACCGTGAGCTTGCCGCTCCAGACTTCTTGGCCCTTCTCGTCGGCGACGGTCTCCAGGTCGTACTGGTAGAGATTGCGCTGGAAATCGTAGCTCAGCACGTTGCCGAGCAGGTTGCGGTCGCCGATCCGGTAGATCGTCACGTCGAGCAGGCCGGTGTTGACGGAAACGAGTGGGATGCCTTGCTGTCCGGTGCTCGGCAGCACATACGCCTTGCCGGCGAGCCGCACCGACGGCTTCCGGTCCCGCACATAGATCGTGAACTCCGCGTCCTTTAGCAGGTCCTCGTGCACCGCCGAGGGCAATCCCTGGCGCAAGGTGACGTCATAGGTTTCGCCGTGCTTCAGCCCCTCGACGCAAAGCTGCTGATCGTCCGCTGAGAGCGCCGGTTTGTCCCGCCCGGCGACGGAGACGAATGGCGAGAAGTCCGCGCGCTTCAACAAAGGTTCGGTGAACTGGAAGCAGGCGCGTGGGCTCGCCGCGTCGGAGTCCACGCTGAAATTGGAGACGCGGAAGCCGTATTTCTCGCGGAGCTGGTCGTAGGTGACCTTGAGTCCCTGGTTGTCGTCGAGCGTGAGCGCGAGATGCAGCGCGTTCAGCGCCGGGCGCCAATCGCCGCCTTTGCCGAAGGCGGTGGCGAGCGTGGCCAGGCCCGCGGCTTCTTGCTTCGGCGTCGTCGCCCGGCGATAGGCGATGTAGGCGGCGGTGCGGGCATTGCGATAGCGGACGCTGCCGTCGTCCGTCTCGTGCGGCGGGATGGCGAGCCAGATATCGGCCAGTCGGCGCCAGGCCGTGGAATCGTCGGGCGCCACGGTGACGATCTGCCCATAAGTGAAAGCGGCGCCCTCGAGGTCCTGCTTTCTCAGTTGGACGGCGGCTTGCTCTTTCAGCTTGATGACCGGGAGCTCGACCGTGCCCGACTCGTTCTTGAGATCGGCCGCGAGCGTGATCGCGGCCTCGTCGAGGGCGACGTCTTGGAAAGCTTTGTCGGCGGCGGAAGTGGGGGTGGCGACGAAAATCAACAGCGCGGCGGCAAGGCCAGCGCGGAACCAGGCGACCATGGACGTCCTCCAAGCGCCCAAACCCTCGGCGGCAGGCGGGCGAGGGCGCCATGGTAATGGAGCATCATGACGGAAGCCAGAGGCCTCGCCAAAACGCCCAAACCGCCGAGCAGCGAGGGCGGCGTTACGCCGCGCCCACGATCTCCAGGGCGATATTGGCGAACTCCCCACGCAGCCATTGGTGGCATTCGTCGCGGTCGTAGCTCGAATGCCACATGAGCCTTAGGGGGAGATCCACGGGCGGCACGGGCTGGTCGATGCGCGCCAGCCCGAATTGCTTCTCCAGGATCGCCGCGAGCGAAGAGGGAAGCGTCAACAGCGCGTCGCTGTTCAAGACCACGAGCACCCCGACGAGCACCGAGGAGACCTGAGAGGAGACATTGCAGCTGAGCCCTTCGCCCCTGAGCGCCTGATCTAACAGCGTCATGGTCGGCAGCGTGTTGACCGCCACATGGTCGGCGGCCGCGAAGGTGGCGGCCTTGGGCTTGCGCTTGATGAAGGGATGGTCCGGTCCTGACAAGGTGGCGAGCGTGTCGTCGAACAGCTTGGCGACGCGCACGTCAGGGGCGGCGACCGGCGCCCCCTCGATATCGATGACGAAGTGGCTGCGGGCGTTGCGCAGCGAATCGATATTCTCGTCGCGATGCGATGGCGTCCAGCTCACATGCACATTTGGGGCGAGCGATTGGAGGCGTTTGCGTAAAGGCTCAACCAAAATGAGCTCGCCCGCTTCGCTCGATGCTGCGGCAAACTCGCGCACGGAAAGCGACGGTTCGAAGGGTTTGCTCGGCCTCAGCAGGCTTTCCATACCGGCCAGGATGACGTGAACCGTGGGCGCAAGCTCCAGCGCCTTGGCCGTCGGGACCAGGCGTTGTCCGGCCCGCACGAAGAGCTCGTCGTTGAAAATTTCGCGGAGTTTCGCCAATGCGTGGCTGATGGCGGAGGCGCTCCGCCCTAGTCTCTCCGCAGCCCGGGTCACGCTCGCATCCACCAGCAGGGCGTCGAGGGTCACGAGCAGATTGGCGTCGACCTCTTTAAGATGCATTTTGCTCAACTATTCTGATGAAAAGAGTTCAGTACGCTCATGTTAGGCGCTGGGCTAGTGTCTTGGCAAGACATTCGGCCGCCCAGCCCGAATGTCTGGAGCGTCTGAGCCCGAGCCTGGACGCTTCCTCATCTCAACCTTGCGGCGGCCCAAAGGTCCCGGCTGGCGGGCCGCCGCATTCTTCCCGCCTTCGGGCGGTTTTGAGGGGAAAACCGGGAAAGGGCCTACAGCGTGAGTGCGTAGGCCGAGCTACAACAAAAGGGATGACGATGTTCCGAGGACCGATGACTGTTCTGCCGGCCGCCGCTTTGGCGCTCGGCTTTTGCTTTTCGCCCGCTTTGGCCGCTGACAGCACCAAGGACGTGCTGAAGACCTACGCCAACATCGCGCAAGCTGGGTATGAGGATTCTCTCGAGACCGCCAAGACGATGCAGCTGGCGATCAACGAGTTTCTGTCCGAGCCGACCGCGCCGAATCTGCGCGCCGCGCGCGCCGCTTGGATCGCCGCCCGGGTGCCCTACATGCAGACCGAAGCCTATCGCTTCGGCAATGCCATCGTCGATGATTGGGAGGGCAAGGTGAATGCCTGGCCGCTCGACGAGGGCCTGATCGACTACGTTGCCGAGGTTTACGGCGCCGAGTCGCCGGAGAACGAGCTTTACGTCGCCAACGTTCAAGAACGTCTCGCTGACCATGGGCGGCAAGAAGATCGACACGTCCAAATTTACTAAGGAACTGCTCGCGGACGAGCTGCAAGAGGCCGGCGGCGTGGAGGCCAACGTGGCCACCGGCTATCACGCGGTCGAGTTCCTGCTTTGGGACCAGGACTTGAACGGCACCGGGCCTGGCGCAGGAGAACGGCCTGCCACCGACTACGATCTGAAGAACTGCACCAACGGCAATTGTGATCGCCGGGCCCAGTATCTGAGCACCGTCACGGACCTGCTCATCGACGATCTCGCCTGGATGGCGGAGCAGTGGGCTCCCGGCGGCGATGCCCGCAAGGGTGTCGGCGGCGGTCAGGAAGGTCTCACCACCATCATGACCGGCCTCGGCTCTCTGTCTTATGGCGAGCTGGCCGGCGAGCGCATCAAGCTCGGCCTAATGATCCACGATCCGGAGGAGGAGCACGACTGCTTCTCGGACAACACCCACGCGTCTCACTTCTTTGACGCGCTCGGCATCAGCAATGTCTATCTCGGACGCTATCGCCGCGCCGATGGGTCGTTTGTTGGTGGCGCCAGCGTGTCCGATCTCGTCAAGGCCAAGGACCCAAAGGTTGACGCCGAACTGCGCGCCAAGCTCGACGCCACCATGGACGCCATGAACGCGCTGTATCTTCGCGCGCTGACCACCGAGTCCTACGACCAGATGATTGGCGAAGGGAACGAGGCAGGGAACAAGGTCGTCCAGGACGTGGTCGACGCCCTTCTCGGTCAAACCAAGGCCATCGAGCGGGCCGTGGCCACGCTGGACCTGAAGTCCATCGAGTTCGAGGGCTCCGACAGCCTCGACGCACCGGAAAAGGTCGTGGCAGGGGAGTAGGCAAAAAAACCCCGTTGATCGGGGTCTGGATGTCGTCTACGTTATAACATAACAAGCGTAGACCATACTGAGCATAGCCTTGGGGGGCTGACAACATGACGAAGAACGCACTGTAATCGGGCGACCGACCACCACACGATTCGACCACTTGGATGGGGCGGCTCGGCACTAAGCTAGCGAAGACGGCCGCCGTCGCCTCCGTGCTGGCCGTATCGATCATGGCCATGCCGGGCGGCGCCTTGGCAAATTGCGGGGTCAGCCCGACAGGCATTCCCGACGACGCGCTTGTGCCCCTCGATGTGGGTGGCGCCCGCAAGGGTCTTGCCAATGCCGGCATTCAGGTCGGCGGCGCCTACTATGCCG
>NZ_JBPPND010000261.1:0-3344 GCF_051306395.1 Methyloceanibacter sp.
ACCGCCTTCGAGCGGATCAGTAAGGCTTTGCGTCAACGGAGACGTGGCCGAGAGGCTGAAGGCGGCGGTTTGCTAAACCGTTATACGGTCAAAAGCCGTATCGGGGGTTCGAATCCCCCCGTCTCCGCCAAAACCGCCTATCGGCCTAGAGGGTGAGAATGGCTACCCGGACCCGAACGACCCCCGAAGTAGACTTCGACCGCGCCTTCGTCGAGCGCGAGCGCAATCGGTTTGCCGGCCGGGCGCTGTCTTTCCTGATCCTGCTCAACGGCGCCGCGGCCCTCATTCTACTGGCCGTCATGGCGCAAGCGCCTGAGGGCACGGTGGACCGGAAGGTCGCCGCGGCGATGCTGTTCTTCTCGAGCGGGGCGATCGCGGCCTTGCTCAGCGCGTTCCTGGCCTACATCAATCGAACCGTTAGGATGCAACAATCGGCGCGACGGGAAAATCTCAGGGCGGCGTTGCGCGGGCTCGCCATCGCCATCGTGATCGGCAGCGGGGCCGCGTTCCTGGTCGGCATGAACATGGTTGCGACGAGCGCGGTCCAGAAATCGAGCTCACATCCGAAAGGCTCGCGCGAGGACAAGCTGCAGAAGCCGCCCCCTGTCGAGAAAGTGAAACTCCAAGAGCGCCTGATTAAGGGGTAGGGGCCTATGGCCTACGGCGGGCCGGTCATCTCGCGGGTGAAGTCTGCCCAGACCTCGCGGGCTTGGGCGGTCAGGACGCCGAGCTTCTCGCCGACCACATCCCAATTGACGATGTTCTTTTGCGCCTCGCCGTCCGTCCCCAGATCGAGGGCATAGACCACGATGACCGTGAGCACGACGCCGACGAGGATACCGAGAAGAAACCGCATGGAACCCCACTTGAGACTGTCCTGATCATAGGCCGCGGCGGCGCCGAGAGGAAGATGCTTCCCTCTGGTCGCCCCGGGTCTCCAGGTTGTCCTCGGGCGCGAAACTCGCCTTTGAGGCGAGAGACTTCTCCCGAGCCAGGATTCTGTGTCGCAGGGGGCAGCGCCCTCAGTTTGATCTTTGTCAAGGTTCGGCCGGGCCCGGTGGCGCATCTCTCAGGGAAAGAGGGGTGAAGCCATGACTGCCATGCTCGCGCGTGACGAGTGGAAGGCTCTTTCGGATTTTCTGGCGCTGGGCGCGGCGGCTCTTTGCGTCATCGTCGGCCTCATCCTGGCGCTGGCCGGCGAGGACCGGGTCATCGCCTTTCACGGCTGCGTCCTTTTGGGCGCGGCGGCGCTCGCTTTCCTTTTCATGCTCACCCAGATCATCGACGGGCGGGCGCCCGATGAGGGGACAGGCTACGCCGACGGCGTGGTCCGGGCGGGCGTCATCGCCACCATGTTCTGGGGGCTTGCGGGCTTCATCGTTGGCGATGTCATCGCCTGGCAGCTTGCTTATCCCGTCTTCAACTTCGATCTGCCGTGGACGAATTTCGGCCGCTTGAGGCCCGTGCACACCTCGGCCGTGATCTTCGCCTTCGGCGGCAACGCGCTGATCGCCACGTCGTTCTATGTGGTGCAGCGCACCTGCCGCGCGCGGCTCGCCGGCAAGTGGTCGCCGTGGTTCGTGTTCTGGGGTTATCAGCTGTTCATCGTGCTCGCGGCCACCGGCTACGTCCTCGGCGTCACCCAGTCGAAGGAATATGCGGAGCCCGAATGGTACGTGGACATTTGGCTCACCATCGTTTGGGTCGTCTATTTCCTCGTCTTCGTGGGCACCATCGCCAAACGGCGCGAGCCCCATATCTACGTCGCCAACTGGTTCTACCTGGCGTTCATCGTCACCGTCGCCATGCTGCACATCGTCAACAATCTGGCGGTGCCGATGTCGCTGGTGGGCTCGAAGAGCTACATCATCTATTCCGGCGTGCAGGACGCCATGACCCAGTGGTGGTACGGCCACAACGCGGTGGGCTTCTTCCTCACCGCGGGCTTCCTCGGCATGATGTATTACTTCGTGCCGAAGCGCGCCGAGCGGCCGATCTACTCCTACCGGCTTTCGGTGGTCCATTTCTGGTCGCTGATCTTCATCTACATTTGGGCGGGCCCGCACCATCTGCACTATTCGGCGCTCCCGGATTGGGCGCAGACGCTCGGCATGACCTTCTCCATTATTCTGTGGATGCCGTCCTGGGGCGGCATGATCAACGGGCTGATGACGCTGTCCGGCGCCTGGGACAAGCTTAGGACGGACCCGGTGATCCGCATGCTCGCCGTGGCGGTGGCCTTCTACGGCATGTCGACCTTCGAAGGGCCGCTGATGAGCATCAAATCGGTGAATGCGCTGTCGCACTACACCGACTGGACCATCGGCCACGTGCATTCGGGCGCGCTGGGCTGGGTCGCCTATATCACCTTCGGCGCGCTCTATTGCCTGGTGCCGTGGCTGTGGCATCGCAAGGCGCTCTATTCGCAACGTCTCGTCGAGTGGCACTTCTGGATCTCGACGCTCGGCATCGTGCTCTACATCACCTCCATGTGGGTGTCGGGCATCCTGCAAGGGTTGATGTGGCGGGCCTACGACTCGCTCGGCTTCCTCGAATATTCCTTCGTCGAGACCGTAGAGGCGATGCATCCGTTCTACGTGATCCGGGCGACCGGCGGATTGCTGTTCCTCATCGGCGCGGTACTCATGTCCTACAATTTGTGGCGCACGGTCCGTGGCGATCAGCCGGTGGACGCGGCGGAGCAGCCGCGGGTCGCCGCCGCCCCCGAATACCGGCCCGGCGAATACGTGGCGCCGGCGGAATAGAGGGTCATATGAGCTGGGCAAAACACCAAATCTTCGAGAAGAGCTCGATCGTTCTCCTGATCGGCATTCTCGTGGTGGTCGCCATCGGCGGCCTGGTCGAGATCGCGCCGCTGTTTTGGCTGAGCTCGACCATCGAGAAGGTGCAAGGCATGCGGCCCTACACGCCGCTGGAGCTCGTCGGACGCGACATCTATATCCGCGAAGGGTGCTACACCTGCCACAGTCAGATGATCCGCTCCCTCAAGGACGAGGTCGAGCGCTACGGCCATTACAGCCTTGCCGCCGAGAGCATGTACGACCACCCCTTCCAAGGGGGCTCTAAGCGCACGGGCCCCGATCTCGCGCGGGTCGGGGGCAAGTATTCGGACGAGTGGCATCGCGCGCATATGGTCGATCCTCGATCGGTCGTACCGGAATCGGTGATGCCGGGCTATCCGTTCCTGGCTCAGCGCGAACTCGACTATGACGACATTTCGGAGCGCCTGCGTGTCAACGCTACTGTCGGTGTGCCTTACACCGAAGAGATGATCGCAAGCGCGCGTGCCGATCTGGAGCGACAGGCGGGCGCGAACACAGAGG
>NZ_JBPPND010000262.1:0-7130 GCF_051306395.1 Methyloceanibacter sp.
AGCCGCGCCCCCCGCACCCCGGCCGATTGGGATTGGCCTTGCAGGCCTTGGCCCGATCGCCACCGCCGTGACCCCGGCTAGCGCCGCGTTTGCGGTCCCCGTTACCGCCGCCATGGGCCGACCTCGCCTTCGCAGGCTTTGGTTTGACATGCGCGGACCTCGACTTGGCCTGCTTCGGCTTCGCACGCGCCGACTGCGGCTTGGCACGAGCTGGCTTTGCCTGGCTCGGTCTCACGTTTGCGGATCTCGCCGCCTTCGGCTTGGAGGTCCGGTACGAGTTGGCGCTCGGTTGCCCCCTTGGCTTTGATCCTGAGGCCTTGGATTTTCCGTCCTTGGAATTGCCGGCCTTCGGCTTGCCGGCTTTCGCGTTGCCTGCCTTCGCCTTGTCCCCCGCGGGCTTTGGCGGGATTCGGCGGGCTTGAGGAGGTTTCAGGCCGTCACGGCCCTTAAGGGAGGGGCCGCGATTGTGGGGCCCCGCGTTCGGTCCGCGCATGTTGGGGCTCATCGCGCCGGCCCGTGCATCGCGTGTCGGCGGGGCGAGACCCATGGCGCGGTTGCGTTGCGCTTGGGCATTCGCAGGTCCGGGCCTCCCCCTGTTGGACTGGGCAGCCTTAGCGCGCTCAGCCTTGGCGCGGTCAGCCCTGTCTCTCGCGGCCCTGGCTCGGGCAGCATTGGATCTAGCGGCGTTGGACGTCGCCGCCTTTGATTTGGCGGCCTTTAATTTCGCGGCGGCCGGTGTCGCGTGCGGCGGCCTGCGGCCCGGACCCTTGTAGTCGGCCCCAGGGGCCAGTGCGCACCGCAGGCCCGCGATAGTTCGGGTTCATCGCTTCGCGGGGGCCCATCACTCGTGGTGGCTGGGCCCGCGCATTTCGATTGGGCTGCACGGCACGGGCCCTTGCACTCTTGGCGTTTGCTTTGGCGCGGGTCGGTTTGGGGGCGATCTTTTTGGGGGGTTTGCGCGGACGCGCCCCCTTCTTCACGCTTGGCGCGTAGGCATAGAGGTCGCGAGAGCCGCGCCTGTTCCACCCATGCGGGCGCGCTCTTTGATGCCCGCGATACACCTTGCGCGGCTCGATGTGCCTGCGCGTGACGCGCGACCAGTGATCGCGCGGCATGCCGTAGTTGTAGAGATAGCCGTTCCGGTACCGGGGCCGGCTTACATAGGTCGTGCGGCTGAATACGATCGTCAGGCTGGCGCGTGGCACCGCATAAGAGCGGACCGCAGGAGACACGAGGTAACGCGGCTGGACGAACACCCACGATTCCCGTGGCGGTGGTGGTGCATAGCGCGCCGGGCTGCCATAAGCGTAGCCTGGTGTCGGGACCTCTGGTGCCCAACCCACATATTCATCGCCGTAGCGCCACTGTACCCAGGCCGGCGCCCAGGTATCGCCGGGCACCCAATACCAGCCATAGTCGGGCTCAAATCCCCAACGGCCGTAGTGATACACGGCCCAAGCGAAGGGCTCCGGGGAATCCCAGTACCAGCCATATTCCTCGGTCGAGACCCAGTTGCCCACGGTGTACGGGCGCCAATCCGGTGCCACCGTACGCGGCAGCCACACATAGCCGTGGTTGGGATGGTCGACCCACTCGCCGAAGGGCGCGAGTTCGTCGTAGAACTGATCGATGTCGAAATAGTCCTGCTCCACGGCTGGCCCGCCGGCCTTGGCCTCATCGGAGACCAGCACACCCGGCGCCAGGGCGAGCAGCGCGAACGCGCCCACCAACACGATGCGCCTCAGGGCGCCTGAATACATCGTCTCAAAACCTCCGCCGGTCAGCCCCTCGGCGGAACGGACCCAATCGCTGCCGAGGATGAAGGTTCCGACCTGAACCCCCAGACTGAACGGGGAACCGGCCCTTGAGGCTGGCGCCATTCGCCCTATTGCCGTGGCCGCCCGACTTGGCTAGGCAGGGCGCGACCAGGAGTCAGAGAAGGAAAATCGATGTCGGGCGTCCCCTTTGTCGACCTGAAGGCGCAATATGCGCGGCTCAAGCCGCAGATCGCTGAAGCGATCCAAGACGTCCTCGATGGCGGGCGCTACATCCTCGGTCCCGCAGTCGCGAAACTGGAATCCGAGCTTGCGGAGTATTGCGGCGCGGCCCACGCGATTTCCTGCTCGAGCGGCACCGATGCGATCTTCATGCCGCTGCTCGCCTATGAGGTCGGCCCTGGCGATGCGGTATTCGTGCCCTCGTTTACCTTCACGGCGACCGCCGAGGCGATCCTCCTCGCCGGCGCTTCGCCGGTGTTTGTCGATGTCGAGGCGGACAGCTTCAACATCGACCTTGCAGACCTCGCGCAAAAAATTTCCGAAACCCGCGCCGGCGGTAAGCTCACGCCAAAGGCGATCCTCGCAGTCGATCTGTTCGGCTTGCCGGCGGACTGGAGCGGACTCAATACGCTCGCCGAGCGCGAAGGCCTTCATCTCATATCCGACGCCGCACAATCCTTCGGCGGCGCCTATCACAACAAGCGCGTTGGTTCGCTCGCGCCGGTCAGCGGCACGAGCTTCTTTCCGGCGAAGCCTCTGGGGTGCTACGGCGACGGCGGCGCAATCACCACCGACGACGACGGTCTCGCGGAGTTGCTCAAGTCGATCCGCGTCCACGGCGCGGGTGCCGACCGCTACGAGGTGGTGCGTATCGGCATCAACGGCCGTCTCGACAGCATTCAGGCCGCGATCCTTTCCGTGAAACTCTCGGTCTTCGACGACGAGCTCGAGGCCCGCGAGCGCGTCGCGCAGATCTATGACGAAGAGCTGAAGGACGTGGTGGCGACGCCAAAGCGCATCGAGGGGCTGAGATCCGCCTGGGCGCAGTACACCATCAAGACGGATAAGCGCGCGGCGGTGCAGGAGAAGCTGGGCGCGGCCGGCATCCCGACCATGATCTACTACCCGAAGCCCATGCACCTCCAGGTTCCCTATCTGCCATATGGCGGCGGCGAAGGCTCGCTACCAGTGAGCGAGGCGATCTGCCACCAGGTCATGAGCTTGCCCATGCATCCTTATTTGTCCGACGACGACGCAAGGCGCATCGCCGCCGCAACCCGCGACGCGCTCGCCTGACCGGGGCCGGTGACACCCCGAAAAGAACGTGCTAGTGCGGGTCCTGTGCCGAAGGAGCAACCCAACCGACGCCCCTTGAACAAGATTTCACGCACGAGCGCCCTTCTTTGCTTTGTCGTCGCGGCTTCTCTTGCCGGCCCAGCCAGTGGCGCCCAGTTCGACGGCTGCAACGTCAAGCCCACCTCGCCCCTCGTCGTCAACGTGAAGGACAGGGGCGCCAAGGGCGACGGGAAATCCGACGACACGAAATACATTCAGAAAGCGATCGACGAGGTCGCCGGCACCGGCGGCACGGTCTACGTGCCCAACGGGGCCTACATGGTGCAAGCACACGGCAAGAAGCGCCTCGTGCTCGGAAGCAAGATGACGCTGAAGCTTGCGGACCGCGCGATCCTGAAGGTGATCCCGACCGGCGCCAAAAACTACTCGGTCCTGAGGATACCCCGTGCCAAGGATGTGACGGTGATCGGCGGCACGTTGCAGGGCGACCGCAAGGAGCATAAGGGCCGCTCCGGCGAGTGGGGCATGGGCATCATCATCGGCCCCGAATCTGAGCGGATCACGATCGCGGGCGTGACGTCGCGGCACATGTGGGGCGACGGCTTCTATCTGGCCGGCGGCGAGGACATCGCTCTCTGCTCTGTCGTGGCCATCAACAATCGCCGCCAAGGGCTCTCCATCATCAGCGGCAACCGGATTCTGGTCACCAACTCCGAGTTTCGGGACACGCGCGGCACGCGGCCAAGCGCCGGGATAGACCTCGAGCCCAACAACGAAAGCCAGACCATCACCAATGTGCGGATCGAGCACTCTAAGTTCGTCAACAACGCCGGCGACGGGATTCTGATCGCAAGCAAAAAAGGTCGGGTCGCCAACGTCGAGATCCGCGGCAACCTCTTCGATGGGAACGACCAGCCGATTCTCGTCGAGAATGCGCTGGGCGTGCGATCGTCGGCAATTTGCGGCAACAGAATCATTGCTCGTCAGGGCAAGCCCCAGCAGACCTTCAACGCCTACGCGGAACCGGTTCAAGTCGCCGCCCCGCAGATCGATTGCCGCGAGGGATCCGACATGCGGTTCGAAAAGAACCGCTTCACACCGAGGAAGAAGAATAAGAAGAAACCGAAAGTCGGAAACTGATCGACCGAGCTGGAATAATGATCAGTCGGTGAGGTTGTAGCGGATCTGCCCCCAATCGACGTCGGGAACGGGCATATAAGGCGGATAGAATCGCCCGTGACGCGAATAGAGGCCGAAAAGGTAGGTGAACGGTTCGCTCAGCATGGGGCTCATGGGGTCCTTTACCCGCGGGTCCCAATCCTGCTGCGCCTTCGTCTCCCGGAGCGCAGCGAGATCTACCGGCTTGCTCCCCTCCGTGAGGCCAATCCAGCGTCTATTTGAATCGATCACTAACCAACCGCGATCTGTCTTCACCTCGGTCACCGCATGCGACTGGGTCTTCGGCGTGAGAAAAGACCGGAGCGGGCTGCCGGTGCCTCTTGTTGAGGCCACGAAGGCGTGACGCACCGAGAAGCCGAGACTGCTCAGGATTTTCTCGATGGCACGGCTACGGTCGAAACAAAGACCGGCCCTCGCCTGATAAAGATCGCTGAGCTCGCGTGGCCGATCGAACGGAATGCCTCGGTTCTCGTCGGCAATCGATAAAACCGCGTCCTGCACCGCAAAGATGGTCTCGATTTGCCCGGCGAAACTCTGAGGAGTCTTCTGTGCGATGAGATTCCCGTGCTCGGTCTCGCGCAAGATGCGCTCAGCGTAGATGGCATCGTCCGACGTAACATCGGTGGAGACATCGTTATAGGACAGAAGCGCCACGCCGCCGACGAGAGCAGCGACGATAATCCACACGGCATACTTTCTTCCGCGCCGCTTTCGTCGAGGGGCTGCAACGCGTGACGACAGTTCTGATGGTTGGCCTGAGTGGGAGTGTGGTCGGTTCCGCATGCTGGAAATTCTCATCTTGCCGGTCGCAGGATCGCAAGAGGTTCGGCTCCCAATGCTATAATCGGTATAACGCGGCGGCAAATGGACTCACCAGGTGAAATCGCGCTCAGGATTCGATGTTCAAGACTGAAGCTGTTGTCGTCGGCGCCGGCGCGATCGGCCTTGCGATCGCCCGGGCGCTGAGCCTTCGCGGGCGCGAGGTTCTCGTGCTGGAGCGGGCCGACAGCGTCGGCCAGGAAACCTCGTCGCGCAACAGCGAGGTCATCCACGCCGGTCTCTACTACCCGCCGGGCAGCCTGAAGGCGCGGCTCTGCGTCGAGGGCCGTCGTGCACTCTATCAATATTGCGCCGAGAGAGGCGTGCCCCACCGCCGCTGCGGCAAGCTCGTGGTCGCGACCTCGCTGGATGAGGAGGCGGCACTCCAGTACCTGTATGAGCGCGCCGCGGCGAACGGCGTCGAGGACATCGCGCTGATCGGCACCGGGCGCCTGAAGGAGATGGAGCCGGAACTACAGGCCACCGGCGCGCTGCTGTCGGGCACCACCGGCATCATCGACGGGCACGCGCTGATGCTCAGCCTCCAGGGCGACGCCGAGAACGCCGGCGCCACGGTGCAGTGCCGCGCCCCACTACTCGGAGGCAGTCTCGGCTCACCCTCGATATGGCTTCGCGTCGGCGGCGTTGAGGCCGCCGAGATCGAGACAAAGCTGCTTATCAACGCAGGCGGGCTTAAAGCGTGGGATGTCTCGCGCGGTCTGGATGGTCTCGATTTTGAGACCATTCCGCCGCGCTATCTCGCCAAGGGCAGCTACTTCGCCAAGAGCGGCCGCGCCCCCTTTGAGCGGCTGATCTACCCCGTTCCGGTCGCAGGGGGCCTCGGCGTCCACCTCACCTTCGATCTCGGGGGGCAGGCGCGCTTCGGGCCGGACGTGGAGTGGGTAAAGACTATCGACTACGAGGTCGATCCCGCCCGCGCGGGCGCCGTCTACGACGCCGTCCGCCACTACTGGCCGGGGCTCCCGGACGGCGTTCTCGCACCCGCCTACGCCGGTATCAGGCCCCGCGTCACGGGACCAGGTGAGCCCCCCGGCGACTTCGTCATCCAGGGGCCGAAGCAGACCGGGCACTCCGGCTACGTCGCCCTTTACGGGGTCGACTCACCAGGGCTCACGGCGTCGCTCGCTATCGGGGACTACGTGGCCGACCTCGCGAGCTAGACCAGCGGTTTTTTGAGAAACAACCCCATGCAAAGTAGCATAACGATCAACCTACCTCAGGACTCTGGGCCTAGCACTGTCAGGCGGGAGCTTGGAGATCTAGCTATATCAAGAGATCGCCGCAGTTCAGGACGCCTGGTCGGTAACGGAACATGACCGTTCACCTCAGCTGGTCCCAGAGGTCACTTTGGATTGTCTGAGTTTTGACCCGACGCACGGGATACCTACTTGCGGGACGCTAACCACTTCGACGATCGTCGCAGCATCCGAAATGACATGGCTTCAGGCGCAAGGAGTTCAATCATCAGGATCGTTTCCTCAAGTGATGTTCTGGGAAGTTTATGTGGCGGTCTCTAATGCGGGACGCGGGGGAGGTAACGCAAAACCGCCGCACTTTCCTAACCCCTCACCAGCAGGGTCACCGTTTCTGCCGACGCTCTTGGATTAACTCCACGGCCCGCATCGTTATATATTCTCGGTCAGTCAACCTGGCTTCAGGGAACCGCTTTGCCAAAAGCTTGTGCCACTTATCAGTAGCGGGCTGCACGCGGCGCACGATGATGTCAGTCAGCATGTGGCGTGCAGCGTCATCTATTTCATCATCGGTCATTGGCTGTTACAATCAGCACGCGAGACGTAGTGACCGAATTCCTAGGGAGTAAGCTGAGCAGTCGCCGCCTCTTGGTCATCTTGTTCGATCTTTCGAGAAGAACTCTTTTTTGCTGAGCTACTAGGACTACTGTTTTCGGCTGCCTGTGCTTGCACGGAGCGGCCTTCGAAGTAGGCGCCCTTGCCAATAGCGAGGGATTGGTGGTGGATATCGCCAACCACGTGCGTTTTTGATCTAAGGACGACATCACCCCCATAAATCGGACCC
>NZ_JBPPND010000263.1:0-2276 GCF_051306395.1 Methyloceanibacter sp.
AAGTTCCTCGGCCTTCTTGCGTGCATCCCCAAGCGATAGGCCCGGACCAACATCAAACCGGCGCATGATTCCGTTGGCGCGCATGGCAAGCGACCATGACCTCGCGCCGGAAGGTGCAATGCGCAGCCGCAGGCCCGGAACGGCACCATCGACGAGTTCCGTCGTGCGATTAGCATGCGGTTTGATCTTCGAGATCTGAAGGGCTGTTAGGGGAGCAACGCGTTTGGCCATGGTGCGATCAGTAGCTCAAAAAAGGATTCACCTAGGATTCACCGTATGCGCGATTGGGCGGAACAATGCAAGAACGATTGGGAACGTTGCGAGCAGACATTTTATAATCTGATCAAGCTGATAAAGGCAAATTGGGACCTTTTGGGACGACCTGGAAAAAGGGCAAATTGCGGCTTTTAATCAGTAGGTCGCTGGTTCGAACCCAGCAGGGCTCACCACCTCAAACAATATGGTGCGGCGCTTGATCGCCGCCTGGTGGTTTCGATGATGTCGACTGGGCGACCGTGGAGCACCAGACCTTGAGTCCTGGTGAGTTGCATCGTCCCCGCCGCCATGCACGTGCCGCGCATTGGGCTTCAGTGCGTGTTTAGAGCGGTTTCTGCCGGGATTGAATCGGCGTGGATTCACATGTGGCTGCAGATCTGATTCACCGTTCTGGCTGGGGATTGGAGGCCAGCATGGATGGGTCAGCCTCTTTCGATGGATTTGCGCGCTGGCGGCTGCTGGCGGCTGCAGGCGGCGATTGATGCCGGGATGAGCTGTCGCGCGGCGGCGGCAGGGTTCGGGGTGGCGCCTTCGACGGCAATCCGGTGGCAGTCGCAGCGACGCGCGACGGGCAGCTTCGCCCCCAGGCCGCAGGGGGGCGATATGCGCTCGCGCCGCGTCGAGGAGCGCCGCGAGGAGATCCAGGCGGTGTGGGAGACGCGCAGGGACATCACGCTCGATGAGCTACGTGCCGAACTTGCCGGCATGGGTCTGTCCGTGGCGAACTCGACGCTGCATTGATGGTCCCTCGTTTCGGTGGACACCTTTGCTAAGCCCGTGAGGGCATGGAGGTGTGCAATGGCGAAGACGAGAAGGGAGTTTTCTGAGTTCAAACGTGAGGCGGTCGCGTTTCTGGAGACGAGCGGCCGGCCACTGATGCAGGTGGCGACCGAGGTGGGTATCTCGCCATCGATGTTGCGGAACTGGCGGGCTGTGATCCGTGGCGCAACCACGCGATCGCGGACGGCGATGCCCGCGCTTACGCCGTTACCATCGCCGGCGGACCAGGCGTCGGAGATCACGCGGCTGAAACGTGAGCTCGACCGCACGCGGATGGAGCGCGACGTGCTAAAAAAAGCGATCGGCATCTTCGCGGAGGTGCCGAGATGAGCTTCAACTTCATCCGCGATCATGCCGGCAGGTGGCCGGTTCGGCTGATGTGCCGGGTCCTCGAGGTCTCAGCTAGCGGCTACTATGCTTGGCGCAATCGCCCGGAGAGCGCCCGCGCGGCGGCGAACCGCGCGCTGCTCGCCGACCTCCGCCGCCTCCATGCCGAGCATCATGGCCGTTACGGCAGCCCCGGAATGCATGCTGCGCTTCGCGCGGAAAGGCAGGACGGCGAGCCGCGGTCGGGTAGCCAGGCTGATGCGCAGGCATGGCATCCGCGCGCTTGCCGGCCGCAGGTTCAGGCCCTGCACGACCGACAGCCGCCACTCCCTGCCGGTGGCGCCGAACGTGTTGCAGCAGGAGTTCGTCGCGGCCGCGCCGAACCGCGTCCGGCTCGCCGACATCACCTACATCGCGACTGGCGAAGGATGGCTCTACCTTGCCGCCGTGCTCGACTTGGCGACCCGCAAGATCGTCGGCTGGTCGATGCGCGACCACATGCGCACCGAGTTGCCGCTTGCCGCGCTGATGATGGCCGCGCAGCGGCAAAGACCGGCCGAAGGCCTCATCTGCCATTCCGATCGCGGCAGCCAATACGCGTCCGAGGCATATTCCAAGCAGCTCGCCACCATGAGGGCGACGTCTTCGATGAGCCGCACCGCCTGTTGCTACGACAATGCTCCAATGGAGAGCTTCTTCCATACGCTCAAAGTCGAACTCGTCCATCAGCGACGATGGGCAACCCGCGAGCAGGCCCGCAGGGATCTGTTCGCCTACATCGAGAGCTACTATAATCGGCGGCGGATCCACTCCGCCCTCGGCTACACAACCCCGGAAACAGGCCGAACAATACATGGCCTAAACCCGTGTCCACACAAACAGGGGACCATCAG
>NZ_JBPPND010000264.1:0-2014 GCF_051306395.1 Methyloceanibacter sp.
CACCTACAACTACGACAAGACGCAGGCAGACGCCATACAGCCGGCGGGCGAGAAACTGAGGTCCGGCCGCTACGAAGCGTTGCTCGAGGTGTATCAAGCGCGTAACGCGGTGCAGATCGCCAAGTCGCAGGGCGCCGACCAACACGCGGCAAGCAGCTATCTCGAAGCCGCGCAACTGTTGGAGCAAGCCGAGGCGAAGTACGCCGCTAAGGCGAAGAATAAAGAGGTCGTCGCAGTAGCGCGCCAGTCAACGCAGACAGCCGAAGACGCCCGTTTGATCACGGAGCGCAAGAAAGAGCGGGAGCGGCAGGAGCAGGTGGCGCAGCAGTAATGGCATGCTAGCAGCCCGTGTCAGAACCCCGTTTTTTGGCGCGGGCGCAACCTTGGCGGATGGGGCCGCAGTCTCTCGGAAAAGTGAGCTCTGAGCGGTGAACTTTCATCCAGTCCGGAACATGGCGCAGACTTTGCCGAAAGAGCCGCCAGGACGCGCCACAAGGCGCAAAATAGCGTCCTTTTCAGGTCCGCCAGCCCTCGCGGCGTTCCGGCTCGGGTCAGCGTTCGCAGAATCAGCGCTAGGTTGAACGCCGCCGCTTGCAACAACACCCGCTTGGCGACGTTGCCGCGACCACGCACATGCAGTCTCCGCAGCGCACCGGTCTCATACTGATGCGCGAAGGGGCGTTCCAGCAACTCGCCGCGCCGCCGCAACAAACTCTTGCCCCGCGCGCCTTTCACGCGCCGCCGGTTGGCGTACACCGCCGCTTGCTGCTCCCGTTTGCCTTCCCAGTTGCGCCGTGGCTGCTGGGGCACCGCAACGTAAGTCCGCACGCCCATCTCGCTCATCGCCGCCAAACCCGCGCCGCCGTGATATCCCTTGTCGGTCACCACTTCGCGCAGCCCTTGTTCGTGCACCTTGTGCTTGCCTTGCGCGGTCGGCGTCGCGATCTGTTCGGCCACCGCCTCGCCCGCCGCCGGTAAGGTTTCCTGCACCGATTCGCTGTCGCCCGCCGCGCCGCCATGCGTGGTGATCGCCACGATCGCGCCCGTCTCCAGATCCACCGCCTGCTCGGCCTTGTAGGCCAAGTGCGTTGTGCCGTCTTTCATCTTCGTCACTTCGGCTTCCGGATCGTGCGGATTCACCCACTGTTCGTTCGACGTCTTCTTCTTCCGCTTGCGATCCATGCGCCGCACCGCCTCGTCATCGCTGGCATCGATGCCTGCCTCCGCCGCCAGACGCCGCAGATACTGCATGTAACTCTCGCTGGTGTCGCGCCGCACGATCGAACGCATCGCCGCGTTGGCCTCCAGCGTCGTCGCGTCGATGCCGATGGTCTTGCCTTTCAGCAATCCGCGCCGCGCCACTTCCGTCAACACAAACCGGAACACCGCCTGATGCGTCGCTTCATCCAGCAGCCGCCGCGTCCGCGAGATCGTCACGTGATCGGGCGTGGCTTCGTTGAGCCCGTAGTTCAAAAACTGCCGTAGGCTCAAACTGTCGGCCACCCGCCATGCGATGCCGCGCTCACTGTTGATTCCCTCGAAGAATCCGATCAACAGCAGCCGGAAGTACACCCCCGGCGCCAGCGACGGCCGCCCCAGTTTCTGGTGATAGAACGGGCGGCAGCACTGCTCGCAAAACGCATCGAAGCCCGCTTCGTCCAGCACGCCGTTCAACCGCTGGTAAAACGGATGCCCCGGCGCCTCCGCTCGCTCGCTGGCATAGAACAACTCTTCCTGCTTCTGTCTGGATCGCCGCGTTCCCATCGCCATGCCTGATTTTACGGCGAAACACTTCTATGGCAAAGTGGTTTTTAGACACGGGCTGCTAAACTGTTACCTATGTGATTGGGTAAAACTGTTACCTATGTGCCCGGACGTTCATTCCCTACGCCGCTTCGCGGCTATTGAATGCCTACACCCTCAAGATTGTGAAACAAGTGCTCACTACGATCCAGGATGAATCGAAGGCGCCGTGACATCACCGCGAGGACGATCCCAAACTCCACGCGCCCAG
>NZ_JBPPND010000265.1:0-7003 GCF_051306395.1 Methyloceanibacter sp.
AGCTATGACTGCATGCTCTCTCTGTTCCGCGATTGCAGCGGAAACGAGTGAGGGCGCCAGGCTGATCGCCCAGCGCCCCCTCCCCTGATCCTGAAAGTTCAAAAACTTGGAGTCTGACCCTAGTGGGTCTGGATCCACTCGCGTGCTTGGCGTTGCGCCTCGGCGACCTGATCCGCCGTCATCTCCCGAGCGAGCTCGACGCGATAGGTCAGCGCCGAAGCATTGCCCCGCGCCGCGGCGAGGTTGAACCATTTATGCGCGGTCACGAGATCCGCATCCACGTCGCGGCCGGTGGCGTAAAGCATCCCCAGCTCGAAGAGAGCATCGGGCGCCCCTGTTTGCGCCGCCAGCTCCATGTAGCCCGTAATCCCCGTCGCCATATCCAGTCGAGCCATAATACGTCCCCCTGTTGACCCTCTTTGAACCGCTGACGAACCTGCTTTTTCCCTCGCAAGGTTCGGCGCGTGTCGTTCACTTCAAACCTGGGGAGATCATCGGCCAGCACTTTCAACAAGGTCTGAATCGTCGTGGTGAACGCAAAATCAGGAAAGATAAAATGCGCGGTAACTTAGGTTTACATTGCAAGCGTTTGCGCGCGCGTCTGCGCGGCTCAAACCTTAACATCGGCGTTTGGCAAGACTTCTTTGACCATCGCTGGTCACACGCCGATAACCACGGCGAAACTTGGCGGAAGAAAAAACTTCGCGCGTCCTACGGAATGAGCAGCGTCGATCCCGTGGTGAGCCGTCCTTCGAGCTCGCGATGCGCGCGTTCTGCGTCGCTGAGCGAATAGGTCTGATTGACGGCGATCTTGACCTTGCCCTTGGCGATGACGCCGAACAGATCGTTGGCGGTGGAGACCAGCTCTTTCCGCGTTGAGATGTAGTCACCGAGCGCGGGCCGCGTCGTGAACAGCGAGCCCTTCTGCGCCAAAAGATTGATCCGGAACTCCGGCACCGGCCCCGACGCCTGGCCGAAGCTGACCCACATGCCCCGCCTCTTCAGGCAGTCGAGCGACATCGGGAACGTGTCCTTGCCGATGGAATCGTAGACCACGTCGACGCCCTCGCCCTTGGTGTAGTCCTTCACCTTGGCGACCACGTCTTCTTCCCGGTAGTTGATCACATGGGTGCAGCCGTGCGAGCGCGCGATCAGCGCCTTGCCGGACGAGCCGACCGTGCCGATCACCGTAGCGCCGAGCGACGCCGCCCACTGGCAGGCGATCATGCCCACGCCGCCCGCCGCCGCATGAAACAGCAGCGTCGTCTCTGGGCCGACCTTGTAGGTCCGGCGTAGGAGATATTGCGCGGTCATGCCTTTCAGCATGACGGCCGCCGCCGTCTCGTCGTCCACGCCCTCGGGAATGCGCACCACGCGGTCGGCCGCGATCAGCCGCTCTTCGGCGTAAGCGCCGACCGGGCCCGCGTAGGCCACGCGGCGCCCGACCTTCAAGTCCCGCACGCCCTCGCCCACGGCTGTAACGACGCCGGCGCCTTCCATGCCCGGGATGAAGGGCAGCTCGTCTTGCGGATAGAGCCCGGTGCGCCCGTAGACGTCGATGAAGTTGAGGCCAATGGCCGTCTGCTTGATGCGCACCTCGCCCGGACCCGGCTCGTCAACCTCGACCTCCTCCCATTTGAGGACTTCGGGGCCGCCGTACTCGTGAACGCGGATGGCTTTGGTCATGCCGGGATACTGCGCAAGACGCGCCTACTCGATGCCAAGCTTCGACTTGAGCAGTTCGTTGACGGCCTGGGGGCTCGCTTTGCCGCCGGTCGCTTTCATCACCTGACCGACGAACCAGCCGATCAACGCGGGCTTCTCCTTGGCCTGCTCGACCTTCTCCGGGTTCGCGGCGATAACCTCATCGACTGTTTTCTCGATGGCGCCGACATCGGTGACCTGGTTCAACCCGCGCGCCTCGACGATCCCGGCCGGGTCGCCGCCTTCGGTCCACGCGATGTCGAATACGTCCTTGGCGATCTTGCCGGAGATGGTGCCTTCCTTGATGAGATCGACGATACCGCCGAGCTGATCCGCGGAGATCGGGCTGTCGAGGATGGTCAGGCCTTCCTTGTTGAGACGGCCGAACAACTCGTTGATGACCCAGTTCGCCGCCTGCTTGGCGTCGCGGCCCGCCGCCACCGCCTCGAAATAATCGACGCTCTCGCGCTCGGCCACGAGCACGTCGGCATCGTAGGGCGTGAGCCCATAGTCGGCGATAAAGCGCGCGCGCTTCTCATCCGGCAGCTCCGGTAGGTCCGCGGCCAGCTCGTCCACATAGGTTTGCGTCAGCTCGAGCGGCAAAAGGTCCGGATCCGGGAAGTAGCGATAGTCGTGCGCCTCTTCCTTGGACCGCATGGAGCGCGTCTCGCCGGTCTTGGCGTCGAACAGCCGCGTCTCTTGAACGATCTCGCCGCCGTCTTCGAGGATCTCGATCTGGCGCCGCGCTTCATACTCGATGGCCTGGCCGATGAAGCGGATCGAATTGACGTTCTTGATCTCGCAGCGCGTGCCGAGCTCGTCCCCCGGGCAGCGCACCGATACGTTCACGTCGGCGCGTAACGATCCTTCGTCCATGTTGCCGTCGCAGGTGCCGAGATAGCGCAGAATGGTGCGGAGCTTCGACACATAGGCTTTGGCCTGCTCGGACGAGCGGAGATCCGGCTTCGACACGATCTCCATCAGGGCCACGCCCGAACGGTTGAGGTCCACATAGGAGTTCTGCGGATGCTGGTCGTGCAGGCTCTTGCCCGCGTCCTGCTCCAGATGCAGGCGCTCGATGCCGACAATGACACGCTCGCCGGAGAGCAGATCGACGATGACCTCCCCCTCGCCCACGATCGGGTTCTTATACTGGCTGATCTGATAGCCCTGAGGTAGATCGGGATAGAAATAATTCTTCCGGTCGAACACAGAGTAGAGATTGATCTGCGCCTTCAAGCCCAGCCCTGTGCGCACCGCCTGCGCCACGCAGACTTCGTTGATGACGGGCAGCATGCCGGGCATGGCCGCGTCGACCAAGCTGACATGGGAATTGGGATCGCCGCCGAACTCCGTCGAAGCGCCGGAGAACAGCTTGGCGTTGGAGGTGACCTGGGCATGGACTTCCATGCCGATCACCACCTCCCACTCGCCGGTGGCACCTTCGATCAGGTTCGATTTTTCCGTCTTGGCGTCCATGAGCCGCCGCTACTCCTTGGGCTCCGTCGTGCGGAGCTTCTCCTCTTCATACTGGATGAACCAGCCGATCATTTGACGCCAAAGAGCCTCGACCAGCTCCGGCGGCAAATCGTTTTCGGCCGCCCGGGCCTTGACCTTGTCGATAACCTGCTGGATGCGCCACGGCACCCGTGCATCGGCCGGCGACTTCTTGAGCTGCCAAGCCCTGTCCACATAGGCGAAGCGCTCGCAAATGAGGTCCACCAAAGCCTGATCGATGCGGTCGATTTCAATCCGCACCTCTTCCATGGACTGGCATTTCTGTGCTGCGCGGGTCGCCATTGTTCAGTCTCTCGCTATTTTGAGGCCTCGGCCACCACGGCATCCGCCTCAATCTCGACCAGCCAGTCGGGACTGACGAACCCGGTGACCTGAAGCGCCGTGTTGGCGGGACGAATATCGCCGAAGACCTCGCCGTGAACCCGGCTCACCGCTTCGAAATGCGCCATGTCGATCAGGTAGATGCGGGTGCGGACCACGTCTTTCAGGCTCGCGCCGGCTTTGTCGAGTGCTTCGGCGATGGTCTCGAAGATCGCGCGGGTCTGCGCCTCCGGATCGCCGATCGCCACGGGCTTACCGCCCGAGGCCGCCGTCGTGCCGCTGACCGCCACGAGGTTGCCCACGCGCACCGCCCGGCTGAAGCCCACGATCTTCTCGTAAGGACTGCCCGAGGACACCAGCAGGCGATCGTTCCCGGCCATCACGCCTTGCTCCACCAATCGGCCGGCTTGGACAACGGCGCCGCCGCATCCTCGATCACCTGCCCTGCCCGGAATAGCGTCTCTTCGTCGAAGGCGCGCCCGATCAGCTGAAGGCCGAGCGGCGTGCCTTCCGACGACAGCCCCGCCGGCACCGACATGCCAGGCAGCCCCGCCATGTTCACCGTGACCGTGAAGATGTCGTTCAGATACATTTCGAGCGGGTCTCCGGACTTCTCGCCGGCCGCGAACGCAGCTCCCGGCGTGGTCGGCGTCAGGATCGTATCGACGGTCTCGAAAGCCTGGTCGAAATCCCGCTTGATCAAGGTCCGCACCTTCTGCGCTTTGAGATAGTAAGCGTCGTAATAGCCGGCCGACAGCACATAGGTACCGATTAGGATACGCCGCTTCACTTCGGCGCCGAAACCCGCCTCGCGCGTGTTCTCATACATGGAGATCACGTCGGAGCCCTTCTCGCGCAGGCCGTAGCGCACGCCGTCATAGCGAGCGAGGTTCGACGAGGCTTCCGCCGGCGCGACGATATAATAAGACGGCAGCGCATATTTGGTGTGCGGCAGGCTCACCTCTTTGATCTCGGCGCCGGCCTCTTTCAGCCAGGCGATGCCCTGCTGCCACAGCGCCTCGATCTCAGGCGCCATGCCCTCGACGCGATACTCCTTGGGAATGCCAATGGTGAGGCCTTTGACACCCTGGCCGACGACCGCCTCGAAATCGGGCACCGGCAAATCCGCGCTGGTCGTGTCCTTCGGGTCGTGGCTCGCCATGGCGCCCAGCATGATGGCGGCGTCGCGCACGGTGCGCGTGATCGGCCCGGCTTGATCGAGCGAGGAAGCGAACGCCACGATGCCCCAGCGCGAGCCGCGACCGTAGGTGGGCTTGAGGCCGACAGTGCCGGTGAAGGCGGCGGGCTGGCGGATCGAGCCGCCCGTGTCCGTCGCCGTGGCGCCCAAGCACAACCGCGCGGCGACCGCAGCCGAGGAGCCGCCGGAGGAACCGCCCGGCACCAGCGGCGCCTCCGAGCCGTCGCGCCGCCAGGGATTGATCACGTTGCCATAGAAGCTCGTCTCGTTAGACGAGCCCATGGCGAACTCGTCATTGTTGAGCTTGCCGAGCATCACCGCGCCTTCCGCCCAAAGATTGGCGGTGACGGTCGATTCGTAGGTGGGCGTGAAGCCGTCGAGAATGTGCGAGCACGCCGTGGTGCGCACGTCCCGGGTGCAGAACAAATCCTTGATGCCGAGCGGGATGCCTTCGAGCGCGCCGCCCTCGCCTTTGCCGAGTTTTGCATCGCTCGCACTTGCCATTTCGAGCGCGCGCTCCGGTGTCGGCAGCACATAGGCGTTGAGCGCCGCGTTGGCCTTCTCCATTGCGTCGAGATGCGCTTGCGTCAACTCTTCCGCCGAGAAGGACTTGGCGCGCAGGCCCTTGCGGGCCTCGGCGATGGTGAGATTTGTCAGGTCGGTCACGGCGCTACTCGACGATTTTCGGCACGACGAAATAGTGATCGTCCACCGCGGGCGCGTTCTTGACGATATCGTCGGCACAGAAGCCGTCGGTCACCTCGTCCTTGCGCTTCTTCATGGTCATGGCTTCGACCCGCGTCATGGGCGCCACATTGCTCGTGTCGAGCTCGTCGAGCTGCGCCACCCAGTCCAGAATGCCGGACAGCTCCGTCTCCAGCCGCGCGGCCTCCTCATCGGTGATGGCGATGCGGGCAAGGCGGGCAATACGGCGGACTGTGGCGCGGTCGACGGACATGGATCTGAGCGGGCTGGTGGGGGTCTGAAAAGTCTGAGGCTTCCCTGTAGCACCGCCCCGGAAGAGCGGCAACTTGGCGTGTGGCCACGCCTTTATAGGGATTCTCAAGCCTCGAACGGCACGCCCACCTCGGGGACCAGGACCCGGTTGCCGGCCATCTCCGCCACGAACTTGTCCGCCGTCTGGTCGATGATCGGGAAGGTCCCATAGTGGCAGGGCACCACGGTCTCGAACTCGAAGAAACGCTTGCAGGCGAGCGCCGCCAACTTGGCGCCCATGGTGAAGCGGTCGCCGATGGGCACGAAGCCGATCTTGGGCTGGTGCATCTCGTTGATCAGGCCCATGTCGGAGAAAATGTCGGTATCGCCCATGTGGTAGATCGTTTTGCCGGACTTCGGCGTGATGATGACACCGCAAGCCGCACCCAGATAAAGAGGCTTGCCGTCGACGATCGTCGAGGACGAGTGAAACGCCGGCACATAGGTCACGGAAAAATCGCCGAAGTTCAGCGTGCCGCCGGTATTGGCATACTCCGCCTTCTCCACGCCCTTGGACTGCAAGTGAGCGGCGAGCTCGAAAACGGCGACGAGTGTAGCGTCGCTCTCCTTGAGGATGGGCACGGTGTCTCCGGTATGGTCGTCGTGGCCGTGCGTGAGGACCAGATGCGTGATCCCCTTCGCGACCTCGCGCACCGGAATCCCCGCATTCTCGAACGTGGCATTGCCGGTCAGGAAAGGATCGATCAGGATACGGCTCTCGCCGGTCTCGACGCGAAAGCAGGAATGTCCGAACCACGTAATCTTCATCGTCTCACCCTTAGTTTGCTCCTGTGACAGCAGCACCGCCCCTTCCTATCGAAGACTTGCCTGCGAGGCTACAGCGCGACGCGCGGCTGCTCGGTCTCGACGTGGGCACCAAGACCGTGGGTCTTGCCTTGTCGGACGTGACCCGCTCGATTGCCACCCCCTATGAGACCATCAAGCGCACGAAGTTCACCGCCGATGCCAAGGCCATCGCCGCCATCGTCGCCAAAGAGGGCGTCGGCGGTCTTGTGATCGGCATGCCGTTCAATCTCGACGGCAGCGAAGGGCCGCGCGCCCAATCGACGCGGGCTTTCGCGCGCAATCTTTCCGCTCATGTCGATCTGCCCATGACCTTCTGGGATGAGCGGCTGTCGACCGCGGCCGTCGAACGTCATCTGATCGAGGCGGATGCGTCCAGAAAGCGCCGGGCCGAGGTCATCGACCGCATGGCCGCCGCCTATATTCTGCAAGGCGCGCTGGACCGGCTCAAGAACCTGGCGG
>NZ_JBPPND010000266.1:0-10508 GCF_051306395.1 Methyloceanibacter sp.
GACCACGAGATAGGCCGCGAAGATCGCCGCCATAAGCGCCACCAAGACGGGCACCCAGCGGCGCGCGGCGGCGATCTTGTCCTCCTGGTAGATGAGGTTGACCTTGATGAAGGCGAGCGCGCCTGCCGCGATGACACCGCCAATAAGCGGAGACGTCAGCCAGCTCGCAAAGATCGAGGTCACCACGAACCAATCGACAACATCGACGCCAACCGCCACGACCCCGGCGCCGAGCACACCGCCGACGATGGCGTGGGTCGTCGAGACGGGTGCGCCGAGAAACGTGGCGAGGTGAACCCACAGCGCAGAAGCGAGCAGCGCCGACATCATCACCCAGACGAACACGTCGCTGCTGCCCACGAGCGCCGGATCGATGATGCCTTTGGAGATGGTCTGGACCACGTCCCCGCCAGCGATCAGCGCGCCGGCGCACTCGAAGATCGCGGCGATGACGAGCGCGCCCGTCATGGTCAGCGCTCGCGCCCCAACCGCCGGGCCGACATTGTTGGCCACGTCGTTGGCGCCGATGGTCAGCGCCATATAGCCGCCGATCACCGCGGCCACGACCATCAGAACGGCGTTCTGACTCGCGCCGATCTGGCTGCTGGCGAGCACGCCCGCCGTGGCGAGAAAGAGCACGGCGATGCCGAGGGTGAGCCGGTTGCGGGAGACGGCGCGGGTCGCCTCCTCCAGCCGCTCGATCTTGCGGAGATCCTTGTCGAGGGACGTCTTCCGGACTTTGTCCACGCGCGCGCCGGGCGCGCTGTCGTCCCGCAGCGTCATGCGCTCAGTTTCCCCCAAAATCCATCACAGGAGGGTCATACGGGGTCTTGCAGAGCGCCACAACCGCGCCGCGGGGTTTTCAACGGGAGGCGTGTCAAACCGAAGCGGGCGCGTCCATCTGGCGATTTACGCGGCTTTCTGGCGGAAAAAATCACTCAAAAGCGCCGAAAGCTCGTCGTCGGCCACCAGCGAAGCAGCCTCTTCCGGCGGGACCCACAGGGTCTTCCGCGCCGCCTTCTCGGGCCAATCAAGCTGCTGGCAGCGTACCCGAAGGGCGTAGACGTCGACGCGGCACTTGGCCCAGGAAAAGAGATGGAACCGCTTGGTGTACTCGAAAGACCCAAGGCGCTCGGGCTCGATATCGCCCTCGACGCCCGCCTCCTCGGCCGCTTCCTGCCCGGCCAGATCGGCGTCGGCCATGTCCGGCTTCGGCCAGCCCCTGGGGATCGTCCACCGGCCGCGCCCCCGCGTGGTGATGAGAAGGACCAAAGGCCCTTCGGCCGTCTCCACGATCGGCAGCGCCGCAATTTGTTTCAGAGGTGAGCTCATCTCTTCCAGACCGAATCGGGCAAACGACCATGCGCCGAGCACTCTCGCATGCTCACTCCGACAAATTCGTGGCAACTTCGCCAGCATGCGCGGTCAGCGGCGCGAACAAGACGGTAAGTGCGACCAGCAGCGCTCTCATGCAAGTCTCCAACGCATGGACACGATCTATCCTTCTCCCTTTGCTTGGGTCTGCGCCAACAGCGCTTCCACCTTCGGCAACATGTTCTCGACAATGACGGCGACGCCCTTGCCGTTGGGATGGATGCCGTCCTTCAGCATCAAATTGTCATTGAGCGCGGCGCCTTCAAGAAAAAAGGGATAGAGGATCACGTCATATTGGGCGGCAAGACCCGGATACATCGCGCCGAACGCGGCGACGTAGTCCTTGCCGAGATTTCGCGGCGCTTCCATGCCAGTCAGCAGCACGGGCAGGCCTTTCGCCTGAATAGTCTCGATGATCTTGCCCAACGTCGCCTTGGTGCGGTCTGGCGGAAGACCTTGCAAGGCATCGTTCGCGCCAAGTTCGAGGATCACCGCGTCGGCGTCTTCCGGGATCGCCCAATCGAGGCGCTGCAACCCGGCTAGCGCGGTGTCACCCGATACGCCCGCGTTCACGACCCTGACAGTGTGGCCGCGCGCCTTCAAAGCCGCCTCAAGCTGCGCCGGGAAAGATTGATCCTGCGGCAGGCCGTAGCCCGCCGTGAGGCTATCGCCCAGCGCGACGATGACGGTCTCGCTCGGCTCGGCCCGCGAGACATCAACCTCAGAGGCAAACAGCAAGGCTGCGGCGAGAAGGCCCAGGCGGGCGATACGAAGTTTCATCTTTTCGACCTGTTTGACGTTCTCTAATGCGGCTACCCTGCCAGCCCTTCCGACGGTGACCTTCCGCACATGGACCAGACCTTGCAACAACGCCCCGCCATAGAGCTTGACGGCGTACATGTCACGCTGCCCTCGCGCGCCGGCGCCGTCGCCATCCTGCGCGGCATCGATCTAATCGTTCCTTCGGGCGAAGCTGTGGCGGTGGTGGGCCCCAGCGGTTCCGGTAAATCAACGCTTCTCATGGTCATCGCCGGGCTGGAACGCGCCACGGCCGGCAAGGTCACCGTGGCCGGCGCCGATCTGGGCACGCTGGACGAGGACGGCCTGGCGCGGCTGCGCGCCGCCAAGATCGGCATCGTGTTCCAGTCCTTCCATCTGGTGCCGACCATGACCGCCATCGAGAACGTAGCTCTGCCCATGGAGTTCTTGGACATGGACGGCGCCTTCACGATTGCGCGGGAGGCCCTGGACGATGTCGGGCTGTCCCATCGCGAGTCCCACTTTCCAGGCCAGCTCTCCGGCGGCGAGCAGCAGCGCGTCGCCATTGCGCGCGCGCTGTCCACCAAGCCCGCACTGATCCTTGCCGATGAGCCCACCGGCAATCTCGATCTCGCGACCGGAGCACAAGTCATGGACCTTCTATTCACGCTCAAAGAGCGCACAGGCGCCACGCTCCTGCTCATCACCCATGACAGTGAGCTCGCCAAGCGCTGCGACCGGACCGTGAGCCTTGCCGACGGGCAGATCGTCAAGGGCGGCGCCAAGCGCCGTGTGAAGGCCTCGTGACCGCCGCCGCGACAACAGCTGAGGTGCCGTCCGCCTCCACACGGCTGCCTCTCGCCTTCACCATCGCCATGCGGGAGCTACGCGCAGGCGCGAGTGGACTTGTGGTCTTCGTGCTGTGCATCGCGCTCGGCGTCGCCGCCGTGGCCGCCATCGGCTCGCTGGCCGCCGCCTTCGACAAGGCGCTGGCGAACCAGGGACGGCTTCTCATCGGCGGCGACCTTTCCTTCGAGGTGATCCACCGCCAAGCGAACCCCGAGGAACTGGCCGCACTCAAGGCGCTCGGCGAGATCAGCGAGTCGGCGAGCTTTCGCGCCATGGCCCGCGCCGAAGACGGCAAGAGCGCGCTGGTCGAGGTGAAGGCGGTTGACGCGTCATACCCGCTTTACGGCGAGGTGGCGGTGATCGAGCCGCAGGATGCCGGAAGCGCCTGGCGCGAGCCCGACACGGTGCTGGCCCAACCCATTCTGCTGAACCGGCTCGGCGTGAAGATCGGCGATACGCTCAAGATCGGCGAGGCCATAGTGACCCTTGGCGGCACGCTCGGGGAGCAACCCGACCGTCTCGCCGACCGGCTGTCCTACGGCCCGAAGCTTCTGATGTCGCGCGAGACGCTTGAGAAGACCGGACTGGTGCAGCCGGGCAGTCTGATCCGCTGGACCTATCGCGTGAAGATGCCGGACGACGCCGGCACCGACCGCGACAAGCTCACAGCCGCCCGCAAGGACATGGAGACCAAGTTTCCGCAAAGCGGCTTCGCCATTCTCGGCTGGACCGACCCGGCGCCTTCGCTGCGCCGTGATGCGGAGCGCTTCACCCAGTTCATCAACTTCGTCGGCCTGACCGCGCTGCTATTGGGCGGCATCGGCGTCGGCAACGCCATCCAGAGCTACATGGCGAAGAAGCGCGACGTCATCGCCACATTCAAATGTCTCGGCGCCACAAGCCGGCTCGTGCTCGACGTCTATCTGATCCAGTCACTGATGCTCGCCGTGATCGGCATCGCCATCGGTCTGGTGCTGGGCGCGCTGGCGCCCTTGGCCATCGCCACGCTCTATGAGGACACGCTACCCATCGCGCTCGCCATCGAGCCCCATCCCATACCGCTCATCGTCGCCGCGTTGGCGGGCCTGCTCACCATGGTGCTGTTCGTGCTGTGGCCGCTGGGCCGGGCGAGCCGCATCGCGCCGGCCGTGCTCATGCGCGCGCATCTCACCGAGGGGAGCGAGCGCTCGGCCACGCCCTTCGCGCTCGGTTCCGCGGCGGCCGGGCTGGCCCTGTTCGTGCTCGCCGTCGCCGCGTCCGAGGAGCGCCTGGTCACCGCCGCCATCTCCGCCGGCATCGTGGTCGCCTTCGGGCTCCTGCTCGGCTTTGGGCTTTTGGTACAGCGTCTCGCCGCCCGCTTCCGGCGCACCAAGCCGCCCGCCTGGGGGCTGGCGCTCGCCAGCATCGGCGCGCCGGGCTCGCTTGCCCGCTCCATCGCCGTGTCGCTGGGGCTCGGCCTGGGGCTTTTGATCGCTGTTGCGCTGATCCGTCATTCGCTCCTCACCGAGATCGAGAGCCATGTGGAGCTGGACGCGCCCGCCTATTACTTCCTCGATGTCGAGCCCGAAGACCTCGCCACGTTCCAGAAGACCGCCAAAGCCATCGAACCGAAGGCCAAGATGGACGATGCGCCCATGCTGCGCGGCCGCATCGTCAAGCTAAAGGGCGTCTCGGTCGACGAGGCGGAGGTCTCGCCGGACACGCGCTGGGTACTCTCCGGCGATCGCGGCCTGACCTACACCGACAGCGTTCCGGGCTCCTCGACAGTGGAAGAAGGCGAATGGTGGCCGAAAGACTATGACGGCCCGCCGCTCGTCTCCTTCGACGGCGAACTCGCCAAGGGGCTCGGGCTGAAGCTCGGCGACCAGATCACGGTCAACATTCTCGGCCGCAACATCGATGCCAAGATCGCGAGCATGCGGAAGATCGACTGGGAGTCGCTTGCCATCAATTTCGTCATGGTGTTCTCGCCGAATACGCTAGAGGACGCGCCGCACCGCCTGGTCACCACGCTCGAGCTACCCAAGGGCACGAGCGCCGAGACCGAGGCCAAGATCATTCAGTCTCTCGCCGAACGTTTCCCGCTGGTGACCGCCATCAAGATCGGCGACATCGTCAACGCGGCCAAGGTCATGCTGGCCAAGCTCATGGCGGCCATTCAGGCGACTGCAGGCTTCACGCTTCTGATCGGCGCCGCGGTGCTTGCGGGCGCGGTGTCCGCCGGCCAGCAGCGCCGGAAATATATCGCCGTGCTTTATAAGACGCTCGGCGCCACGCGCCGGCGCATCATCACCGCGGAGTTGCTCGAATTCGGCGTGCTGGGACTCGCCACCTCGCTGCTGGCGATCCTCATCGCCACCATCACCGCCTGGGCCCTTTGCACCTTCGCCTTCGATATCGAGTTCGTCTTCGACGCGGGGGCAGCGCTTCAGACCATCGGGCTGGCGCTGACGCTGGTACTCGCCGTCGGCGCGATCACTACCTGGCGGGTGCTGTCGGTCAAGGCGGCGCCCTATCTCAGGGCCGAATAAGGGCGGTTTCGCCGCTTGGCGGACACGCTCTCTTCATCTTGCGCAACTAGCCTCAAACCACCATATTCCAAGCCAAATTAGCTTTCTGACCAACGCGAACCAAGGGATTCTCTTACATGGCGGAACTCGACAGACGGTATGGGCAAGGCACGGCGGTCGGACGCGAAGCAGGCGTCATCGACCAAGGCCTGCGCGCCTATATGATCCGCGTCTACAACTACATGGCCTCAGGCGTGGCCATCACCGGCGTCGTCGCCTACGCGATCTATGCCATGTCGGTGGTGACTGGCACTGACGGAGCCGTGACCGGCCTGACCCCGTTCGGCAACTTCATGTACGCCAGCGCCTTCAAATGGGTGGTGATCTTCGCGCCGCTCGCCATGGTGTTCTACCTATCGATGCGCATCGGCAAAATGAGCTTGGGCGCGGCCCAGGTCGCCTTCTGGGTGTTCGCCGCGCTCATGGGCGCCTCGATCTCCTCGATCTTCCTGGTCTATGCCGGCGAGAGCATCGCGCGGGTGTTCTTCATCAGCGCCGCCGCGTTCGGCGCGCTGAGCCTTTGGGGCTACACCACGAGCAAGGACCTCTCGGGGTGGGGCTCGTTCCTGTTCATGGGCCTGATCGGCATCATCATCGCCTCGCTGGTGAACCTGTTCATCGGCTCAACCGCGCTCCAGTTCGCGGTGTCGGTGATCGGCGTTCTGGTGTTCGCGGGGCTGACCGCCTACGACACCCAGCAGATCAAGGAGATGTACAGCGCCAACGACGACGGCACCATGTCCGGCCGCAAGGCGGTGATGGGCGCGCTGCGGCTCTATCTGGACTTCATCAACCTGTTCTTGATGCTCCTTCAGCTCTTCGGCGACCGCCGCTAACGGCAAAATGCCATCGACGGAACGGCAAAGGCCCCGGCATCCCGCCGGGGCCTTTCATTTTGGATTCAGCCTGCTTCCAAGGGGCGCAAGGGGTCCCGGTTGAAAATCTGGGCGCACAACCCATCTTTCAGCTGTGATGGGCATCCCTCCCCATCACAGGTTCCCCCCAAAAGGAACCGAAGAAGCCCCGAGCCCCCCGTCTCCGGGGCTTCTTCTTTATCTGCCGGCCTGTTTGCCTGATACCTCCCCTCGACGGGGAGGGATTACGCCTCGACCAGCCGCAAGCCCTTGTCGAGCGCGCGTAAGACCCGCGCAAGGTCGTGGCCGCGCTTAAGGATCAGGCCGGTGGCTGCGATCACGCTATAGGCGCCCTGGCGGCGCGCCAGCCTGGGCGTTTTCTCAATGCGGTAGAGTGGCATCTCCGACGAGCGCCGGAACACGGAGAACACGGCCTTCTCGCGCAGTGTGTCGATAGCGTAATCGCGCCATTCGCCGCTCGCGACCTTCCGGCCGTAGACATTGAGGATTTGTGAGAGTTCGCGGCGGTCGAAAGAGATTGCACCGCGCCTTGAAACGCCCTCGGAAGGGCTCTGATCGCCGCCAGCCTTGCGGGCCAGCGGCACGACTATGGGCTCGGTTTCGCTCAACGCGCGCCTCCTGTAACGGAACGTTCATGATGACCGTCCGCCGACAGAAATTCAAGCCGCACGGCGCGTCACACGGCCTGTAACAAAACGAAATATAAATCACAGTTCCGCCCAAGTTCAGTCAAGGGCGCGCCCAAAAACCTCGTATGATTGCAGATGTTGCCTCTCGGCCCGGTCCATATGAGAGGCTTCGGATCTCAGCCCCCCAGCCCCCCGGGGTCTTCTCTCGGACCGGGCCCACTTCTTAGAGGCCACTTAAAAGGGCCGGCGAAAGCCGGCCCTTTTATTTTGGAAACCGCAAAAAAGCGACGGGGCTATTCGCGCTCGTAGGCTGCGGCGCCGAGGATCGGGCCCGAGCCTTCGACCTGCAACATCGCCACTAGACAGTCGCCGCCGATGGTCTGGAGCTCGTTCAGCGGCAGGCGCAGCGTCATCCGTTCGCCCTTCCACATGCCGATCGGCGTGAGCTCACGCACCGGGTGCGAGTAGGTGATCTTCTTGCCGCGATTCTCGCCGCGGGAAATGGCGACGGTCTCCTTGTCCTTCGCCACCGCGAGCCACACCGTCGCCTCGCGCATGTCGGAGGTTTCCGGCGCCGCGCCGATATCGACAACCAGGCTGTTGCCTTCGGCCTGCATGGAGATTGGCACCTTTACGTTCTTGAGGCGTCGCTCCGCGTTGCGCAACGCCATCTCGATCGCCGCCTCGTTGGCGCCGTTTACATGAGTGATGCCGTCAACGACCATTTGCGGCGTGTAGACCCGGCCATCGCCGCGGGCGAGCGCATAGTCGCGCTGCCGCTCGCTGTTTTCCGGGCTCGAAAGCGTGTCGTGCCAGCCGAGATAGTTCCAGTAATCGACGGAGAAAGACAGGGTGATGACACCCGGCTTGTCGCGCCACGCGTTGAGCAGCTCATCCGCCGGCGGGCAGGACGAGCAGCCCTGGCTCGTGAACAGTTCGAGCAGGATGGGCGATGCCGACGTCTTCGGCGGCTGGGCGTGGCTCGAAGCAGACAGGCCGAGCAGACCGGACGCGGCCGCGAAGAGAACGCCGGCCCCAAGCGCGATGAATGTAGCTGGCCTCATGGCTGCTAGAATGCCGGAATTAGCCTGAGATTTCCGGAAAAACGGCTCAACTGGGGTCACAACTCAGTGACTTCAGGCCGCTTCTTTGCCGAGCGACCGGAGCACGTAGTGCAGGATTCCGCCGTTCCGGAAATAGTCGAGTTCGTCGAACGTGTCGATCCGGACCTGTAGCGGCACGGCCCGCGTCTCGCCGCCGGGATAGGTGATATCCGCCTCGACCCATTGCCCCGGCTTGATCTCGGTCATGCCTTTCAGCGAAACCGTCTCGCTGCCGGTCAGCCCGAGCTTCTCCCATGACATGTCCTCGGCAAAGACGAGCGGCAGCACGCCCATGCCGATCAAGTTGGAGCGATGGATGCGTTCGAAGCTTTGCGCGATGACGGCGCGCACGCCAAGCAGGCGCGTGCCCTTGGCCGCCCAGTCGCGTGAGGAGCCGGTGCCGTATTCCTTGCCGGCAAACACCACAAGCGGCACGCCCTCTTCCGCGTAACGCATCGCCGCGTCGTAGATCGCCAGACGCTCTTCCGACGGGTAATGCACGGTGACGCCGCCTTCCACACCGGGCACCATCTGGTTCTTGATGCGCGTGTTGGCGAACGTGCCGCGCATCATCACCTCGTGATTACCGCGGCGCGAGCCGTAGGAATTGAAATCGGGCGCGGCGACGCCGTGCTCGGTGAGATAGTGCCCTGCGGGACTATCCTGCCTGATGGCGCCAGCCGGCGAAATGTGGTCCGTGGTGATGGAGTCGTGGAACAGCCCGAGAATGCGCGCACCCTCGATATCGGTCACGGGCGCCGGCTCTGCCGACATGCCGGCGAAGTAAGGCGGCTCTTGCACGTAGGTCGACTTCGTGTCCCACCCATAGGTGAGACCGCCCGCGACTTCGATCGCCTGCCATTCCGGATCGCCGCGGAATACGTCGCCATAGCGCTCCTTGAACATCGACGTCTTCACGGCCTTGCGCACGAGCTTGGCCACCTCCTTGGTCGATGGCCAGATGTCCTTGAGGTAGACCGGCTTGCCGTCCTTCCCAGTCCCGAGCGGCTCGGTCGCAAGATCGACCGTCACGGATCCCGCCAGCGCATACGCCACCACCAGCGGCGGCGACGCCAGATAGTTTGCCTTTACGTCGTGATTGACGCGGCCTTCGAAGTTGCGGTTGCCCGACAGTACCGAGGCCACCGCCAAACCATGCTCGTGGATCGTATGCGAGATCTCCTCGGGCAGCGGCCCCGAATTGCCGATACAGGTGGTGCAGCCATAGCCCACGAGATTGAAACCGAGCTTGTCGAGATCGTCCTGCAAGTCCGCCTTCTCGAGATAGTCGGTGACGACTTGCGAGCCGGGCGCGAGCGATGTCTTCACCCAGGGCTTCACGGTCAGACCTTTTTCGATCGCGTTGCGCGCCAGAACGCCGGCGCCCACCATCACATAAGGGTTCGACGTGTTGGTGCACGAGGTGATGGCCGCGATGACCACGTCACCGTGGCCGAGATCGAAATTCTTTCCCGTCACCGGCACGCGCTTCCCGGCTTCCGCGCCCTTGCCGTATTCTTTCTCGAGCACCTCGGCGAAGGCGGGCGCCGCGCGGTCGAGCGGCACGCGGTCCTGAGGCCGCTTCGGCCCGGCGATCGACGGCACCACGTCGCCTAGATCGAGCGACACCGTGGCGGTGAACTCGGGATCGGGCGTGGCCTCCTTGCGGTAGAGCCCTTGGGCTTTCGCATAGGCCTCGACCAGGGCGATGCGCGAGTCCTTGCGCGCGGTTGCTTTCAAGTAAGCGAGCGTCTCCTTATCGACGGGGAAGAAGCCGCACGTCGCGCCGTATTCCGGCGCCATGTTGGCGATGGTGGCGCGGTCCTCGAGCGGCAAATGGTCGAGCCCCACGCCGAAAAACTCCACGAACTTGCCGACCACGCCCTTTCGCCGCAGCATCTCCGTCACGGTGAGCACCAGATCCGTGGCGGTGACGCCTTCGCGTAATTCGCCAGTGAGCCGGAAGCCGATCACTTCAGGGATCAGCATGGAGATCGGCTGTCCGAGCATGGCCGCTTCCGCCTCGATACCGCCTACGCCCCAGCCCAGCACCGAGAGCCCGTTGACCATGGTGGTGTGGCTGTCCGTGCCGACCAGCGTATCCGGGAATGCGAGCCTGGCTTCGCCGTTCTCCTTCTTGGTCCACACGGTCTGAGCGAGATATTCAAGATTGACCTGGTGGCAGATGCCGGTGCCGGGCGGCACCACGCGGAAATTGTCGAACGCGCCCGCGCCCCAGCGCAGGAACGCGTATCGCTCGCTGTTCCGCTCATATTCCTTATCGACGTTGAACTGGAACGCCGCGCCGGAGCCGAACGCGTCCACCATCACCGAGTGGTCGATGACGAG
>NZ_JBPPND010000267.1:0-2415 GCF_051306395.1 Methyloceanibacter sp.
GAGATAGGGCGTGCTCGGATCCTGCACGGCGTAGCCGATGCCAAAGGCCGGCACCAGCAGCGACGCCGTCGTCAATGCCGTCCACAAGCGGCCGCCGACGATGGGCACCATGAAGGAATAGAAGATGCGGAAGGTCGCGCCGGATAGGCCAGGCAGGGCGGCCAGCCAGAAAAGTTGATCGGTCGTGTAAGTGAAGCCGATCGCCGGGAGCTTGGCGACCACGACGCTCCACACCATCCACACCGCGAAGGCGAGGAGGAGAGCGGGCACGGAGATCCATAGATTGCGCCGTGCGATCCGTCGTCCCGTCGTCTCCCAGAAGGCTTTGTCCTCCGGCCGCCAATCCTCGATCAGCCCGTGCTGTTTATGGTGCTCCTCGGTGTGCGCGTGCTCCAGCTCGGCGAACGGAGGCATGGCCCCGAGCACTTCGCCCGCGGCGCGCTGCTCCATGTGACGAATGGAGAAGTGCATCCAAGCGAGGGAGACCCCAACGATGAGGAAGAGCAGCATGAAGCAGCTCGTCCAGATATTGGTGAGGTCGGCCATGACGCCGAAGGCGATTGGCAGGACGAAGCCGCCCAGCCCACCGATCATGCCGACCAGTCCGCCGACAGAGCCGACATTGGCGGGGTAATAGACGGGGATGTACTTGTAGACCGCTGCCTTGCCGAACGACATGAAAAAGCCCAGCACAAAAATCGTCATCACGAACGGGATGAGGTTCATTTGGGTAGAGAAGGCAATCGGTCCATCGATACCGTGGATGACGTAATCGGTGTTCGGGTAGGACAGCATCAGGAGGCAGACCAACGAGACACCGAAGGTCCAGTACATGACCACACGTGCGCCATAGCGGTCCGATAGATGCCCGCCATAGGCGCGGAACAAGCTCGCCGGAATCGAAAAGGCCGCGGCGAGCATGCCGGCGGTTTCAATCCCAACTCCATAGACGCCGATCAGATAGCGGGGGAGCCACAGAGCGAGGGCGACAAAGCCGCCAAACACGAAAAAGTAATAAAGAGAGAACCGCCAGACTTGCTGATGGCGGAGCGGCGCAAGCTGGAGCATGACCGAGCGCGGTTTTTCCTGTCGCGCCCGACGGGCCTTGAGTTCGGGATCATCCTCGGTCGCAAGCCAGAAAATGATTGCCGTGACTGCCAGCGCCGCGGCCCAGACCACCGCAACCATCTGCCAGCCAAAGGCGACGAGGACGAAGGGAGCGAGGAACTTGGTGACGGCCGCGCCGACATTGCCGGCGCCGAAAATGCCGAGCGCCGTGCCTTGTTTCGACGGCGGGTACCATTTGGAGACGTAGGCGATGCCGACGGCGAAAGAGCCGCCAGCCAGCCCGACGCCGAGCGCGGCGACGAGCATCCACAGATAGGTCGTTGCGAAGGAGAGAAGAAAGGTGGCTATGGCGGCTGCCACCATGGTCAGCACATAGACGATGCGGCCGCCATACTGGTCGGTCCAGATGCCGAGGAAAACGCGGCTGAGCGATCCGGTCAGGATTGGCGTGCCGATGAGGAGGCCGAATTCGGTCTCGCTCAGGCCGAGGTCTTGTTGGATACGCACGCCAATAATGGCGAAGATGGTCCACACGGCGAAGCACACCGTGAAGGCTATGGTCGAGAGCCAAAGGGCCCGGTCCGCGCCCGGAGCCGCATGCCGCATAACCTGGTCCTCCCGTCGTCGCGCCGTCAATCCGGCTATGCGTCAACCTAGCGGGCCGGGTCGGTGGCCAATTTGATCCCCATCAAGTCCAGTACCGGAAGATGCAGGGCAGATAGCGGCCCCCTTGCGCGCATTCTCGCGACGGATACGGAGTGATGTCCGGGGCCCCGAGAGTACGTGGGACACCTTTACACGCTGTGCCGGTCAACTGCGCCGGCGACTCGGACGGGGGATGGGCCACGAAGGAGACGCAAAACTGACCAACAGATCTACGAACTAGGCTTGTGCGCTCCTCCCCTGGATGCGCCAGGATGTAGTCGATCAGCCATTCCACCCTTTCGTCTGCGGTAATGGTATCGGCCTCTCGATGGTCCCGAAGCCGCACCCTGCCAGGAATTCCAAATCCGAGTTCCCCCATAAGTGTAGCCCCCGTTTGCGAATCGGTATTCTCGCAGAAATAAACGAGCCATTGAAGGCTCGCCGCAAACGGTCGGGGGGCAGAAGTACGGCGCGCTCTGACGGCGAAGCACGCCCTTGATATCTATGCCCGTGAGACGCTCGACGATGCTCAAAAGGCTAAGGTGCAAGACGCATCGTCGTCAACGTGGCGCAGCTGCCGGAACTTTTAGAGGCAGTTCGCAAAACAGAAGAAGCCCCGTCTAAAAAGACGAGGCTTCTCTAGGTTCAGCTAACCATGGGGGCCGCTAGGATTATGTCCCCACTGGAAAATCGGCAAACTGT
>NZ_JBPPND010000268.1:0-2389 GCF_051306395.1 Methyloceanibacter sp.
TGCCCGAGCTGAACACCAGATGCGGGTACGGGAACCGGTCGAGCTTGAGCCGCTCCGGCTCGCCGAACACGGCCGGGTCGTAATTCGCGCCCGCGAGTTGCCCCATTATAATGTCGCCGCGCTTGAGTTCCTGTCCCAAGAACGCGCAGTCACGCGATACATAGCGGGGCTTCGTGCTTTGTACCGGTGTCGCGTAGCGCGCCAGTTCCTCGACGGCGCGCTCCATGCGGGCGTCCAGATCCGCAAAGAGAAAACTCTTCTGCGCGGGGTTCTGCTCGAGCGCGATGACGCTGTCACTAATGAGATGCGTGGTGGTCTCGAAGCCGGCGAAGAGCAGCAGGAACACCATGGAGATCAGCTCGTCTTCGCTGAGCTTTTCGCCGTCTTCCTCCGCGCGCACGAGTTCGCTGATCACCCCTTCGCGCGGGCGCCGGCGGCACTCGTCGATCTGTCCGCGCACATAGTCGATGACGCCACGCATCGACAGAAAGGCCCGGAAGATACCGAAGCTGCTCCGCATCGACGTCGCGGCCTTGGCCCACGCCGAGAAGACTTCCCGATTGTCATCGGGTAGGCCGAGCAGCGAACAGATCACTTCAAGCGGCAGACGGCGTGAGTACTCGGTCGCCAGGTCCACCTCCTCGCGCCCTTCTAAGCCGTCGAGCAGTCTGTCCGCCATGCCTTCGATCTCGCCGCGCATGTCGCGCACCCGGCGGCGCTGAAAGGCCTGGTCGACGAGCTTGCGCAGGCGCCGATGGTCCGGCTCGTCCTTGAGCAGCATGTTGTTGGTGAGAAGCTTGAGCGAAGCCGGCATCCACCAGGCCAAGCCGGCCACGCCCGACTTTCCGGCATGCCGTGCCTCCTGCACGAACAAGGTGTTGTCCTTCACCATTGCCGAGGTGGCTTCGTGGGTCGTGGTGATCCAGGCCTTGCCGACGAAGGGCAGCTTCACCGGAATCACCGGTCCCGCCTCCCGCAAGCGTGCGAAGAAGGAAAACGGATCGGCCTTGCTGGCCGCGCTGTCGAAATCGAAACGCAGCGGCGCGCGCAAGGAATACGTCTGTTCAGAGCCGCGACTCATGGGCAAAGCTTGCTCCCGCGGCTCAAGCTTTGCCAGCAAAACTGGGCGCCTGCATGACACAGCCCGGCGGCGGCTTTAGCGGCCGAGTTCGCGCCAGCTGTTCTCGTGCACGTCGACGTCGTAATACGAGGCTGCCTTCTTGATATTGGCGAAGGCGAGATCGCGGTCGGCATCGGTCACACCTTCGACCTGGTCGAAGCGGGCCAGCGCGTTCCGCACATGGTCCGCGTCGGTGAGCGGCTCCTTGCCCTGCTGCGGGAACGCAAACACGGTCTCCGGCAGGTCGCTTCTTGTCGTCAGGTCGCCGTGCTCCGTATGGGGCTGCCAAGTCGTCTGCATGGCGTCTTCCTCCTCAAAAATGATTGGGAGATCAGGTCAACCTATGTCGGTCCGGCAGGTCTCCGGCGTCAGCGCTTTCGCGTCTTGGGGCCGGCGGCCTTGCCGAGATCCGGTACGTCCTCGCCGAGCGCCGTGGCCAGATCGATGAGGTGGTCCTGCTCTTGGACAAGGATCTCCCTGATCTGCTCCGCCATCGCGAACTCTTCCAGTTCTTCGCACTGGCGAACGCGCTCACGGTAGGCGCGAATAGTTTCCGCCTCATTGTTGAGATCGAATTTCAGCATATCGCGCGCTTTTTCCGAAACTTTGACCGGTCTCGCCGTCACACTCGGCATGGCGCCGAGATAATCGATCTGCCGCGCTATCGTCAGCGCATGCTGAAGCTCCTCATGCGCGTGCTGCTCGAGCTGGTCGGCGATGCTCATATACTCAGGCCCCTTGAGAACCTGCGAATAGACCACATAGGCGATGATGGCCTGGTACTCCCGCGACAGGTCCTCGTTCAGGAGCTTCGCCAATTTCTCTCTGGTGATCTTGTCTCCAGCCATACGTGTTTCCTCCTCTCATGCTCACCCCCCCAGGGGCGTTCACCTCTTCGGGCGAATGCGTCATAACTATACCCGGACGGCGCGCGGCGCGAGGGCCGCGACCGGGTGTCCACTGACATAGCGCGCAGACCCAGGATTCGATCATGCAGAACTTGATCTCCGCCTTCCCGGCTCTGTGCTACGCCGCGGCGGTCACGCTGGGGTTTCTCGAGATCGGCCAGCCTTTCGGCAGCACCGAGCTGACGCCGCTCCTGCAATGGATGCTGTCGCTCGGGCTTGGGCTTCCCAGTCTATGGGCGGCGTTGTCGCACGCGGCGTTCAGCGACCGCGTCGCCCAATCGATCGGCTGGGCGCCGAGCCCATTTCAGAAGGAGATCGCCGGCGCCAATCTCGGCATTGGCCTCGGCGCCATCGCCGCATC
>NZ_JBPPND010000269.1:0-3331 GCF_051306395.1 Methyloceanibacter sp.
GCCAAAACTGCCAGAATCCGTGCGCCCGTGGCGGCAAAGGGATGGCCGATGGCGATGGAAGAGCCTTTGACGTTCAGCTTCGACCGGTCGATCGCGCCCAATGGCTCGGTCCGCCCCAGTCGGGCTCGGCAATAGGCTTCTGATTCCCATGCCTTCAGCGTGGCCAGCACCTGCGCAGCGAATGCTTCATGAACCTCATAATAATCAAAGTCTTGAAGCGCAAGACCGGCCTGTTGAAGCAACTCGCTCACAGCCACGGTCGGCGCCATCAGCAGACCTTCACCGTGCACATAGTCTACGGCAGAAGTGCGACCCAAAGTTAAATATGCCTGAATCGGAATTCCGCGGTTTTCCGCCCATTTTTCACTGGCAAGCAGTACGCTAGCGGCCCCATCGGTTAACGGGGTCGAATTCGCCGCCGTAATCGTCCCGCCCGCCTTGTCGAAAACGGGTTTCAGCTCGGCCATCTTCTCCAGCGAAATATCCTCGCGGATATTGTTGTCGCGGAACACGCCGGCACAGGGGATGACGAGGTCGTCCATGAAGCCCTCGTCATAGGCCGCGGCCGCCTTCAAATGGCTCTCGAAGGCCAGCACGTCCTGGTCTTCGCGGGTAATGCCCCATTCCTTGGCCATGAGCTCGCAGTGCTCGCCCATGCCGAGCCCGGTACGGGGTTCGCGCGTGTCCGGCGGCTGAGGGGCGAGTTCGCCGGGCATCATGCCTTTGAAGGCGGAGAGCCGCTGCCCGATGGTCTTGGCGCGCGAGGCCTGCACCAGGCGCTGGGCGAATTTACGCTGGAAGACGATGGGCGCGTCGCTCGTGGTGTCGGAGCCCATGGCGATGCCGCACTCGATTTGGCCGGTGGCGATCTTGGCGGCGAGGCCGAGCGCGCTCTGCAGGCTCGTGCCGCAGGCCTGCATCATGGTGATGCCGGGCGTGGTCTGCGCCAGAGGACTGCCGATCACCGCCTCCCGCGCGAGGTTCCAATCCTTGGCGTGGGTGACGACGGCGCCGCCGGCCACCTCGTCCACATGTACGCCATGCAGCGTGAAGCGGTCCGCCAGACCGCCGAGCGCGGCGGTGAGCAGATCGAGATTCGAGAGGTCGGCATAGGCCGTATGCGAACGGCAGAACGGGACTCTCACCCCGCCCAGCACCGCAACGCGCCGTATCGCTTTCGTCATGTCGTTCCTTCCGGCCTCTTCGTCCTTACGCCGCGGCTTGGCCCGCCGGTGCGGCGTTCTCCGTCTTCCGGTAGTGCAGCGGCCCGCCGCGGAACGGGGCAAAGCCCGTGCCGAAGATCACCCCCGCATCCACATGGTCGGCGTCCTCCACGACCTTGTCCGCTTCGGCGCGTTCCGCCTCGTCGAGCAGCGGCCTGATGAGCTCGCGACCGAGGCGCGCCAACTCCGCATCGTCGTAGTCCGCTGCGTCACGCTTCGGCTTGCCGTCTTCCCAGACGTAGAAACCTTCGCCCGTCTTCTTGCCGAGCTTGCCTTGCTTGACGAGAGTCGCCAGCACGTTGTCGGGCTTGCCGCCGCTTGTGGGCGCCAGATCGAGCTCCTCGCCCACCTTGTTGCAGATGTCGAGTCCGACCATGTCCATGAGCTCCATGGGCCCCATGGGCATGCCGAATTTGAGCGCGGCTTGATCGAGCTTCTCGCGCGGCTGGCCGTCTTGATAGAGGCGCACGGCCTCCATCATGTACGGAGCGAGCACGCGGTTCACCAGGAAACCGGGGCAGCTCTTCACGATCAAGGGGAGTTTGTTGATGGCGGTGACGAAGCGGCACGCCTTGCCGATCTCCTCCTCCCGCGTGCCCTCGCCGCGCACGACCTCGACCAGCGGGAGCTGCGCCACGGGATTGAAGAAGTGAAGACCCACGAGACGGGCGGGATCCTTCAGCGGCTTGGCGATCTCCTCGAGCCTCAGCGACGACGTGTTGGTGGCGAGCACCGCACCGGGCTTCGCTTTGGCTTCGAGCTCGGCGAATAGGTTCTGCTTTACGTCGAGCTTCTCGACGATGGCCTCGATGACGACGTCGGCATGTTTGATCTGCTTGCCGTCCGGATCGGCGATCAGCCGCGCGACGGCGGAGTCGACGGCTGTCTTGCCGCGCAGGCGCTTCTTGAACAGCTTCTTGGCGCGGGAAAGGCCCTTCTTGATCTGCTCGGCGTCGAGATCCTGCAAGCTCGCTTGCATGCCCGAGACCACGCACCAGGCGGCGATGTCGGCGCCCATGGTGCCTGCGCCGACGACATGGACCTTGCGCGGCTTGAAGCCGTCCTTGGGCGCGGAATCCTTCAACATCTCGGACAACTTGAAGACGCGGCGCAGGTTCCGCGAGGTTTCGCTCGCCATCAGCGGCGCGAACATCTCGGTCTCGGCCCTCTTCATACGGGCCGGATCGTCACCGTAACGCTCGAACAGATCGATGAGCCGGAAGGGCGCCGGGTAGTGCTCCTCGCGCACCTTGGCAGCCGTCTTGGCGCGCATCTGCTTGGCCAAGAGGCCGCGCACCGGCTGCTTCAGCATCAGCTTCTTCCACCAGGGCGCCCCCTTCGACCGGCGCTTCTGCAGGACCGCCTTGCGCGCGGCCCATTTCAGCGTGTGCCGCGTAGGCACGAGCTGATCGACGAGGCCCATCGCACGTGCAGCGGTAGGCCGCAGCATCTTGCCCGTGAGCATCGCGGTCATGGCGTCCACTGGGCCCGCCGCTTGAATCGCGCGCACCGTGCCGTTCAGCCCCGGGAACATGCCGAGCTTCACCTCGGGAAAGCCGAGCCGCGTCCCTTCCTCGCGGTCGGCGATGCGCCAATCGCAGGCGAGCACCAATTCGAGCCCGCCGCCGAGGCAGTAGCCGTGGATGGCGGCGACCACGGGCACGGGCAGACGCTCGATGCGGTCGAGAAGTTGAAGCGTCTCGCCGACCACCTCCTTGATCTTGTCCTCGGTGTCGAAGCCCGCGAACTCGTTGATGTCGGCGCCGGCGATGAAGCTCGACTCCTTGCCGCTCATCAACACGAGGCCTTTGATCTCGCCGGCCTCAGCGCCTTCGACGGCCGCGACGATCTTCGCAAGCTCCTCGGTGGGCCGGCGGCCGAGCGCGTTCATGCTCTCGCCTTCGCGGTCGATGACCGCCCAGGCGATGCCCTCGATGTCGACAGAGAAGGTCCAGTCCTTGAGTTCGGGAAGCGTAATCGGCATGGGGCTCTACTGTTACTCGGCGGCGATATGCTGCTTCTGGTGGGTCTCTTCGTTCGGCTTGCGTTCAAGCTCCGAGGCGGAGAAGTCGTCCACCGCGATAACGCGGGCGACCATGTCGCGCAAG
>NZ_JBPPND010000270.1:0-16208 GCF_051306395.1 Methyloceanibacter sp.
GCGCGAGCTCCCCGAGCCCTTCGTGCCTTTCGGTATCGAGATTTCGCGGACGCTCGCCGCGCAAGCGCAAGACAATATGGGGCCGCGTGGCGGCAAGGCGATCCACGCCCCCGCGCTGGAGGGCATCCGACAGTTCGACAGCAATCACTTCACCGGCATCATGCTTCGCTCGTTCCTGGAGCACGAGGTCGAGCCCAAGGCCTTGTTGCAAGAGGCCTCGCGCGTGCTCGCCGATGATGGACGCATCTATGTGAGGGTGCCGAATTTCGGCAGCGTCAATCGCCGCGTGTCTGGCGCGCAATGGTGCGGGTTCCGCTACCCGGACCACGTGAACTACTTCACGACGCGGTCCTTAAGGACCATGGCAGACGATTGCGGTTTGTCGCTTCGCCTCATCAATCCGATGCTGTTCGTATTCAACGACAACATCAACGCCATGCTGGTGCGCAAGGCTTAGCGATTGCCGGTAAGGCCCGCCTAGAAGCCGAGGATCGAGGTCGGGACGGTGACCGAGACCTTTCCGCTGGCCGCGCCGGTGTCGGGGGTTGCGGTGCTCTCCGAATACCCTGCCGCCGCGCGGATGCTGTAGTTTTCGGGCTCGGCAAGCGTCACGCCGGCGCCAATCGTATTGAGCGCGTTGGGATCGGTAAGCCCGGTGCCGGACAGGTCCACGCTGGATTTGAAGAAGGCAAATGGCTCGATGCTGGCGTTGCCCGCCTCGAATCGGCGCTTCAACTCAGGTCCGACGCTCAGGCGTGTCACATCGACGGACGTTCCCGGTAGGTCGGCAAGAGCCGAGCTCGACTCATCGAGATAAGAGATTGCGCCGCTTTGGCTCAGCTGCCAGCCCTGCCATCCCCACTGTCCGGTGATCTTTGCCTCGCTCAGCATGCGATGGGTTGCGAAATCCCGCACGTTCATCGCCGACAATGGTGTTGTCCTCGCCCATGCCAAAGGCCGCCTTGGCATCGAATATGATATGCGGCGTGACCCGATAGGCAAGGTAGGGGCCGGTCATGTAAGCGGTGCCGGCGGCCGTGTCCGGTGTGGCGAGCGTCGTCTGGCTTGCTTCATCAACCTGCAGCATGCCGCCAATCAGGAGATCGTTGTTCGCGCGGTAGTCGGCGCCCATGAATGTGGTGAATGCGTCGCCTTCGCCGCTAAAATCTTCGCGGCGTCCTTTGGCCCAAACGTCGAATTTCGATGGAGCCGGCCTTACCGCCCGCGGCAGGGGCAACACCACGTCCGAAGCTTCGCTCACTTCCTTTAGCCTCGCCTGGTCGGCGGCCGACAAAGACGAGCTCCACTGGCTGAGGCTGGTTCGGAAATTGGTGTTGCTGCCGTCGGGCGTCATGTCGAACGGAATCGCGGCGCTGGTGCCCGGCGTGTTCAGCCGGTTGAAGCGCTCATCGGCGGGAGTCACCGCGAGAGTGCGGTTGACCCGGCGGCGCAAGAGGTCTTCGGCAAGGGCGGACCTGTCGGCGCAGGCGCCCGCACCAGTCTCGTCAGGACAGGCGTTCTCTGCCCGCGTGGTTTGCGGTAGTGCGAGTAAGAGTAGACCGGCGGCCACCGCCAGGGTGGGCGCACGATATTCGCCCGCCAAATTCACCATCGACTTCATTTGGATCTCTCCCTCGTTCCGTCCTGCGCCAAGGGCGGTTAACGGGGTGTAAAGCGCGCTCGCTCTTCGCGGCACCGCAATTCAAGTGACGAGAATGTCACCGATCCACGGCGAAAGTCTGGCAACTCGCTTCGGTTTCGGGGAGCGACAGGCCGAGGATGACCTTTGCCACCTCTCCAGGTGTTTGCAGCGTCTCCTGGTCCTCGCCGGGATAGGCCTCCGCGCGCATGGCCGTGGCAGTGGCGCCCGGATCGACGAGGTTCACCTTGACGGCGCTGTCGGCCGTCTCGTTGGCGTAGGTTTTGGCTAGGGCTTCGAGCGCCGCCTTGGAGACGGAGTAGGGCGCCCAATAGGCGCGGCCCTGAGATGCCACGCGCGAGGAGGTGACGAACACGACGCGGCCCGCGTCCGAACGGCGGAGCAGGGGATCGAGGGTGCGGATCAGGCGCCAGTTGGCGGTGAGATTGACTGCGAGCACGCGCTCCCAAGTCTCTGAGGAAATGTGGGTTAGCGGGCGCAATCCCCCGAGGATGCCGGCATTGCCGATGAGAATGTCGAGCCGCCCGAAGCGTTCATAAAGGGATGGCCCCAGGGCATCGATGGTCTTGCCGTCTTCCAGATCGAGGGGAATGAGCGAGGCCTTGCCGCCATCGGCCTTGATCTCGTCGTCGACGGCTTCGAGCGATTTTTGAGTCCGCGCCAGCAGCAGGACATGGGCGCCTTCGCGAGCGAAGAGGCGCGCGGTAGCCCGTCCGATGCCGCGCGAGGCGCCGGTGATGAGCGCGATACGATCTTTCAGTCGGGATTCGCTCAACCGACCTCGGCGAGGAAGGAAAGCTGCTTCTGGATGGGCGGGCCTTCCCGGTCGCGAAGCCTGGTCGGGTACTCGCCGGTGAAGCAGTGGTCGGTGAACTGAGGATGGTCGTCGTCGCGGCCGTCGAAGCCCATGGCCCGGTAGATACCGTCGACGGAAATGAAGGCCAGGGAATCGGCACCGATGAAGGCGCGCATCTCTTCCAGCGTGCGATTGGCGGCGAGCAGCTTGTCCTGCTCCGGCGTATCGATGCCGTAGAAGTCCGGATGGGCGATGGGCGGGCTCGAAATGCGCATATGCACTTCCTTGGCACCGGCTTCGCGCATCATCTGCACGATCTTGACGGAGGTGGTGCCGCGCACCACGCTGTCGTCGATAAGGACGATGCGTCTCCCCTTCACCTGAAGCTCGTTGGCGCTGTGCTTCAACTTGACGCCGAGCTGACGAATGCGCTGTTCGGGTTCGATGAAGGTCCGGCCCACATAGTGATTACGGATGATGCCGAACTCGAAGGGCAGGCCGGACTCTTGCGCATATCCGACCGCGGCTGGCACGCCGCTATCGGGAATAGGCACGACCATGTCGGCGTCGGCGGGCGCCTCGCGGGCCAGTTGCCGCCCCATCTCCTTGCGCACGTCGTAGACCGAGCGGCCGCCGATGATGGAATCGGGGCGGGCGAAATAGATGTACTCGAAGATGCAAAGCCGGGCCGGGTGCTTGGGCACGAAGCGGTGGCTCTCGATCCCTTCGCGGGTGCACACGACGACCTCGCCGTTCTCAACCTCGCGCACGAACTCCGCGCCGATGATGTCGAGCGCGCAAGTCTCCGAGGCCAGCACCCAGGACTCGCCGAGGCGTCCGAGGACGAGCGGGCGGATACCGTACGGGTCGCGCGCGCCAACCAGCTTTTTGTTGGTCATGCCGACGAAGGCGTAAGCGCCTTCGACCTGAAGCAGCGCCTCGATGAAGCGCTCGACGAATTGCGCCTTCTCGCTGCGGGCCACGAGGTGAAGGAGGACCTCGGTATCGGTGGTGGACTGGCAGATGGCGCCCTTCTTGATGAGGGATTCGCGCAATGTCAGCGCGTTGGTGAGGTTGCCGTTGTGGCAGAGGGAGAAGCCGCCGGATTCGAGATCGACGAAAAGCGGCTGCACGTTGCGCAGCACGGCGTCGCCGCATGTGGAGTAGCGCACATGGCCCACGGCCATGTCGCCCTTCAGGCGCTCGATCACCGGGCGGGAGGTGAAGTGGTCGCCGACCAGGCCCAGCCGGCGTTCGGTGTGGAAGTGCTCGCCGTCGAAGCTGACGATGCCGGCGGCCTCCTGGCCGCGATGCTGGAGCGCGTGCAGGCCGAGCGCGGTCAGGGCAGCGGCGTCGGGATGATTGAAAATCCCGAAGACGCCGCACTCCTCGTGCAGCCGGTCTTCCTCGAGCCAGCTCAAATCGGGGTCTTGGTCAGCCTGTTCGGTCACGGGCATGGGCCTCTCCTTATAAATAGGCGCCCTGGCAGGGGCTTCAATGCCACGCAACTCTTTACCTTACGCGCGCCCTTACGACGGCTGATCGGGGTCCGCCGGCGCGCCTTCCGGTCCCGGCACCGGCTGATCGTCTTCTTGGCCGGGGAGATACTCCTCGGGATGCATCGGCAGCAGGGACTCGATCGCCACCTGCGTGCGCTGAAGAATGGGATAGGAGCGCGCATTGCGGACCCAATCCGGCTGGTCTCTGGCAAGCGCGGTGAAGAGAATGAAGACGATGGCGACCAGCAAGAAGCCGCGCGCCAAGCCGAAAACGAAGCCGAGCGTGCGGTCGAGCGCGCCGACGCGGCTATCCAGCACCTTGTCGGAGATGCGGAATGTGATCAGGCTGACGATGATCAGGGTGATAATGAAAACGGCGGCGGCGAAGGCGATCTGAGCGATGCTCGGATTATCGATATAGGGCAGCAGAACTTCGTAATAGCGGGGCGTGAAATAAAGAGCCGCAACCGCGGCCATGGCCCAGGAGAAGATCGACAAGACTTCGCGGGTGAAGCCGCGCACCATCGCCAAGAAGCCCGAGATGAGCATGATGACGATCAAAATGATATCGAGCCAGGAGATTGGCATGTGTCACAAGGCTCCCTCGGGCAGACGGCCGCACGTTACCACGATTCCCCGCGATGAAGCATAAATGGCCCCGTCGGGCAATGACCGACGGGTAACACTCGGCGCATTGTCGCAGGCAAAATCTAGTCGGCCGGCAGCGCGAACCAGGCCACGAGCTCCTCAAGCTGGGAAACGGGGCCGAGCGCAATGCCCTCCACCGCGCGGTCCTCGGCGATGGATGCGGCCGGGACAACGGCGCGGCTAAAGCCCAATTTGGCGGCCTCCTTCAACCTCTGGTCCGTATGGCCCACGGCCCGCACCGCGCCCGTAAGGCTCACTTCACCGAAATAGACGGTATCGTCGGGCACCGAATGGCCGGTGAACGAGGACAGAAGCGCGGCGGCGGCTGCCAGATCGGCGGCCGGCTCGGTCAGGCGCAAGCCCCCGGCCACATTCAGATACACGTCGTGGCCGCCCAGACGCACGCCGCAGCGGGCCTCCAGCACGGCGAGCAGCATGGATAGGCGGTTCGGATCCCAGCCGACCACCGCGCGGCGCGGCGTGCCGAGCGTGCTTGGGGCGACCAACCCCTGCATTTCCACGAGAATCGGCCGCGTGCCTTCCATGCCGGCGAGTACGGCGGTGCCGGGGGAGCCACGGTCGGCATCGTTGAGGAAGAGGGCTGAGGGGTTCTCTACCTCTTTCAGCCCCTCGAGGCGCATCTCGAAAACGCCAATCTCGTCGGTGGGCCCGAAGCGGTTCTTGACCGCGCGCAGGATGCGGAATTGGTGGCCGCTCAGGCTCTCGAAATAGAGCACCGTATCGACCATGTGCTCGATCACCTTAGGTCCGGCGATCTGCCCGTCCTTGGTGACATGGCCGACCAGGATGAGGCTTGAGCCGCTCGCCTTGGTGTAGCTGATCAATGCGGCGGCGCAGCCGCGCAGCTGGGAGATCGTGCCGGGGGCCGATTCGATCCCTTCCGACCAAAGAGTCTGCACGGAATCGATGACGACGAGCGCCGGTGCGGGTCCGCTGCCGAGCGTGGCGATGATATTGGCGATGTTGGTCTCGGTGCCGAGCGCCACGGGGGCTTCGGCGATCCCTAAGCGTGCGGCGCGCATGCGTACCTGCGCTGGCGCTTCCTCGCCGGAGAGATAGACAACGCGGGCGCCGTCCTGGGCGAGTTCTGCCGCGCCTTGCAGCAGGAGCGTCGACTTGCCGATGCCGGGATCGCCGCCGACAAGCACCGCGGCGCCCGGGACCAAGCCGCCGCCCAGCACGCGGTCGAGTTCGGCGATGCCCGTCTTCATGCGCGGGGCGTCTTCGTTCTGGGCGCTCAGGGTCTCGAAGCTGGCGAGACGCCCTTTGCCGCCCTTGATGGCGACGAGGGCGGGTGAACTCGTCGGTGTGCCCGCTTCCTCGATCAGGGAGTTCCATTCCCCGCAGGCCGCGCACTTGCCGGACCAGCGGGGCGCGACCGCGCCGCAGGATTGGCAGATAAAGGCTTTGGATGTTTTGGCCATGGCTTCGCGCTATCCGCCCACATAGCGCCTTGTGGCGCGCTGGCCGAGGCTGGTCAGGACCTCGTAATCGATCGTGCCGGCATGCATCGCGAATTCGTGCGCGCTGACATTGGGCCCGAGCAGCTCGATCCAGGCGCCGCGCCGGGCCTCGGTTTCGGGCGCGTCTGTCACGTCCACCGTGATGAGATCCATCGAGACCCGGCCGAGGATCGGCACGGGATGCGGCCCGAGGCGAGCGACGAGACCTTCCTCGCCGTCCTTGGTGGAGAGGGCCCGGAACAAGCCGTCCGCGTAGCCCACGGAAACGACGGCGACGCGCGAGGGGCGCGTGAGAGTCCGCGTGGCGCCGTAACCGATCGTTTCGCCGGGCGCGATCTGGCGTATCTGCAAAATGCGGCCTTTGAGATGAACCACGGGGCGGAACGGGTTTTGCCCGCGCCGCTGCGGGTGGCCGCCATAAAGCGCAATGCCCGGCCGCACGAGGTCGTAGGCATAGTCTGAGCCCAACAGAATGCCGGCGGAGTTGGCGAGGCTCGCGGGCGCCTTGGGAAGCTTTGCCCGGAGCGTGTCGAACAGGCGGCGCTGAATGTCGTTCTTGCTATGGGCCGCGTCGTCGGCACAAGCCAGATGGCTCATCACCAGTGCCAGCGACAAGGCCGCCCAATGGGTGGCTTCAGGCGCTACGGTCTCGACCTCTGCGGAAGACAGTCCCAGCCGGTTCATGCCGCTGTCGATATGGACGGCGCACGGCAAGGTCTCGCCGGCGCGCGCGCAATATTCCGCCCACTCTTTGATTTCCTCGGCGCTGTTCAGCACCGGGCGAAGGCGCGCGGCGTGGAAAGTCTCCGCCGTTCCGGGCAGGAGGCCGCTGAAGACATAGACGACTGCCTCCGGCAGCAGCGCGCGCAACGCTTCCGCCTCGGTGAGTGTCGCCACGAAAAATGTGCGACAGCCGGCGCGCCACAGCGCGGGCGCGGCCCCCGCCATGCCAAGACCGTAGGCGTCGGCCTTGACCACCGCGGCGCATTCGGCCGGCTCCGCCAAGTCACACAACTGGCGATAGTTGGCTGCAAGGGCGTCGAGATCGATGGTGAGAATGGCGGTCGCTTCCGCTCTCACCTCTGCTTCGTCGGAGTTCGTGCCGCGCTGAGGCGCGGGGTTCACTCCATGCGCTCCGGCAGCCGTTCCGACGCGGCCAGATTGGAGAACCGGGTGAATTCCGGAGTGAACTGGAGTGTCACCGTCCCGGTCGGGCCGTGGCGTTGCTTGCCGATGATCACGTCGGCCTTTCCGGTGACCGCTTCCATGTCCTGTTGCCACTGCCGGTGCTCTTCGGTGTTCTCGCGGGGTTGGCTGCGCTCAAGGTAATATTCCTCGCGGAACACGAACATTACCACATCGGCATCCTGCTCGATGGAACCGGATTCACGCAAATCCGCCAGTTGCGGCCGCTTGTCCTCCCGTTGTTCCACCTGACGGGAGAGCTGGGAGAGCGCCAGGATGGGCACGTGAAGCTCCTTGGCAAGTGCCTTCAGTCCGGTAGTGATCTCCGAGACTTCCTGCACGCGGCCTTCCTGGGCCCGCCGGGAGGAGCCGGATAGCAGTTGGAGATAGTCGACCACGACGAAGCCGAGCCCCCGCTGGCGCTTCAGCCTGCGGGCGCGAGCGGCAAGCTGGGCCACGGTGATGCCGCCGGTCTGGTCGATGAACAGCGGCAGGTTCTGGAGCTCTTGGGAGACTTCGACGATGCGGTCGAACTCGTCGGAGTCGATGCGGCCGCGGCGGATGCGCTCGGAGGGGATCTGCGACTGCTCCGAGATGATGCGCGTGGCGAGCTGCTCGGCCGACATTTCGAGCGAGAAAAAGCCGACCACCGCACCGTCGGGCGGCGTGTCGCCATCGCGGCTCGCGGCGTAGGCCTTGGCCACGTGATAGGCGATGTTGGTGGCAAGCGCCGTCTTACCCATTGAGGGGCGGCCGGCGATGATGATGAGGTCGGAGGCCTGCAAGCCGCCCATGCGCTGGTCGAGATCCACGAAGCTGGTGGCGATGCCGGACAAGCCGCCGTCGCGCCGGTAGGCGTTGGCCGCCATGTCGATCGCGTCGGTGAGGGCCGCGGAGAAGGGCTCGAAGCCCGCGCCATATTTTCCGGTCTCCGCCAGTTCGTAGAGCTGCTGCTCGGCGCCTTCGATCTGGGCGGCGGGCGGCGCGTCGATTGGCGAATCGTAGGCCGTGGTGACCATCTCCTCGCCGATCTCGATGAGCTGGCGGCGCACCGCGAGGTCGTAGACCGTGCGGCCGTAATCCTCGGCGTTGATGATGGTTGTGGCGTTGGCTGCGAGCCGCCCGAGATATTGCGGCACGGTCAGGTCGGCCACGGGCTCGTCGGCCTGGAAGAAGGTCTTCAGGGTAATGGGCGTGGCGCGCTTGCCGCCCATGATGAGCTTCGCCGCGGTCTCGAAGATGCGTCCGTGCAGCGGGTCGAAGAAGTGACCGGGCTTCAGGAAGTTCGAGACACGGTCGAGCGCCTCGTTGTTGACGAGAATGGCGCCAAGCAGGGCCTGCTCCGCCTCGAGATTGTGCGGGGCTTCGCGGAAAACCGGCGTTTCGGGCGTCGGACGGGGGAGGGTTAGGGCGTTGCTCATCGCCTGGAGACTAGGTGATTCGGAGCGTTGGCCAACAGGCGAAGGGCGTGCGTGACAGTTTCATTACCGCTGTGCACAGCTGCGGCGCAGCAAGCCGGCATTGTCGGGAGCCTATCGGCTCGACCGGCGCTTGCGTGCCGTACCCGGATGGCGGTCGCGGGCCCGGAGCTCCCGTTCGGCATCGAACATATAGTCGCGGGTCAGCGGCAGCACGGCCAGATCCTTGGTCAGCTGAATCTGGAAGACCATGAGGTTCTGATAGCGGAAGGCCGTTTCGGAGCCCGCCAAATACATCTCCCACATGCGGCAGAAGGGTTCTCCGAACTTCTCCGCCGCCGTGTGCCAGGAGGCGCGGAAGCGCTGTCGCCAATGGCGCAAGGTCATGGCGTAGTGGAGCCGCAAGATTTCGAGGTCCGTGGCGAGCAGACCCGCGCGTTCGACCGCCGGTAGCACCTCGCTCAAGGCCGGGATGTAGCCGCCGGGGAAGATGTACTTCGCGATGAAAGGATTGGTGGCTGCGGGGCCGTCGAACCGGCCGATGGAATGAATCACGGCCACCCCGTCATCGGTAAGCAGCCGGTTCACTTGCTGGAAGAAGCTGCGGTAGTGGGCCGCGCCCACGTGCTCGAACATGCCGACCGAGACGATGCGGTCGAACTTGCCTTCCAGGTTGCGATAATCGCAAAGCTCGAAATCGACCGCTTTCGAGAGCCCTTCAGCGTTGGCGCGCTGGCGGGCGATCTTGAGTTGCTCCTCGCTCAAGGTGATGCCGGTCACGTCCACATGGGAGGTCTTGGCCAAAAAAAGCGCGAGGCCCCCCCAGCCGGAGCCGATATCGAGCACCCGCATCCCGTCGGAGAGATCGAGCTTGGCCGCGAGATGGCGCTTCTTCGCCTCCTGGGCTTCCTCCAGCGTCATGCCCTCATCCTCGAAATAGGCGCAGGAATATTGGCGGTCCGGATCGAGGAAGAGGTCGTAGAGCGAGCCATCGATGTCGTAATGATGCGCGACGTTCCGGCGTGCGCGGCCGACGGGATTATAGTGCCGCAAGCGCCGGGTGACGTAGGCGAGGGTATCGACCAGCCGAAGCCAGTGCGGCCAGCGCTGCGGGGGGACATTGGTCAGCAAGAGTTCGAGAAAATCGTAGAGCGTGCCTTGCTCGAAGACGAGCCGCCCCTCCATATAGGCCTCGCCAATGGCAAGGGGCGCGTTCAGAGCGAGTTGCCGCTCGGTCCGTTTGTCGCCGATACGGGCGATGACCGGGGCGCCGGTATGATCGCCAAACTCGCAAGCGCGCCCACCGGCATCGATCATCCTGAGATGACCGGTCGTCACGGTCCGCTCTAGAAAGTAGCTGAGCGGGCGAAACATCTAGGCCGCACGCCGGATCATAGCTTCGGGCTTCCTCTATTCGCCGAAGTTGAGCCTGAAGCACTTTAGGTACAGGAGGCAGGCGAGACAACAACCTGCCTCCGCTGTTCATTAAAGTTTTCTGTCGCGAAACGTCACGCTTACGAAGACTTTTCCGTGTCTTCCGCGTCCTCTGCCGTCTCTTCAGTCGTTGCCATGCTTTCCGCGAGCTCTTCTTCCTCAGGTGCGGAGCCTTCCTCGAACAGGCCTTCGGCCGCCAGGCGGGCTTCTTCGGCTTCCTCCTCCTCCTCGGTCAGCTCCTGGGTGACGTCCTCGCCCCGAGCCTGGCGGGCGGCTTCGTCGTCGGTGCGGGCGACGTTGACGAGCACGTGCGGCAACACCTCGCCGTGGAGCGCCACGCGCACCTCGTGCAGGCCGAGCATCTTGATCGGCCTGTCGAGCTGCACTTGGCGGCGCTCGATGGAGAAGCCGCCCTCCGTCACCGCCGTGGCGATGTCGCGCGTGGAGACGGAGCCGTAAAGCTGGCCGTTGTCGCCGGCCTGCCGAATGACGATGAAGCTCTGGCCGTCGAGCTTCTTGGCCACCCCTTCGGCCTCGCCCTTGCGCTCCAGATCGCGTGCTTCGAGCTGGGCGCGCTCGCTCTCGAAATGCTTGCGATTGGCCTCGGTGGCGCGGAGCGCCTTGCCATGGGGCAGAAGGAAATTGCGGGCGAAGCCGTCCTTGACCGTGACGACGTCGCCGATTTGTCCGAGGCGCCCTAGGCGCTCGAGCAGAATGACTTGCATGGCTTTCGTACTCCTATCTTTGTCAGTCGTTTGCGTCGTTGTCCGGTGGGCTGTGGGCGCTGCGCGCGCGCAGACCGAATAAAGGTTCAGCCAGGCCGAGGATGGCCACGATGATGGCCAGCCAGCCCAGAAGCAGAATTCCGAGATAGACCACCGCCAGCAGAAGGGGGCGGAAGGGGACGCCGCGACTATAGACGTGGATCACCGCCAGGCCTTGAAGCACGTAGGCGAACAGCATCGCGCCGGCGAGGCCGGTGGCGATCAGACCGATCACGCCGGGAACGAACGAGGCGACGAGCGCGCCGGCGAACACGGCAACGAACACGTTGGGCACTTCGAGCCCGTGCAAATCGGGCCAGGGGCGCAAGGCCCGGCCCGAGGCGGCGACGATGTAGCCGGCGAGCCAGAGATTGAAGAGCATGACGGTCAGCCAGAGGACGGCGAAAGCCGCGGGCAATGCTTTGGCGAGAACCGTCTTCAGATTCTCGACCATCTCCGGGGTGAACACGGAATCGTCCGGATCCAGCGCCTTCAAGAGGTGCGGCAGCATTTCGGCGATGGAGGCGCGATAGCTCTCCGCGTCGGGGCCGAGGAGGAGCACCATCAGCCCGGCCAAGGCGCCTGCCATCAGCGCCGCCGCGCCCACGAGCCAGCCGGCCGGGTACCATTCGAGCGCCCCGCTCTTTTCGCCCTCCGGTCCGGCGGCGGGCCGTGCCTGCAGGAGGAGATGAACGAGGACGGCGGCCGGGGCGGCGATTGTCAGGGCATAGACCAGCGCCGCGACGGGGCCCAAGGCCAAGGCCATGACCACGGTTGCGGCCAGGCCTCCGATGAGAATAGAGGAGCGCCCCCAGCCGAGGCCGGCAAGGCACAGCGGCAGAGCACACAGATAGAGAAGGAAGCTGGCGAGCGCGGCCGAGACGGCTGCCGATGCGAACAGCGCCGCTGAAACCAGGCCCGCGCCTGCGCCTATGAGAAGATGTGTCGACATCGGTTTCGCTGTCCCGCCTCCTTGAGGAGCGGTTAGAGGAGGGCCCGAAGGCCCGCCCCAACTTCAATCAGGTCTGTTACGGGCCTTTGGGCCCGGGCCGCGTGCCTACTGGATAAGGTAAGGCAAGAGACCGAGGAACCGCGCGCGCTTGATGGCGCGGGCGAGCTCGCGCTGCTTCTTGGCGGACACCGCCGTGATCCGGCTCGGCACCATCTTGCCGCGCTCGGACACGTAGCGCTGAAGCAGCTTCACATCCTTGTAATCGATCTTCGGCGCCTTATCGCCGGAGAACGGGCAAGTCTTGCGCCGGCGGTAAAACGGGCGGCGCGCTTGAATCGTGGTCGTGCTCATTCGGATTGCTCCCCGCCACCGGCGTTGTCTTTGGCTTCGGCGGTCTCGGCGCGCGGCTCGCGAGGCGCATGATCACGGTCGCGGCGTGGACCCCGGCGCTCACCACGGTCTCCGCGGTCACCACGATCGCCGCGGTCACCACGGTCGCCGCGGTCACCACGGCCGTCGCGATCGTCGCGGTCGGAGCGGCGCATCATCGCGGACGGACCGTCTTCATGCTCGTCCACCCTGATGGTGAGAAAGCGGATGACATCGGTGGACAGCCCCATCTGACGCTCCATCTCGGCGACCGCCTCATGCGGCGCGTCGATGTTCATCAGGGTGTAGTGCGCTTTCCGGTTCTTCTTGATGCGATAGGTGAGGGACTTGAGCCCCCAATACTCGGTCTTGCCGACCTTGCCGCCGTTCTCTTCGATCAGAGAGCGGAAGGTCTGCTGCAGACCTTCGGCCTGCTGGGCCGAAATGTCCTGGCGTGCCAGGAACACATGCTCGTAGAGAGACATGGGACGCCTTTCCTTCTTCTTTTGCTCCGGCGCGAAGCCTCACATGGGCGCTTTGGAAGGAAAGGCCCAAGAATGCTCTTGAGAGCGAAAGCCCTTGAGAGCGGAGACACGGGAGGGCGGCCCTTCGGCCTGCCGCCTATCGAGCGGTCCTCCGTTCAGCCTCCGACCGGAGCGGTTACGGTAGCGCGCTTTATAGTGGGTCGCGCGAGGTTTGCAAGCGGAAGCGCGGGCCTTAAGGGGCCTGCTGGGAGCCCGGGTTCATGGTGCAGGCGACTTCGGTTTTGTCCTTGAGCGAGAAGGCCTTGCACGTCTCCTTGGCATAGACTTCGACGACGGCTACGGCGCCGAGCGGCGCATCGGGATAGGCCACATCGATTGTTACGGGCGTGAGGGCCTGGGCGGCCGCCTCTTGAGGGCGCCGCCCCCGAACGTCGAAGGCAAAGACCCCATCGGTCTGGCTGCCGATCCTTGGGGTCAATTTTACCTCTGAAAATCCGGTGGTTGGAGCCTGAGCCTCAACCGAAATCCCCAAAGTGGGGGTCTTCAGCTCGGTGATGGCGACTTTGAGCGTATCGACCCTAGTCAGGAGTGCCAGCGCAGGGTCGACAGGCGCCTTGTCGTTCCAGGGCCAAGTCTGCGTTTCGGCCGCAGAGGCCATACTGGCGAATGCCGTGACGCAGCCGATCAGGACGCCATAGGCGAGGGGACTTTTCATGGGGGGAACTCCGCTTGGCGGCTGTGTGGATTCGTTATCCAAACGTGTTTCTAGCACTTACGGTTGCAGTCCGTGGCTTTGTTTTTGGTTCGCCCAGGCGTGACGTTTATGGCGCTGGGCCGCGCGCCCCCTCGGCTTGACAGGCCAGATTGAAACAGTGTCTTTGGCGCCTTCCGTTCAACGCCAAACGTTTCCCTTCATATGAGCATTGCTTTTATCTTTCCCGGTCAAGGAAGCCAAGCCGTCGGCATGGGCGCCGAACTGGCCAAGGCCTACCCGGCCGCGCAAGCCGTTTTTTCCGAGGTAGACGAGGCCCTTGGGCAGAACCTCTCACAGCTGATGTGGGAGGGGCCGGAGGCCGATCTGACGCTCACCGAGAACGCCCAGCCCGCTCTGATGGCGGTGTCGTTGGCGGCCATGCGGGTGCTCGCCGAAACCAAGGGCTTGGCGCTTGAGAGCAAGACCTCCTTTGTGGCCGGCCATTCGCTCGGCGAATATTCGGCGTTGGCCGCGGCCGGGGCCCTAAGCTTGGCAGACACGGCGCGGCTCTTGAAAACCCGGGGCCGGGCCATGCAGGAGGCGGTGCCGGTCGGCGAGGGCGCCATGGCCGCCTTGCTCGGCGCCGATCTTGCGCAACCCAAAGAGCTCGCCATGGCGGCGAGCGACGGCGAGGTCTGCGAGGCCGCGAACGACAACGCGCCGGGTCAGGTGGTGATTTCGGGTCAGCGGACGGCGATCGAACGTGCGGTGAAGCTTGCGCCGGACTACGGCGCGCGCCGCGCCGTGCTGTTGCCGGTGAGCGCGCCCTTCCATTGTGCCTTGATGCAACCGGCCGCGGACGTGATGCGCGAGGCGCTGGCGGGCGTCGAGATCAAGGCGCCGGTGGTGCCGCTTGTCGCTAACGTGCTTGCCGAGCCGATCTCGGATCCCGAGGCGATCAGAACCCGTCTCGTGGAGCAGGTCACCGGCATGGTGCGCTGGCGCGAGACCATGCTTTATCTTACCGGCAACGGCGTGGACACGGTCTACGAGGTGGGCGCGGGCCGTGTGCTCACCGGTATCGCCCGGCGCTTCGACGGCATCGAGTCTAAGAGCGTGGGTACGCCCGACGAGTTGGAAGCCGCGGCCGCCGCGCTGGCCGGTTAGCGGCGCGCTCGAACAAGGAGAGTTAGAATGTTCGACCTCAAGGGAAAGAACGCCCTCGTCACCGGCGCCAGTGGCGGCATTGGCGGCGCCATCGCCAGGGCTCTGCACGGCCAGGGCGCGACGGTGGCGATCTCCGGCACCAATGCGGAAAAGCTGGAAGCTCTGTCGTCGGAACTCGGCGAGCGGGTCTTCGTGCTGCCGTGCGATCTGCGGGACCGGCCTGCGGTCGCGCAGCTTGCGGACACCGCCGAGAAGACGCTCGGGCAGGTCGACATCCTCGTGAACAATGCGGGCATCACCCACGACAACCTGTTCATGCGCATGAAGGACGAGGAGTGGGACGACGTCATCGCCGTCAATCTCACCTCGGTCTTCACGCTGACGCGCGGCATCTTGCGCGGCATGATGCGCCGGCGTGCCGGGCGCATCGTCAATATCTCTTCGATCTCCGGTGTGTTCGGCAATCCGGGGCAGGGCAATTACGCCGCGTCCAAGGCGGGGCTCGTGGGCATGACCAAGTCGCTCGCCCGGGAAGTGGCCTCTCGGGGCATCACGGCGAACTGCATCTCGCCCGGCTTTATCTCGACGCCCATGACCGATGCCTTGACGGAGAAGCAAACCGAGGCTATTGCCGCCGCCATCCCGGCGCAAAGCTTCGGTCAGCCCGAAGACATCGCCGCCGCGGTGGTTTTTTTCGCAAGCGACGAAGCGTCCTATGTCACGGGCGAGACGATGCACGTGAACGGCGGCATGATAATGGTCTAAGTGCTTGTAGGACAAAGGGTTGGTAGGCCGGCTTGAGAGCTTTTGGCAAGCCGATTTACCAGGTAAGGGCTTCTGGCAAAGTCACATATAGTATGCTACCCAAACGGCCGTTTTGTGGGGGCTTGACAAAGTACAATCCCGCCGCGATCAACCCTCCTAACTTACCGCTCGGGGGTGTGTTAGGCCATGAGCCGCAAGCTCGGGGGTACATGAGGCCTGTGGAACTGACAGCTAAGGGACGGTGAGGAGGACATGAGCGATATCTCGGAGCGCGTGAAGAAGATCGTGGTGGAGCATCTCGGTGTTGAGGCCGACAAGGTCACCGAGAATGCAAGCTTCATCGACGATCTTGGGGCTGACAGCCTCGACACTGTCGAGCTGGTGATGGCGTTCGAGGAGGAGTTCGGATGCGAGATTCCGGACGACGCCGCCGAAACGATTCTCACCGTCGGCGACGACATCAAGTTCTTGGACAAGAACACGGCGGCTTGACCCGATAACCGCGCGGACGCCCCAAGGCGTCCGCACGGTGCAACTACGTAGCCCCTAACGGCTAGACAACCGATCTTTCTTCAAAGGTCACGCGAAGGCGCGATGCGACGTGTCGTCATTACAGGTCTGGGTCTCGTTTCGCCTCTTGGCTCGGGCCACGAGCACGCCTGGAAGCGCCTGACCTCTGGCGAGAACGCGGCAAAGCGGATCGAAGAGTTCGAAGTCTCCGATCTATCCTGTAAGGTCGCCTGTCAGGTTCCGCGCGGCGACGGCACCGAAGGGACGTTCAATCCCAATGATTGGATGGAGCCGAAGGAACAGCGCAAGGTCGACGACTTTATAATCTATGCCATGGGCGCCGCGACCCAGGCGCTGACGGACGCGGGCTGGAAGCCA
>NZ_JBPPND010000271.1:0-2635 GCF_051306395.1 Methyloceanibacter sp.
TGGGCGGCGCGTGCGTGGCTTCGGTCACCGGAGTGGGGATCGACATGATCCTTTACGCGGTGATGGTGCTTCTCATGCGCGCCGATCTGAAGGTCGCCATCCCATCCTCCGTCGTCCTCATGGCCTTCACCTCGGTGGTCGGCATCGCGGTGAAGCTTCTCTTCTCCGGCGTGCAGCCCGGGGTTTTCGGGAATTGGCTTGCCGCCGCGCCGATCGTGGCGATCGGCGCGCCACTCGGCGCCTTCATCGTGAGCTATATCGGGCGGCGGTCCACGCTCGTCGTGGTCGCCGTGTTGTGCGTGTTCCAGTTCCTATGGACCATGCAGCAAAGCTTCAGCGATATCGGCGTTGTGGGCCTCGTGCTCTCCACGCTCGCTGTCGGCCTCTTCGTGGCAAGCTTCGAGTGGATGTGGAAAGTGGGCGAGCGGCTGGCACGCCGGTCCTTGCCGATGGTCGTCCCGCAGTCGTCCCAGGCGGTCGTCGCGCATAAATGACCCCCGGGCACGATCGAGTGGGAGTGATCTTGCAGTGTTTTGCCCACCGTTAGCCCAAAGTGGGCTCGGTGATCAGGGGACAGCGGACGGAAATCTCACAACAATTGGCCCCCGAGCTCGTCATTTTAACGATTTGGTAACCCGGTTTTCGACTGACCCAGATCAGATCGGACCGTGATGGCTTAGCGTCCGCCCACCGGCCCGAAAACGGGGGGTGGGGAAGCATGTATCGGGTTCTCGACTGTATCAGGTACGAGCACGACTACCGCCTCGTGCTGATCGCCGTCGCGATCTGCGCGCTCACCGCTTGGACCGCCTGGTACTTGTACGCGACGTCGTCCAGCTCTCGTGGCTTCCGGCGCTTGGCTTGGATTCTGCAGACGGCCGTGGTTAGCGGTTCAGGCATTTGGGCAACGCACTTCATTGCCATGCTGGCGTTCAAGTCGGCGATCCCGACGACCTACGACGCAATCCTGACCCTCTCGTCGCTGCTGATCGCGATCTCCGTTACCGGAATCGGCTTCTGCATTGCAAGCGATCCGGCGTCCAATATCAAAGTCGTTGCGGCAGGCGCGGTGATCGGATTCGGGATTGCCACCATGCACTATTCTGGCATGAGCGCCATGAGCATAGCAGGACGCATCCAATGGGACTCGATCCTGGTCGCAGCCTCGATCGTGTTGGGAACCGTCTTTGCCGTGGGAGCCATGTGGGGGTTCAAAGTCACTCAGTCGAAATTGCTGGCGGCCGGTCTGCTCACAGTGGCCATCTGCACTTTGCATTTCACCGCGATGGGGGCGGCCACAGTTCAGTACGACCCGACCGTAATCATCGACGCCCCGCAAATCGACAATACGCTTCTGGCAACGGCAATAGCGGCGGTCACGCTGTTAGCGGTTCTCTCTGGCCTTACGGCTGCCCTCATAAATGTACAGAGCACCCGCGAAGCTCAGGAGCGTATCGCGCACCTGCGGCATCTCGCTGACCATGATCATCTCACCGGGCTGCCGAACCGCGGGTTCATAAGCCGCATGATCGATAGTCTGATCGGGGACCAGCAGAGCTCGCCTGGTGGCTTTGCGCTCCTTTTTGTCGATCTCGATCGTTTCAAGTGTGTCAACGACGGCCATGGCCACGCGGCCGGCGACTATATCCTGCAGCAGGCGGCGGCGCGCCTGAGAACTGCGGCGAGCGACAACGGGGTGGTTGCACGGGCGGGAGGCGATGAGTTCATCATCGTCTTGCACGCCGCCGCACCCCATTCCTCGGTAGAATCCATCGCCGGCACCATTCTCTCAGCCTTTGAACAGCCTTTCGAGATGCGCTTGGGTGGTCACGCCAAGCTCGGCGTTAGCATCGGTATGGCGGTCTATCCGCAGGACGGGGCCAATAGAGAATCTATTCTTCGCGCGGCGGATCGCGCTCTGTATCGGGCGAAGCGTACGGGCGGTGGCGCCGCGATGCTCGCTGCTTAAGACGCATCAACGCGGTGCGCGAGCACCCCGCGTGGTCTACGACATCACCTCCAAGCCGCCGGCACCTCGAGTGGGAGTAGGGGCGATGACTGTTTTGTACCGCCATTGACGCCTTCGGCTGCCCCACCTCCCAAACTCGTCATGGCCGGGCTTGTCTTGAGCCTGCGCCCGGGCCGGCGAAGCCGACCCGGGTGGCCATCCACGTCTTCGACTGCGGCACGGCCATTCGTGGATACCCGGCACGCTGTCGTAGAGATCGTCCCATCCGGGGTTCATGGCGAGAATCGGCCGCACCTTCCACGCGCGCGGCCAGTGCTTCATCGTTCTCTCGCGCTGAATGGCGCCGGCAATCGTGTCATGTTGCTCGCACCACACAAGACGCTTCACGCCGTAGCGGCGGGTAAAGCCCGGCGCCGTGCCTTCACGATTCCCAGGCGCGGCGCGCGATGTCCCGCGTCACGCCGGTATAGAGGATGCCGTTCGGCTGTTGGTGAGAATATAGACCCAGCCTCCGCGCATAGAATTGAGTCTGCAAGACGTGGATGGCCGGACAAGCCCGGCCATGACGGAGGAGGTGGGGGAGAGAAAGTCTGAAGCCTTATCCCCGCGCGGTGCCCCCCCCGCCGTTTAGGCCCGATTAAGCACTCCGGCCTAACGTCTCATATT
>NZ_JBPPND010000272.1:0-3858 GCF_051306395.1 Methyloceanibacter sp.
TGGTCGATAGGAATTGGGGTGGGGTTCTCGTCCACGACCTCGTGTCGGCGCAGCTTGCATCATTTCTTGATCCAGGAGACGGCCGGATCCGCTTGGCGGGGCCATCGATTCTTCTGAACCCCGCAGCGTCGCAACATATCGGCCTCGCCATTCATGAGCTGGCGACCAACGCCTCCAAGTACGGTGCGCTATCCGTTCCGCAGGGCCTTGTTGACATTGAATGGACGGAGGATGTGAGTGCCGACAAAGGGACGGAGGATGGGAGTGCTAACGCTCGCACGCAACGCTTTCGGATGTCGTGGCGGGAAACTGGCGGTCCGCCTGTGTCACAATCCACCCGCAAGGGATTCGGCCGGTTCGTCATTGAGGATGCCGTTGCGAGAGGCTTATCGGGCACTGCACAAATCGGGTGGGACGAGGCCGGATTGACTTGGATTCTCGACGCTCCATCATCGTGCCTCATTGGCGAAAGGCCGTTCGGCCTAGAGGAAGAGGGGATTACATCGCCGCACGTTGGATCAGGGTGACCAGTGGTTCCGTGAGGCCGAGTGGCCCACTATGTCATGTGGTGGATTGCGGATGATGAGGTGCCGACGTGGCAGCAGGCATCGCGTCGACTAGAGCATCTTCACGACAATGGCGGTGCCCCCATTGCCTTCGATTTCAAGCTGAACTAAATGGCACACCGAGAGTCCTAGGTGACTAGGGCTGATCTGAGGTTGATGGTTCCTCGACGTGAAGTAGCTGCACTGCACTATTCCTGTCCCACCTAAGTTTGTTGGGCGATGCATAGGATGCCCCATGAGAGTCCAGGACGGCCGCTTTTCTTGAGGCCACCCATCTATCCCCAACCCAACTGCGGGGCTGTGCGGCCTTTCCAAGAGTCATCTAGGGCTCTGCAGCAGCTGCGCTAACCGTGGCTGTCGTCGCTACCAGGCACCCGGCGCCGCCGATGAGCTTCGTTTGTTGTACTTCTTGCTCACTACACGGGCCCATCGGAGGCGAACGCACGCGGCGTCGCCGACATGATGGCTATTCATGATTGCATCGGCGGCTTGGCCCCGGAAATGGACATCATCGCGGACGCCGTGCGGGTGGACTTCGTGAAGTGTCATGAGGGTATGCCTGTCAACGGCGGCGCAAAAGGGAGCCACCGTGGCGGCGTGATTGGTAACCAGTGACGGTAGCGTCGGCTGAAGCACGAAGGCCCCCTCGAGGGGGCCTTCGTGCTTTTCGCGTCTTCGCTGGCGGTGAGGTGAGCGAAGCGGAATGAGAAGCTATGGCGACGTGATCTCGCCTGTGTCGGGATCGGACTGCCCGGCGGTCGCCTTGGCGGCTTTGTGCCGACGGTTGCGAGCGTGCTTGAGACGATAGCTTTCGCCGTTCATCTCGAGGATGTGCACGTGGTGGGTGAGCCGGTCGAGGAGGGCGCCGGTAAGGCGCTCGGAGCCGAGGACGCCGGTCCACTCCTCGAACGGCAGATTGGATGTCACGATGGTGCTGCCGCGCTCGTAGCGCTGTGAGAAGACCTCAAACAGCAGCTCGGCGCCGGTCGGCGACAGCGGCACGTAGCCGAACTCGTCGACGATCAGAAGCTTCACGCTCGCGAGCTGTGCCTGCAGCCGTGAGAGCTGCCGGCCATCGCGCGCCTCCATCAGCCGGTTGACCAGCGATGCTGTGCTCGTGAAGAGGACCGAGAAGCCCTTCTGGCAGGCGGCAAGTCCGAGCCCGAGCGCCACGTGCGTCTTGCCGGTGCCGCTGGGTCCGAGCGCGATGACGTTCTCATTTCGGATCACGTACTCCGAACGTGCTAACTCCAGGACCAGCATCTTGTTCAAGGCCGGGATCGACATGAAGTCGAAGGTATCGAGGCTCTTGGTCGCCGGGAACCTGGCTGCCCGGATACGGCGATCGACGAGCCGGCGTTCGCGCTCGATCAGCTCGAGTTCGGCGAGCCGCAACAGATAGCGCGGATGATCGATGCCGTCGGCGGCGCTTTCACGCGCGACCTTCTCGTACTCGGCGAGGAACGTCGGTAGCTTGAGGACCCTGAGGTGGTGCTCGAGCAGGACTTGCGGCTTGTCGGCGGTCCTCGTCATGCCGCTGCTCCCTCGAGAAGCGCCGCGTAGTCTGCTGCCTGCGTCGTCGCCACCCTCGGTCTCGGCAGGTAGGGGTAGGCCGCCATATCGAGCTGTGGAGCGCGGCGCTCGACGCGAGCCAATGTCAACTGCTTCACCGCATCGAAGCCGATCGCGCCGAGCTTGATTGCTTGCGCGACGGCGCTGGCCACGACATCGCGCGCGAACAGCTCCATCAGCCGTAGCACCTGGATGTACTCCCGCTTGCCCTTGCGCCCCATCCTCGCCTCCATCAGGCGGCGCAGATGCGCGAACGGCTCCGGCAGGTCCCAGTGCTGCAACGGCGCCGCCTGGTCGAGGGCGCCGGGCTTCTGTTCGATCAGTGCCAGGTAGTGCAGCGGATCGAACACCAGCGCCGCCTTGTCGTAGGAGCGACGATGACGTGCGATCTCGGTTGAGCCGGCAAGGATCACGACCTCGTCGACGAAGCCCTTCACGACCACCTCGCGGAAGCCGTAGCTTGTCGGCACTGAGTAGTCGTTGCCGCGATAGCGCACGAGTGCCGTCGACGACACGCGCCCGGTGCGTACCTCGCAGGGTTCGAACGATGCCGCGGGAAGCGCACGGAACGCCGCGAGGTCGGCACGCAACCGCTCGGCGATGGTCTCGGTGTGGCGTCCTGATCGCGTCGCCTGGTGCGATCGGCAATCGGCTTCGAGCCTGGCGTTCAATACCGCATAGCTCTCGGCGATCGGCACGGGCGTGAGGAACTGCCGGCGGCCATGCTTGACCAGAGCCTCGACCTTGCCTTTGTCGTTACCCTTTCCGGGTCGGCCGAAGCGGTCGGCGAACAGGTAGTGGCTCAAGAGACCCGTGAACGCCCGCGTGCGCTCGCGTGTGCCGTCACCACAGATCTTGGCCACCGCCAACTTCGTGTTGTCGTACAGGATCGACTGCGGCACGCCACCGAAGAAGGCACACGCCGACACGTGGCCGTCGAGGAAGGCCTCCGTCGTCTCGGCCGGATAGGCCTTCATGAACGGCGCGTCCGAATGCGGCAGGTCCATGTAGAACACGTGAACCTTCTGGCGAACGCCGCCGATCACGCCAATGGCCTCACCGAAGTCGACCTGCGCGTGCCCCGGAGGATGCGCCAGCGGCACGAACGTCTCGCGCGACGAGATCCTCTGCTCACGCACGTAGTCCTTCACCACCGTGTAGCCACCGGCGTAGCCGTGCTCCGCCTTCAGCCGCTCGAAGATCCGCTGTGCCGTGTGCCGCTGCTTCGGCGGCGCCTGCTTGTCGGCTTCTAGAATGGCGTCGATCACGCCGACGAACGGGCCCAATGTAGGCCGCTCAACGGGCTTCGTGCGCTGGTAGCCCGGCGGCGCCGAGAACCGGCACATCTTCGCCACCGTCTTGCGCGCCAGTCCGAAAACCCGCGCCGCCTCCCGCTCGCTGTGACCTTCGACGAAAACGAACCGCCGCACCGCCGCGTAGTTGTCCAAGCCATACATCCCCCGCCTTCCCCCGAGCCGAATCACTCGAGGTCAGGCTAGCCACTGGCTCCCTTTCCGGGCGCCCCGCAGCAGCACCCACGCCGCCGCTTCAGTGGCCTACTTTCTCACCGCCGCGCACACTTCCGAGGGACGCACAATTGCACGAGAAGCCCTCAAGACGCAGCTAACGGCCAAGACACCCGGCGAACTTAAGTCTCAGGCGATTGTCGCACTGGGCATGGTCGCTCAGCTCGTCGATGCGAAAGCGGGAGCTGAAGGAC
>NZ_JBPPND010000273.1:0-6822 GCF_051306395.1 Methyloceanibacter sp.
GGGGCGCTCGTCGTCGGTGACCTCGGCGAGGCGCGCCGGCTTGCCGTCGCGGAGCAGCGGCAAGATGCGCTCCAGAAGCGCCAGCGTCTCTTTCGCCTCCTTGTCCTGGCCGCGAATCTTTTTCTCGAGGATCGGGATCCGGCGCTCGAGGCTATCCAAATCGGCGAGCATCAGCTCGGTTTCGATGGTTTCGGCGTCGGCAAGAGGATCGACCTTGCCGTCCACGTGGACCACGTCCGGGTCCTCGAAGCAGCGCAGCACGTAGGCGATGGCGTCCACCTCGCGGATATGAGCGAGGAACTGGTTGCCGAGCCCTTCTCCCTTGGAGGCGCCGCGCACTAGGCCGGCGATGTCCACGAAGGTCAGCCGTGTGGGGATGGTCTGCGCCGACTTGGCGATCCCGGCAAGCTTGTCGAGACGCGGATCGGGCACCGGCACGTCGCCGACATTGGGCTCGATGGTGCAGAACGGATAGTTGGCGGCTTGGGCCGCGGCGCTCTGCGTCAGCGCGTTGAACAGGGTGGACTTGCCCACATTAGGCAGCCCGACGATGCCGCATTTGAATCCCATCTACTCTCTTGTCCTCACGAGTCGAACCAGCGGCGCAGCTTGGCGGCAAGCGCTCCCTCTTGGACCTGCTTTTCTTCCTTCGCGGGCGCCGGTGCCGGCGGCTTGTCTTGCGTCTTCGCCGGCTTGGCCTTCTTCGTCTCAGGCTCTTCGCCTTGCATCAGATACGCCACCTGGGTCTGGAACTTGTCGTTGGCGCCGTCGGCGAGATGCGGCGCTGCTTCGGCCATCGCGCCGAGAAGCCCCTCCAGCCAGTCGGAGTCCGCCTTGGCAAAGTCGTGCAACACGTAGCCCACCACGCGCTCGCGGTGGCCGGGATGGCCGATGCCGATGCGCACGCGCATATAGTCGTTGCCGAGATGCGCACTCAGAGATTTGAGTCCGTTATGGCCGGCCACGCCGCCGCCGGTCTTCACGCGGACCTTGCCGGGCGCCAGATCCAGTTCGTCGTGGAAGACGATTACATCCTTTTCGTCGAGCTTGTAGAAGCGCATGGCCTCGGCCGCCGAGCGCCCGGACTCGTTCATGTAGGTTTGCGGCTTCAGGAGAAGCACCTGCTCGCCGCCGAGGCGGCCTTCGGACACGAAGCCTGTGAAGCGCTTGCGCCAAGCGGGGAAGTCATGGGCATCGGCGATGGCGTCGAGCGCCATGAAGCCGACATTATGACGGTTGAAGGCGTATTGCGCCCCCGGATTGCCGAGGCCGACAAAGAGCTTCATCGCGTCATCCCGATCGGCGGCCGGACCCGGCCGCGAAGCCAAAGAAGAAGGCTACTCCTTCTTCTCCTCGTCCTTGTCTTCCTTGTCCTCGTCTTCGTCCGCAGCGCCCTCCGCAGTCTCGGCGCCCTCGGCCTCTTCCTCCGACTCCTCTGCCTTCTGGCCGACAATAGTGGCAATGGTGAAGTCGCGGTCGGTGATGGTCGGGACCACGCCCTCGGGCATCTTCACCGAGGAGATGTGGATCGAGTCGCCGATCTCAAGGCCGGTCAGATCGATCTCGAAGGACTCAGGGATGCTGTCGGCGGGGCAGCGCACAGGGATATCGTGGCGCACCACGTTGAGCACGCCGCCGCGCTTCAAGCCAGGGGAAGCGGCGTCGTTGTGGAAGTGCACCGGCACGTCCACCGTCACCTGCGCATCCTTGGCCAGCCGCATGAAATCAACGTGGAGGGGGAAATCGCGAACCGGATCGAGCTGCACGTCGCGGGGGATTACGCGGATCTTGGTGCCATCCATGTCGATCATGAAGATCGTGCTCTGAAAGTGACCGGTCTGGATCTGCTTGGAGATTTCCTTGGTCTCCAGAGCGATGTTCTGCGGCTCGTCCTTGCCGCCATAGATAATGCCGGGAACGCGCCCTTCGCGGCGGACCTCGCGGGCGCCGCCGGTGCCGGTGCGGCCCCGGGCCCACGCCTTGAGTTCGATCGCCTCAGCCATGTAATCCTCCAAACGTCTGAAATAATGAGGGGGCCGGAAGCCGGCCCCGCAAGAACGGGCGCGGCGCTGTCATTTAAGCCGCCGCGACGGAATTCGAGAGGCTTATAGCCTAAGGGCCCACGGGAAGACAATCGCCTACGAGGCTTCCGGTTGCGGTCTTAGCGCGCGGGCGCCGATCGCCTCCGGAGTAAGCGCGGGCGAGCCGTTTTGCGCCTTTTCCGCCTCCTTGACGAGATCCAGGACCCGTCGGTTCAGGGGGGCGGGTATGCCATGTCCGGTTGCCAACCGCACGATCTGGCCTTGGAGATGGTCGATCTCCGTCAGGCGGCCCATCCGCAGGTCATCCCACATGGACGAGCGGGCATTCTTATCGACGGCCAGCATGCCCCGCGCGGCGAGCCTGAACAGGGCGTCGGGGAGGCGCAGCGCGAAGGCCATGAGCCGGGGCGGCACCCCTTCGATCGGCGCAGGGCGGACGCCGGCCGCGCGCAGGACGGCGAGCCCCTCGCGCATCTGCCGCGACATCAGGAGACGCCAGCGGCGGTCGCGAAGTTGCTGATGTAGCGGCAGGTCAGACAGGGCATTGAGCGCATTGTTGAGGTTTACGAGGAGCTTGCCCCACAAGGCCGCCTCGATGTCGGGGTGCTCGGCCACGCGCGCTCCCTTTACGTTGAGCAGCTTGCGCAAGCCCTCGACGCCTGTCTGGATCCGGATCACGCCGCTCGTTGCCCGGTGGAAGCGCGGAGCTTCACCGCTTTCGCGGTTCTGCACCACGTTGAACGGCACCATGGCGGCGACGACACGGCGCTTCGACCCAAGGACGCGGCGCAGGACCAAGGCATTCTCCACGCCGTTCTGCAGGCTGACGACAATTGCGTCCTTGGCCGTATACGCCTTGATCAATTGAGCCATCGTCTCGGTGTCCCGCGACTTGACCGTGACCAGCACGATCTTCGCGCCGTGCAGCGCAGCCGAGGCGTCGGTGGTGGCGGTCAGGGTCGTAGGGGGCAGGATCGTGTCGCCTCCAGCGAGATCGGACACGCGAATGCCGTGACGCGCGATGGCCTCTGCCAGCGGCGCACGTGACAGGAGTGTGACTTTCCGCCCCGACGCGGCCAGGAGCGCGCCGACATAGCAGCCGACGCTGCCGGCGCCCGCGACGGTGATGGCGGTCTTGCGCGCGAATCTCATGGATGAGCCTTGGTGATGGGGTTAAGCATGATGAGATACAACCATGAAGAGGGCTTAATTTCCCGACAGGGTCGGTTTTGAGTTAGCTCAGGAGTAGATATAGCGGCTTTGGTCAGAGGCTGCGTCAAGTTTGCCGCCTCATTGAGTTTGCGATCCGCGCGGATCGGGGTAAGAGCGTAGGGTATGAACGAACGCTTCGACAGTGAACTCGCCGATACCATTGCCGAACGGGTTGGATCGATCGACGCACCGGAGTTGCGCGGTGGGGCCATGGTCAGGCCGCCGGCTTTGGCGCGGCATCCCGGTCATTTGAAGCGTGCGGCCAAGCGGCGGCTGCCGATCGCGATCTACGACTTTCTCGAAGGCGGTTCCAACGACGAGGTAACCCTCAAGCGAAACCGCGACGACTTCGCGGCGTTGCGGTTGCGGCAGCGGGTGTTCGATCATGTGGCCAGCCGCAACATGCACACGGTTCTGTTCGGACAGCGCGCGGCGATCCCGGTTGCCTTGGCGCCGATCGGCATGGGCGGCGTGTTCTACCCCCGCGCGGAAATTCATGCGGCGCGCGCCGCGGCTGCATACGGCGTGCCGTATTGTCTCAGCACACTGGCGAGTTGCTCCATCGAGGATGTGGCCGCCGCGGTCGAGACGCCGTTTCTGTTTCAGCTTTACATGATGAAGGACCGCGCGATCAACGCGGGGCTCCTCCAACGGGCCGAGCAGGCGAAATGTCCGGGGCTCGTCGTCAATGTCGACACTGCGGTGCAAGGACGGCGCAACCGCGATCTCGACAACGGGTTGGTCGTGCCTTTGAAAGTGCGGCCGCGCCACGTGGCGCGCATCGTACGAAAACCACGCTGGCTCTACGATTGGCTGCGCAACACGCCGACGCTCGGCAATCTCGCGCCTTATTCGCCCGACGGCACCGATCTGGCGACTGTGTCCGGTTGGGCCGAACCGCGCTTCAAGGGCTCGGTGACGCCCGACGATCTCGAATGGGTTCGTCATCACTGGCAGCGCAAGCTGATCGTGAAAGGCATCCTCGATCCGGAGGACGCCAAGCTCGCCGTCAGGCTCGGCGCCGATTGCGTCATCGTCTCCAATCACGGGGGCCGTCAGCTCGACGGCGCCAGCAGCACCATCGACATGCTGCCGCGGATTCGAGAGGCGGTCGGCGACGATGTCGAGGTGATTCTGGATAGCGGCGTCCGCTCCGGCTCCGACATCTTGAAGGCGCTGGGGCGTGGCGCGAATGGTTGCCTGGTGGGGCGCGCCTATGTCTACGGGCTCGCGGCTCATGGCGAGCAGGGTGTCACCGCCGCGCTTTCGCTGCTGGCGCAAGAGCTCGACGAGGCGATGACGCTGACGGGAACCGCCGACGTCAACGCCTTGCCGGAGAATCTGGTTTTCGCCGCTTAAGTCCGCCAGGGATGCTCGGGTAGCTCCGTCACGCCGAGAACCTTCACACCCGCCTCGGCCACGGCATGATCGTTCTCGACCACGCTGCCGCTGACGCCGATGGCGCCGACGAGCACGCCGTCCTCATCCACGATGGGAACGCCGCCGGGGAAGGTGATCAATCCATCATTGGAATGTTCGATGCCGTAAAGCGGCTTGCCGGGCTGTGACAGCTGGCCGAGTTGCCCTGTCGCCATGCCGAAGAAGCAGGACGTGGTGGCCTTCTTGATGGCGATATCGATGGAGCCGACCCAGGCGTCGTCCATGCGGATGAAGGCTTTCAGATTGGCGCCGGAGTCGACCACCGCGATACACATCTGGGTGTTCAACTCGAGGGCTTTTTTGCGCGCGGCGGCGATGGCCTTCTCGGCATGCTCCAATGTTACGTGCATGGGTACTCTCCTCGGTGGGTTGCAGTGCAGGTTATGGGGGTATCAACGCCCGGGGGCGCACTTGGTGCCGTCGAGCGCGGCACTTTCGACGCTAGTAAAAGAGGCTCGACACTGACTTCTCTTCCGCGGTGCGGGCGATCGCTTCGCCAAGTAGCGGGGCGATGGGCAGCACGCGGATATTGTGAGCCTTCAGGACGGAATCACTCGGCTGGATCGAGTCGGTAATAACCAGCTCCTTAAGCTGCGAGGCCATGATGCGCGCCACCGCGCCGCCGGAGAGCACACCGTGGGTGATGTAACCGGTGACCTTCTTGGCGCCTTTTTCGAGTAGCGCTTCGGCTGCGTTCACGAGAGTGCCGCCGGAGTCGACGATGTCGTCGACGAGAATGCAGCTATGGCCCGATACGTCGCCAATGACGTTCATCACCTCGGAGTCGCCGGGCCTCTCGCGGCGCTTGTCGACGATGGCGAGCGGCGCGTCGATGCGCTTGGCGAGGCCGCGCGCGCGGACCACGCCGCCCACGTCCGGCGAAACGACCATGACATTGTCCTCGGACATGACATCCTTGATGTCCGCGACCATGGCCGGCGCGGCGAAAAGGTTGTCGGTCGGGATGTCGAAGAAGCCTTGGATCTGCCCGGCATGCAGGTCGAGGGTCAGAACGCGGTCGGCGCCGGCGCGGACGATCATGTTGGCGACCAGCTTCGCCGAGATCGGCGTGCGGGGGCCTGGCTTACGATCCTGCCGGGCGTAGCCGAAATAGGGGAGCACTGCGGTGATGCGGCGGGCGGAGGCCCGCTTCAGGGCGTCGACCAGGATGAGCAGCTCCATCAGGTGATCGTTGGCCGGAGCGGAGGTCGACTGGATGACGAAGACGTCCTCGCCGCGAACGTTCTCCTGGACCTCGACGAAAATCTCCTTGTCCGCAAAGCGACGAACGATGCAGCGAGCAAGCGGACTGTCGAGATAGGCGGCGATCGCCTCGGCGAGGGGGCGGTTGCTGTTGCCTGCAACCAGTTTCATGCGACCGTTCCTTGAGACCCAGCCTACGCGAGGCGAGCCGGCCCGGCTCCCACGCCACGGCGCGCTTGTAACAAGCGTGTGGCACCCATGTAAACTTACTAAGCACTTACGAAGCGCCGCTTGTGGATGAGGGTTAGCTGGAGGTCAGCTGGACTTCGGCAGGAGCTTGACAATGCCGTCGGCCGCGGCACCGGCCGCTGCATCGGCGATGGCTCCCCAGGGGCCGTTCAGTGAGCCTTTGGGAATGGTGTTCTGCTGCGAGACTGTGCCCAGGCGCTTGCCATTGGGATCGAGCACGCGCCAGTCGATTTGGATCTTCTCCTTGCCGCCACCGGCATCGGTGAGCTTCACGATGCCCTTTACCGTGTAGACGTTGCCCGACGTCCCGTTCACGAGTTTCACGCCGTCCGCATAGAGCTTCTTCTTGAGGGCCGTGGCCAGCGACCTGCTGCCGTCGCCGGGGGCGCCTGACACGGGGGCCACGACCACGCCCGAAGGCTTAGGTGCGGGCGCCGGCTTCGCGACTGCGGCGGTGGTCGCGGCCGCCGGGGTGGTTGCGGCCGGCGCGGCTGCTACCGATGGCGAGCTCGCGCTGCGGCCGCCGGGCAGATCGGCGGCAAGCTGTGAGGTGGTGTTGTTGGCGATGCTCCGGATCACCTTGTCATCGACCCCCCGCCAGGGATTGCTGCTGGTCCCTCGTGAGGCGGTCTCCTCGCCGGAGACGCGGGTCACCCGGGTGCCCTCGGCGTCGGTC